>NZ_CP081903.1:2542500-2856302 GCF_020091405.1 Bacteroides cellulosilyticus
TATGTGGACCACGGATGCCGAACTTGGAAGCAAACCTATCTCTGAAAGATATTCTTTTAATCCTTATCGTTTTCGTAGAGCTATTGAAACAGCGTCTGTAATGAGAGGCTTTTTGATGATTTCTTCTCACCACAACTTGTTGGTACACGACCAATCCAAATTGTATTATTCAGATAAAGACCCGCATTACACATCCTTCAGTAGTGAATACTACATCTATACTTTGCGGCGGATTGTGATTTAAACTTCCTTTTTATTTAGTTTTCCCTTTTTTCCCTTTACTTCTTTCCCTAAATATGGCTGAAAGCAGGTGACCTTTTACAACCCTATGTCTTGGGGTAGGTTATACGGGCGTTAGCGGCATGTCTATGCTGTGAAGGGGAGAACTGTATCCATGCGCTTAATTTTAAAAATCAATTTAATACAAACCCATTTAATTTTTTCATCATGGAAACTATTCAAAAGAAATCCGCCTCTTTTAAAGGCATCAAGTCCGCCGGTTGGGTAATCGTAATTTGCTTTATCGTTGCCGTGCTTATTTTTCACTTTGTGTTGGGAAACCCCTCTAACTTCATGAACAATGACCCGAACAACCATCCGCTGCCAGGGAACTTCCTCGGTACTATCTACAAAGGTGGATTCATCGTTCCGGTTATTCAGACTCTCTTGCTGACCGTTATTGCACTGAGTATTGAACGCTACATCGCTATTGGTGCTGCTTTCGGTAAAGGTTCATTGGCTAAATTCGTTGCTAACATCAAAGCTGCTTTGGCTGCCGGTGATATGAAGAAGGCTCAGGAACTTTGTGACAATCAACGTGGCTCTGTAGCCAATGTAGTAAATGCTACTCTGAAGAAGTATGCTGAAATGGAGAATGATACGACTCTTGCTAAAGACCAGAAGTTACTTGCCATCCAGAAAGAGTTGGAAGAAGCTACCGCATTGGAACTGCCGATGATGGAACAGAACCTGCCTATTATCGGTACTATCACTACTCTGGGTACATTGATGGGATTGCTCGGTACGGTTATCGGTATGATCCGTTCGTTTGCCGCTCTGGCTGCCGGAGGTTCTGCTGACTCTATGGCATTGTCACAAGGTATTTCCGAGGCTTTGATTAATACTGCCTTCGGTATCTTAACCGGTGCATTGGCCGTTATCTCCTATAACTATTATACCAATAAGATTGATAAGTTAACTTACAGCCTTGACGAGGTTGGTTTCTCTATCGTGCAGACATTTGCAGCTACGCATAAATAAATCGGTCGAACCCTTTTAAAATACTACAATTATGGGTAGAGCGAAAATAAAAAAGAAAAGTACGTTCATCGACATGACCGCGATGAGTGACGTGACTGTATTGCTGCTGACATTCTTCATGTTGACGTCTACGTTCGTGAAGAAAGAGCCGGTACAGGTTACCACTCCGGGGTCCGTATCCGAGATTAAGATCCCGGAAACGAATATCCTACAAATATTGGTCGATCCGGAGGGAAAAGTATTTATGAGTCTGGACAAACAGTCTGACTTGAAAGATGTGCTGGAAGCAATGGGGCAAGAATATGGAGTGACTTTCACTCCGGAGGAAACTAAAAAATTCTCATTGGTATCTACTTTCGGGGTACCGATGAAGAGTATGAAGAAGTACCTTGATTTGCCGCAGGATCAGCAAGACGCTGTGTTAAAGAATGAGGGGATACCTACCGACAGTATCGATAATCAGTTCAAAGCCTGGGTACGCAATGCCCGTGCCGCGAACAAAGATTTACGTATCGCCATCAAGGCGGATGCCAATACTCCTTATTCCGTAATCAAGAATGTGATGAACTCACTTCAGGACCTCAGAGAGAACCGGTATAACCTGATTACTTCTCTGAAGACTACTTCTGAAGACTAACAGAAAGGAAATATTATGGCTGAAATACAAGAAAGCGGCAATAAGAATAAAGGCGGAAAAAATAAGCAGAAGAAAATGACCGTCAGGGTGGACTTTACACCGATGGTGGACATGAATATGTTGCTGATTACCTTCTTTATGCTTTGTACTTCACTGAGCAAACCTCAGACAATGGAGATAAGCATGCCGAGCAATGACAAGAATGTTACCGAAGAGCAGCAGTCCAAAGTGAAGGCTTCACAGGCTATCACATTGCTGTTGGGAGGTGACGATAAATTGTATTATTACGATGGAGAGCCCAACTATAAGGATTATAGTTCGCTGAAGGAAACAACCTATAAGGCGGATGGTCTGAGAGCAATGCTTTTGCAACGTAATAGAGCTGCTGTAAATGAAGTGAACGAACTGAAACAGCAGAAACTGAATCTTAAGATATCAGAAGAAGAGTTTACGAAGAAAGTGGGGGAAATTAAGAGTGGAAAGGATACCCCGACCGTGATTATCAAAGCCACCGATGACGCTTCGTACAAGAATCTGATTGATGCACTCGATGAAATGCAGATATGTAATATAGGTAAGTATGTGATTACGGACATCGCTGAAGCCGACCAGTTCCTGATAAAGAACTACGATAGCAAAGGTGAATTGTCGCAGAACATTGCCGAATAATGTGTAACACCTAAAAAAGTAAGAATATGGCTAAAGTAGATTTAAGTTCTTCGGAATGGTGTGACCTGATATTCAGTGGCAAGAATAAGGCATACGGTGCCTATCAGTTAAGAGAGAAATCTCCGAAGCGTCATAATATCGCTGTGATACTGGTGATTGTCATCGCATTGATAGGGTTTAGTATCCCTACTTTGATAAAGATGGCTACGCCGAAGCAGAAGGAAGTGATGACCGAGGTGACTACCTTGTCTCAATTGGAAGAACCGGAAATTAAGCAGGAAGAAATGAAAAGAGTGGAGCCCGTTGCTCCCCCGCCTCCTGCACTGAAGAGCTCTATCAAATTCACGGCTCCCGTCATCAAGAAGGACGAGGAAGTGAGAGATGAGGATGAAATAAAGAGCCAGCATGAACTGGCGGAAACGAAGGTGACTATTTCTATCGCTGACGTGAAAGGTAACGACGAAGAGCATGGTAAGGATATTGCCGACCTGAAACAAGTGGTTACCCAAGCTGAACCGGAACCTGAAAAGGTTTTCGATATGGTAGAACAGATGCCTCAGTTCCCTGGTGGGCAGGCTGAGATGATGCAGTTCATCAGCAAGAATATGAAGTATCCGACTATTGCCCAGGAAAACGGAACGCAGGGACGTGTGACTTGCCAGTTTGTAGTAGGTGCGGATGGTCGTGTGCGTGATGTGAATGTGCTGAGAGGTGTAGACCCTTACTTGGACAAAGAAGCTGTCCGTGTGATTATGTCCATGCCTAAGTGGATTCCCGGTAAACAGAATGGTAAAGCTGTATCGGTGAAGTATACAATTCCGGTAGTGTTTAGGTTACAATAATAATGTGTGTGTCATGAAAACGGTGAAACAACTTCAACTTTTGAGTTTGGCAGTGATGCTGCTTGCAGTGTCTGCCTGCCAAAGTAAGCCTAAGGATGGGCTGACGGATACGTACACTTCGGGTGTGATAGCAATTGCTGCGGACGAAAGTTTCCAGCCTATCGTACAGGAAGAGGTGGATGTATTTGAAGGACTGTTTCCTCTGGCAGGAATTGTGCCCCGTTATGTGACGGAAGTGGAAGCCGTCAATCTATTGCTCAAGGACAGTCTGCGGTTGGCTATAACCAGTCGCAGGCTGACACCGGAGGAGGTGAACTCTTTCAATAGCCGGAAGTTCTTCCCGCAGGAGATAAAGATTGCTACGGATGGGCTAGCGTTGATTACGAACAGGGAGAATCCTGATACGTTGATCACCGTGAACGAAATTCGCAGCATCCTGACGGGAAAGGTTACACAATGGAAGGAGATTTATCCGGCATCCCGGCTGAAGGATATCTGCCTGGTATTTGATAACAAAAACTCCAGTACCGTGCGTTTTGCGGTAGATTCCATTTGTAAGGGTGCTCCGTTATCGGACCAGGTGAAAGCATTGAAAACCAACAGAGAGGTCATCGACTTTGTGTCAAAGACTCCTGATGCTATCGGTATTATCGGCGTGAATTGGCTGAGCGACCGTAATGACAGCACAGGGCTCTCCTTCAGCAAAGAAGTACGTGTGATGTCCGTCAGCGCTGCCGACAAGGCGACGCCGGAAAACAGTTTCAAACCCTATCAGGCATATTTGTTTTACGGTGATTATCCGTTGGCACGCAGCATCTATGCCCTGTTAAACGATCCGCGGAGCGCGCTTCCGTGGGGATTTGCCTCCTTCCTCGCTTCCGACCGGGGACAGCGGATTATTTTAAAGTCGGGATTAGTACCCGCTACCCAACAGGTACGGGTGGTGAATATAAAAGATAAATAACTAAAATGAGTGCTATTATGAAAACGATGTTAGTTCTTAGTATGGGAGCGTTGCTGTTGGCCGGCACACTTTCCGCACAAACGCCTGTACCCGAATGGCAGGCTGGGGTAGATAAAGTAAAAACCTTGATTCAGTCCAATCCCGCACAAGCTTCCGAGGAGGCTGGGGAGTTGCTGAAAGGGAAGAATAAAAAGAATGTGGATCTTGTGACTTCCGTAGCCCATGTTTATCTGGACGCCGGAAAGATCACCGAAGCTCAGGAATATCTGGCTATGGCAAAGAAAGCCAATAACAAGGATCCCAAGGTGTCTGTATTGGAGGGGGATATTGCCCTTGCACAAAAGAATATTGGACAAGCTTGCCAACTTTATGAGCAAGCCATCTATTTTGATCCGAATTGCAAGGAAGCCTACCTGAAGTATGCGCAGGCTTATAAGTCTGCCAGTCCTACACAGGCCATTGAAAAGTTGGAGCAGCTCAAAGCTGTAGATCCGAACTGTCTGGAAGCTGACAGGGAACTGGCTGAGGTATATTATTCCGGCAACCGTTTTGGCAAAGCTGCCGAGATGTATGCGAAATTCATCGACACGCCTCTTGCTACGGAAGATGATATGCTGAAATATGCTTTTGCCCTGTTCCTGAATCATGATTTTGAGAAATCATTGCAGGTTGCACAGAAGGGGTTGCAGAAGAATGCACGCCACGCTGCCTTCAACCGCCTTGTCATGTATAACAATACGGACCTGAAACGCTATGAAGATGCCGAGAAGGCTGCTGATGCTTTTTTCAATGCTTCGGACCGTGCAGACTATTCTTATTTGGATTACCGCTATTATGGCGCTTTACTGAGTGCATTGAAGAAATATGATAAAGCTATTATAGAATATGGCAAAGCATTGGATAAGGATAATACACAAGTGGACTTGTGGCGTGAAATATCCGATGCCCATGAAATGAACAATAATTATGCAGAGGCTATTGCGGCTTACCGCAAATATTACGATGCATTAGCTAAAGACAAGAAGACTCCTGAAACATTATTCCAGTTAGGACGTCTTTATTACGGACAGGGCACATCTTCGGATTCGCTCGCCGTGCAGCCTGCCGACCGTAAACTGGCGTTGCAGTCTGCTGACTCTGTGTTCGCACTTGTTTCCGAACAAGCTCCTGACAGTTATCTGGGAGAAATGTGGCGTGCCCGAACCCATTCTGCTATGGACCCCGAAACTACTGACGGGTTGGCGAAACCTTATTATGAAAAGGTAATGGACATGCTGCTGAGTAAAAACGAACCGAAGTATAACTCTGCGTTGATAGAGTGCTACAGTTATCTGGGCTACTACTATCTGTTGAAGAGCGACTATCCTGCTTCGAAAGAGTTCTGGAATAAAATTCTGGCTATAGACCCCGCCAATGCTACTGCCAAAAAGGCGTTGGAAGGCATCAAATAGCAACAATTTTAGTTGTTTGTCGTGTCGGGAGGAGTGGAGAGTGATTCTTAGCTCCTCCTTTTTTTATGTTTTTTTCTGTAAACGCTTGGATTATTAAAAAGATTATCTACCTTTGCGGTGTACTAATAAACTAATACACTAATATTGGGGTTAACAAGGTATCAGATACCAGTTGACAAGGCCTTCTCCTTGTATCTTGTTTCCTTGCCACCTATAAAAACATATAAGTATGCTACAGGTAGAAAACATTTCGTTCAGTTATCGTCGGGGTAAAAAAGAAGTCCTGCACGATTTTTCGCTCTCGTTAGAGAAGGGTAGGGTATACGGGTTACTGGGAAAGAACGGTGCCGGCAAATCTACACTGCTTTATCTGATGAGCGGTTTGCTTACTCCCAAGAGTGGGAAAATAATGTACCATGATACCGATGTACGCCGTCGGTTGCCTATCACACTACAGGACATGTTCCTGGTTCCCGAAGAATTTGAATTACCTCCTATATCTTTAGTCAGCTACGTGGAGTTGAACAGCCAGTTCTATCCCCGTTTCAGTAAGGAGGACATGGTGAAATACCTGCATTACTTCGAAATGGAGCAGGATATTGATCTGGGAGCCTTGTCTATGGGGCAGAAGAAGAAAGTCTTTATGAGCTTTGCATTGGCTACCCACACCTCACTGCTGATTATGGACGAACCGACCAATGGTCTTGATATTCCGGGTAAGAGCCAGTTCCGTAAATTTATAGCTTCGGGCATGTCGGACGACAGAACCATTATTATCTCTACCCACCAGGTGCGGGATATTGATAAGATACTGGATCATGTGGTGATTATGGATAACAGTCATGTGTTGCTCGACGCATCCACTGCCAACATCTGTAGTAAGTTTCTTTTCGTTGAAAGCGATGACCGCGAATTGGCAGAAGCAGCAATATACACGCTTCCTTCCATACAGGGTAATTTCCTGATGTTGCCGAATACGGATGATGAAGAGTCGGAGATCAATCTTGAATTGTTGTTCGGTGCTGCGCTTACGGACCCTGAGAAAATAAAAGGAATGTTTCACCCTAAACAGAATGAACAATGATACGCGATACCTTTTTTAGTGCACCCCGTTTTGTGAACTTATGTCGCAAAGAAATGGTGGAGAGTTGGAAGGCAAATTTGCTCCGCTTCGTAATGATGTACGGTATAATGGCGATTGCTTTCGTATGGAACGGATATTTTCAATATAATTATCCGGAAGGTCTGATTAATAGAGGGATAACTCAGGATCCTATCTGGAATTTCGAGTTAGGAGCTTTCGTCTGGGCACTTGTTATTATGGGGCTTTTGAGTGCTTCGTTTATAATGGAGCGCATGAAGACTAAAACGAGTCGGATAGCTATGTTGATGATTCCTGCCACAATGTTCGAAAAGTTTTTCTCACGTTGGCTGGTATTTACCTTCGGTTTCCTTATCGTATTTCTAATAGCTTTCAAACTGGCGGACTGGACACGTGTAACAGTTTATATGATTAGTTATCCCGAGTTGAAAGGCATTATTGCTTCTACTCCGCTTTCCCATCTGGTAGGAAAAGAACAATTCTGGACGGTTTTTGATGATTGCAATTATTTCATGTTGGGAGTAAGTGCTTATTTCTTTGCACAGTCCCTGTTTGTTTTGGGTAGCTCCATTTGGCCAAAGAATTCATTTGTGAAGACTTTTTCAGCTATTGTTGTGATTGCTATAGTTTATATAGCGATAGGCTCAGTATTAGCGAAAATGCTATTTGAAGGTCGCGGTGGTGGAGTAAATCAGACCGTATCGGATGAAACGATGACACTCTCATCTACGGTAATCTTTTTCGCAATGGCCGTCTTTAACTGGGTAGTTGCTTATTTCCGTTTCAAAGAGTCTGAAATCATTAACCGCTGGTAAGTATGAATTTTAAAGAAAGTAAAGCCATCTATCTTCAAATAGCAGATCGCATTTGTGACGAGGTACTTCTCGGGCAATATCGGGAAGAGGAACGCATACCATCCGTCAGAGAATATGCAGCTGTGGTAGAGGTGAACGCCAATACAGTGATGCGTTCATACGATTATCTGCAATCGCAGGAAGTTATCTATAACAAACGTGGTATCGGTTATTTTGTCGCTTCCGGTGCTCGCGCGTTAATCCTTTCATTGCGTAAAGAGTATTTTCTCAAAGAAGAAGTTGATTATTTCTTCAAGCAGATGTATACCCTCGGTATTTCGGCGGAGGACATGTCTGCTATGTACAGAGAATTTAGTAAGAAACAAAAATAAAGAAGAAGATTATGAAACGAACAACTTATATAATATTTGGAATGTTGCTTACCGGATTGGTTGTGGTGTGCGCTGGCATATTCTACGCCTCTATGCAAGTTACAGGTTGGGATAATATTTTCCTGGATATTAAAGGAGAAAAGAAGGCGGTTCAACTGCCGGAATGCAAAGTTATACAGATGGTGGCGGTTAGAAATATCATCACTACCGGCGAGGGCGAAGAGAAGGGAATAAGAATGCCGGCATTTGGAGGGCTTCCTTTGAAAATTACTCCTGCCGAAGCTGGACGGGGAACTTTCACTTATGCTTCCGGTATGGATGAATTCATGACGATGAACTCAGTTGGAGATACATTACGTATCGTATTTGATTTTCCTAATGATAAGCTTGAAAAGAAATATCAGGATCTGTATTGGCTTAATTTGCGCTCCGAAGAGATGACTATAGCTCTGCCGGATCATGTTCAGTTCTTACAGACCAGTCTTGAAGCTCAAAAAATGACTGTTGAAGGGTTAACCCGCGATTCATTGTCTTTGATGGTGCAAGATTATGCTACCATAAATGACTGTAATTTTAGAGCTCTAACAGTCCAGAATGGTGCGTGGTTGTTTAATACTGGCAAAGCGGATAATTTGTATCTTCATCTGAACGGGATACGGAGTTGGAATGTGAATGCAAGTTCTTTCCATGTTGATACGGAATATCTATATGCTCATGGTTATCAAAAATGTACTTTGGAAAATGGCGAATGTCGCCAGGTAGTTTGGATGCCTCAATCTAAAGACGCTTCATTGGATATAAAGTTGAAAGAAGCTGCAACAGTAGTTGTGAAATAACAATAGGTATTGTCAGGATACGAAAAAAGACCGTTGAAAAACGGTCTTTTTTATTTAGTTGCGGAGATCCGACCTTATATGTAAACTTACATTATTCGGCATATCTGAATATCAATCTAATACGCTTTCTGATTCAGTTGTTTTTATAGGGTATTTGTCCGAAATCTGTCCGAGGATAAATCTCGTAATGTGATTTTTACTGCTCTTTTTTATTTGGTACAATCATCTAATATTTGGATATAATATATTCTATTTTCCCAAATCTGATCCGCTTGCAATGGCACATATTACATTGTCTTTCTCGGGGACATGTTTTTTAATTTCTTTGATCTGTTCTTGAAGTTTACCTATTTCGCGATTTAATTCTTCATTTCTTATTTTTAATTCTTTATTTTCTTCTTTTAAATGCTGAAAAAGGGCGTCTGTAGGTTCAGGAGTTATGAACTTTTCTCCTTTTCCAGTGATAAGCCACATAATATTGACTTGAGGATATATGATTAATATATCATTCAATACGCCTGAAGTTATATCATTGTTTAGACTTGTCACATAGGTTGATGTACGGCCTATGCTGATGGAAAACTCACGTCGTGATAGCTCTAATGCCTCGCAAAGAGCAATTAATCTATCTCGAACAGCCGATGATTTTTGTTTTGTACCCATAATAAAAGTTAATCGAACTATATATAATTCACATTTCATTTGTTTTTAAACTATATATTGTTCATATTTGCATTGTATTTTAAATCACACGAAACAAATGTACAAAGAAATCGAAACCCCTGCAATAGCGAAAAAACGCTATTACTTTAAAAAAGGCTATCGTCAAGTGACTATAGCCCAGAAAGATGAAGTTCGCAAGAACTTGATGCATGCATTAGGCATTACACGTTACACTTACTTTTCGCACTTACTTAATAGTGGTATTGTGGATATCACTATGTCGAAGTATGAAGTAATCACTGACATTCTCCAGAGATATGGAGTGGTTGATATTTGGGAGATTGTTCCTGAAGATCAAAATATACGATGATATGGCTGCATTGTCGAATAGAGAAATACAAATCGCGGAACGTATAGCTTGGGGGGCTTCCCAAAAAGAAGTTGCTGATGATCTTGGTATTTCTCGCTATACCGTGGATAATATTCTTCGTAAGATATATCAAAAACTTCATATCGGTAAGATAAATGAGCTGTCTGCATGGTGGTTTTGCACGCACTTCAACATTAGCTTTGAGCTATCACCTTTAAAGCGTGCCATTGGTGCAGTGGCTTTGGTTGTTTTGATAATCTTTAATGATTTTATTTCAGATGGTTCCTATTGTCGTAGTCGAGGACGGAAAGTAAAAACGGAGGAGTTGGTGCGCTTGAAAGAAGTAGCTTAATTATTTCTTTAATACATGGGTGATAAGTTAATAACTAAAGAAATATGAGCAAATATACAGCAAAGCAAATAGCTGAATCTGACGAACTGTTTGAAAAGCAAATACATAAAGTCAGAAAATTTTATTTGAGCCGTAATCCCGATAAAATGATGATGCTTGAAGAAAGAAAAGCCGTCATTAAAGAACGAAATAAAGGTCTTTCCCCGGAATATGACAAGGAGTATTATTGTGGAACTTGTGGAGCTAAAGACGGTGCGGAACATCCTAAAAGCGGATATTGCTTTTACTGTGATACTGATAATTGGATTTCAAAGAATAACTAATAACTAATTAACAATGAATCAAATGGATATAAAATTAAGCAAGATGCAGTTTATTCATTTAGAACATATCTGCAAAAAAGGATGGGGTGGTTATAGCAAACCATCCGATGAATTAGACAAAATGGTAGAAAACGGTTTATTGACAAAATCGGCTGGACCATTCGGAGATGTTGTTTATCGTCCAACTAACAAGGGATATGAGTTAATAAATTCCTAATAAAATTATTGAAAATATCATGACTACATCATTAATTCAATTTCACAAAACAGATAATGTCTGTCATTATGAACTAACTCAAGAAGGTAAAAAATGCCAGTTCCTCCAGTTCTTGATTAATACCAGTAACTTCACTTGGCGCAAAATACCGGAAGAAATCACTGAAGAAGACAAACGGCAAGAAGCCTCTATCCTATTGAGCAAACTTTGTGCTATTGGGTACTTGATTTTTCAGAAAAAGAGACCGGATGTTTCGCGTGCAGTCATTGCAACCGATTACATGAACAAAGAACCCGGACGGAGTGGGAAAACCTTATTTGTGAATTTCATAGCCAAGTTCATTCAAGCAGAACACATAACTGGTAGATTCATCGATATAAATAATGCTTTTATTTGGAATGACCTATCCTCACAGACCAAACTCGTTGTGCTTGATGATCTACCGGAAAACTTTGAATTTGATTGGTTATTTCCATGTATTAATGGAGACTGGGTGATCAATAGAAAAGGAAAACAAGTAGATATGATCCCTTATTCATATTCTCCCAAAATAGTTATCACAACTTTCTCGGAGATAGCTGGCAAAGGAGTTAGTGTCGATTATAGGAAATGGGAACTTCCCTTTTCTGATTATTACAATGCCAGCCATAGCCCCATTGATGATTTCGGAAAATGTTTCTTCACAGACTGGGATATCGAAGACTGGAAGTATGCTTATATGTTGATCGCTGACTGCGTACAACTTTATTTGAATTATGGACCTGTGTTAACCCAGGAAATTCTATGGGAAAGTAAAATAGAAGTCGAAATAGGGATGGATTTTACTTCTTGGGCAGACAACTATTTTTCAAATCCTTCATATCTAAATCAGACCATCTCCAGAAGAAAGCTATATGAACTATTCTATAAAGAGGATAATGCGAGACGTAAATATGTCTCATATACAGTTTTCAAATACAAGTTGGCTAAATATTGCAATGCAAAAAAGATAGCTTTTAGCACACAAATTTCAAATGGAACTGAGTTGTTTTCTTTTTCAAAAGTATAATAAATCATATATGAAAAAGCAGTATGTTATAGCACGTTATTTTCGAGGTTGGCACGTGGAAACAATGTGCCAACCTACAACAAAGAGGGATGCTGATAAACGATGTGCTAAACTACAAAAAAAAGCGTCCCCATTGACTGAATACAAGGTGCTCAAAATTGCCACTACGGATAAAAAAGTGACTTACATTTAACGTATAACAAATGGGAAAAAGAACAATGCAAATAGATGTAATAGGTTCAGTGGAAGGTACTGGATTTATGAAATGCAAATTGTATGCCGATGGGCGTGTATGTGTATTCTACATGACGGAGTCTAACTATAAAGCCTTGATGTATGATAAAATATTTATTCGTGATGGTCAAACTATTGATTCAGCAGGAGTTATAAATACGACCAACACTTTTATTGAAGAAGATTTATGAATGTTTGAGGAATACCGGCTTTGGGATTTAACTTCGGGTGTTCCTGAATTATTTCTCTAAATTCAAAGGGAAACAAAATTATACGATTAAGCAGCTAATAGGTGATTAACTTTTATATATAGGGCAATTATGGCAGAAGACAATCTTGCACTCGATATCCCTATCGAGATCTTATTCAAATACCTGCTCAAAGATTATCACAGAGAGCAACAGCGCACCCTGTATCTGGAGAGGCAAATCAAAAGTGTGCTGAAGCGGAATGCTTACCTGGAACAGGAAATCGGCAAGGTGAAACAGCAGCTACTGAAGAAGATAGAAAGGAGTGAGAAACAAATTGATTATTCGCAAGAAATCAGCCGGCTACACCAGGCTGTTTCCTGCCGGAACAATACCATTGAGCAACTCAGAAATGAGAATGCCCGGCTGAAAAATGAACTCGATACGTATATGCTGTTTCTTGGCAAAATTTAAGTCCTATCACTTAATCCTAAAAACAGTGTAATTCGTAGCGGCAACATATAAAACTCTTATGTACTTTACTAAAGATGATATAAAACGGATCAAGGAAGCTTCCAAAGGGAAGCTCCTTGATATTATCGGTGACTTTCACGAACTACGGAAACGGGGCGCTGAATATAAGTGCGAATGTCCCAAATGCCACGGACAGGAGAAGCTACATATTTCTCCGGCCAAACAGATTTTCAAATGCTTCAGTTGCCCGGATATAAAGGGTAAGGAACCGCTGGACTATTTGCAGAGGGCGGAAGATATGCAATTTCTGGAAGCCCTCGACCACCTGGCACGCAAGTTCAATGTACTGCTTGATCCAAAACCGGAGAAAAAGCCAGCCAAGCCTGCTAAAATGAAGAAACAAAGCAAGGAGGCCAAAGGAGAAAGCATTGATACATTCTGCGCCCGTATGCTTGCCGGTAGCGGACTGACCTATCAAGATGTGACGGCACATATCTTTAAAAAAGGAGATACACAGAGTATTTTTGAGGCAAAAACTTTCCGTCCGGGAACCATTGATGAATATGGTAATATCGTTGATGGGGATGATGTCATTATAGAATACTATGATCTGGACGGTATGCCGGTTACCTATATGCGCAAATTACCGGGACGTGGCAAGCAGGAACCCAAGGTGTATTATCGGGTCCGCTGGCAGTTCCCGGACGAACATCGGGACAAGGAAGGGAAACCGTTCAAATACAAATCTCCTGCCGGCAGCGGTACGCCCATATACATTCCGGAACGCATGAGGCAGATGTACAAAAAGAAAGAGCAATTTCCGAGACTCTACATCCAGGAAGGGGAAAAAAAAGCGGAGAAGGCTTGCAAACACGGTATTCCCTCAATAGCGGTTAGCGGTATTCAGAACCTGGGGCAGAAAGGGGCATTGCCGGAAGATCTCGTCAAGATTATCACCGTTTGCGGGGTCAAGGAAGTGGCCTTCATCTTTGATTCGGACTGGAATGATCTGTCCAACAATATAAAGTTTAATACTCCTGTTGATACACGTCCGCGGTGTTTCTTCGCCGCTGCCCGAAATTTCAAAGAATATATGCGGATGCTGAAGAACCGCGGCATCATGGTGGAAATATTCATTGGCCACATCAATAAAAACGATGAAGGTGACAAGGGATTGGATGATCTGTTGGCAAACAAACTGAGCGGCCATGAAGAAGAACTTGCCAAGGATCTGGAATTTGCCTGCAATGAGAAATCCGGAATCGGCAAGTATGTAGAAATATTTAAAATTACGGCATGGAACGATCAGAAAATACGTGAGTTATGGAATCTGCATAGCCACGAAAAATTTGCCGAGCAACACCGCGAAGTTTTACAGGAACTTCCGGAGTTTATCTTTGGCCGGTATGCCTATAAGTTTGACGAAAGCGGCAGGGTGGTATCCGCACTACCCTATGATGAAGATGAAAAATTCTGGAATGAAGATTTTAAGGAAACGAACGGTAACAGAATACCGGTGTTTGAATACGACTATGTGGCCGCCAAAACCTTTTTTCAAAACCGGGGGATCGGGCGATATCGTTTGCTCGATACGAAGTTGTGGACCTACATTCATCTGGATCCGCCAGTAGTCCGGACTATTGACGTAGAAGATGCACGCGATTTCATGTTCGCCTTTGCCGAACAGAATTGCAGCCGCTTCGTCAATAATCAGTTACTCAAGGGAGGCTCGCAATATGTCGGACCATTTCAGATGTCAAGGCTTGCTTTTATCCAACCCAATTTTATATCCCCGTCCCGTGATGAACAATACTTCTATTTCCGTGACCGCTGCTGGCATATCACACAACATGAAGTCAAAGAAGTGGGCTACGAAAGTATTACTCACCAGATATGGGAAGAACAGCGGAAAAACACCGATGCCAAATACCTCGGGCATCCCCTCATTGCCTTCAGAGAAAAAGCCGGCAAATATGATTATGAACTCTCTCTGGAAGGAAAGAAATGTCATTATCTGCAATTCCTGATCAATACCAGTAATTTTACCTGGAGAAAAAAAACTGAAGAGATTGAAGAAGACGAACTTTATGAAAACAACCTCCACTTGCTCAGTAAAATGTGTGCTATTGGCTATATGCTGATGGAGTGCAAGGACGCGAACGTGACACGTGCCGTTATTGGCATGGACGGCAAGCAGTCGGAAGTGGGCGACAGTAACGGCCGTAGCGGTAAATCGCTTGTTGGCGAATTAATGCGCCAGGTAGTTGATACAGTCTATATATCCGGAAAACGGACGGATATCTTCAATGACAGTTTCATTTGGAATGATATTGATGAACAGACCCGTCTGGTGTTTATTGATGATGTCATGCAGAATTTCAATTTTGAGTTTCTGTTTCCTAACCTTACCGGTGACTGGACTGTAAACAAGAAAGGAGGCGCACGTATCACCTATCCTTTCGCAAAGTCTCCTAAAGTATATATTCCAACGAACCATGCTATCCGTGGTACGGGTTCCAGTTATACTGACCGGCAATGGCTGATAGCCTTTTCTGATTTCTATAACGACCAGCATAAGCCTATGGATGATTTCGGGGTGTTATTCTTTTCCGAATGGGACTTCACGCAGTGGAACCTGACTTGGAACATGTTGGCCAACTGCATACAGCTTTACTTGAAATTTGGAGTTGTACAGGCACCGGGCGAACGCTTGCAGCAACGTAAGCTCAGACAGGAAATTGGCGAAACTCTTATATCCTGGGCGGATGAATATTTTAGTAGCGAAGAAAACCACCGCCGTACTCCCCGTAAGGAGATTTACGACAATTTCTGTAACTATGATCCGCAGCAACGCAAGTTTATCAGTGCTACGGCATTTAAAGACAAACTGAAGAAATATTGCGAATGGAAAGGCTGGGTATTCAATCCGCATAAGTATGACGCAAAAAGCGGTTTGCCCCTCTTCCTGGATAAAGACGGAAAGCCGGTTATAGATGACAAATCCGGAGGGATTGAATACTTTACCATAGGAAAAGCAGCTGGCGAACTGGCACCGCAGAGTGATCTTCCTGAAGCATCAACTAATAAGCTTGCATTCTGATGAACGATACACATTCCGATATTATAGCCCGGCTTATGCCTCTCTATGAGATGGCACCTGAGCGTTTCATGGCGTTCTATGATGCAGTATATCTGATGTGTATTGACTTGCCGGAAGGTGAACAGTTCCGTATTTCAGATCGTTGTCAGGAAAAAGACCTGAAGCTGTTTCAGGATATCGTGAAAATACTCATTGCGGAACAACCATACGATGTGCATACAGGACAGTTGGAGTTGTCGGATGATGTGGAGTACGTGAGACGGACAACGGGCTTTAGCCCCTCTGTAAATCGCTTCACTCCGAGACGGGAAAAGGAGTAGATTATGCCAATTTACTACGATGTAAAGATACATATTTTCAATGAATTACGCAAGAAATCATGCTAAAAAAAGAGCATAAAATATTGGTGGTCGTTTCACCGGATCCGGTCGAACGCAAGCAGCTGTTGAGTCGCCTGGTAGTACGGCTTGGCTTTGCCCGCATTCCTTCAGATGCGGCAAAAATCATATCGAATGATATCTTCAGTATAGACCTGGCAACGGCCTATTTCGTTTTCTGTAGTAATTATAATTTTCGTGGGGCCGTACTCACTAACCAACGTTTATATGAAATGGCTGCACGGGGCCTGTGTGTAGTTGTAGGAGTCCGTTCAATTCCCCGTGAGTACGAGTTCATTTGCAGAGTATTCTATCCGGAGGACCTTCCATAACAGGAGTATTCTTTTGATGATTACCGGTCATTCCGGGAAAACATAACACGGAGTATTCTTAAAAGTACATATTGAGTGTTTGCCTGCATCCGGCGGTACGTGAGTACAGTCGGATGCTATCTTTTCTTTCTTTTGCCCCTTCCCCCTTTCCCCCAACCCATTACAATAACGATTTGGACAAACGTGCATGAGCGACAGTCGTGGGAACTGCCGGAGGGGGTATATTATTCTTTTTTTTATTCTTCTTTTAAAAAGAGACTACCTTAAAAAACAGAAAAAAAATCGTGCATTCGTGCAGAAGTACTGTTGTTTTCTTATATCAATTTGATATGCAACAAATTACAGGCGCACAAAATCCGCACGAATTGCGCACAAATAGCGCACGAATTGTACTTTTTCGGGAAAAAGGCCGAAAAGTACGCAAACGGAAGAATTAGTGCGGGAATGTACGATTTTTGTGCGGGTGTAATCTATTGATATACAGGTGTGTATAAATGTGTACATGTACAAAAGTACTGCCGCACGAATTTTATACTATATCCGTGCAAGGACTTGGTTATATGCTCGGTATTTAGTATATTTGTGTAAAAATCAACACTTTAAATGATAAAGAAAGACCGATTTGTCTGTTGGCTGCCTTGCAAACCATATGTTAAGCAGTTCCTTTTGCATAATTTCAATACGCCTGATGATACCTGGACTGAAATCGTTAACCTGTCTTCCGACAAGGAGTTGCAGAACGATTTCCTTTCCCGGCTGTCCAAGCCCGGACGCTACGAGAACAAATACCGTAACCTCTACCGCTATACGGCCAATGTGGCGGTAGAGATACGTCGTGATGACTTCTACCGCTATGGCTGGTCGATGTCAAATACTGAAGTGGTGGCGTTCGGTACCAAGATTGAACGGCGGATCAAACAGATATTGTTCCTCTATCTTGATACCCATGTGAGTATGGGACTTCCATTATCAGCCGCTATCCGCAATTTCCAGACGAAGTTCGGATTTACTGAAGACACCTGGTCTTATGACACCATCCGCAGGGAGTATAACCGACACGGATATCGGAAGACAGTGGAGAATACTACTATTTTTGATTTTATTAACCGTATAATATTGGGGAAGTTGTCCGAGTTTGGGACAATTTCCCAGCAAGGAAGATTAGCGTATGAAAGTGATAAATTATGATTTTGAAAACATCGGAGGACTGTTGCAGGTGATTGCCGTTTCCCCGACTTCGTTTTTGCGGATCCGTAAGGATTATGCCGGTGGTCTGAACTACCTGGAGCTTCGCAACCGGGAGAACATTATTTCCATTCCGGTGTATGCCAATGACACTTATATATAATGAGGACAAGGAGGTAAATGATGCGGGGGATTGCTGGAATGTGTCGGTTGAAGGGGTGATTCCGAAACTTTCCTCAGTGAATCATCAGCTGATGGAGACTCTGGAGCGTGGCTTGTGGTATGTATTGGCGGTGGACGGCAACGGCCAGGTCCATTGGTGCGGGCAAGAAGACGCGTTAATGTTGTTTGCCACGAACAAAACAAGCGGGCGTTCGGTTTCAGAACGGAACGGCACGTCTTTTACATTCACCTGTATCCAGGATGAACCCACCATCTTCATTGAAAATATAGAAGAAATGTAGCTGCATGACTTCTGCTGTTTATGTGTAACAGGCTTTAAATTATAGATTTATCTGCCGTCCGGCGGTGCCCTGTGTCCTTGGGCACCGCTTTTTTTGCATTTTTCTTTGCGCAAAAAAGTTATATGAACGAAACAGTTATCACACTTTTTGGAGCGATTGATCGCTTCTGGTATAACAAGAACTACCTGAAATACTTTTTGGACAAAGCAAAAGGGCAGCCGGTACGTCTGAAGGTTTCCAGTCCGGGCGGTGATGTGGCTGAAGCTATCGCCATGTCAAGCCTGATGGCCGATCATGGCAACGTGACGGTGGAGTTTATCAGCTTCAACGCTTCGGCAGCTACTATACTGGCGTTCGGTGCCAAGTCCATTGAGATGCACGAAGATGGCATGTGGCTGGCTCATAAGTGCAGCCTGGGCGTGGACATTTGGGGACAGCTCAACGCGGATCAGCTCGAAGACACCATCAAGGAGTTGCAGAACAAAAAGAAGAGTGCCGAGGCTATTGACCTGATGATCGCACAGAAGTACATCAACCGCAGCGGCAAGAGTCTGAAGGACGTTATCACCCTTATGGAAGAAGAACGCTGGATGCCTGCCGCAGAAGCCAAGGACTGGGGATTCATAGACAAGATTATTCCCGGTACCCATAAGAAGCCGCAAGTGACCGATGAGATAACGGACTGTTTTACCGCCAATGGTTTACCGTTGCCGGTACTCAATGCTTCCGAATCGGAAACGCAACCCAAAGGAAATGACAGAAACCTTGTTTCCCAAATCATTGACGGTATCAAAAGCCTGTTTCCTGCCAATAATACCTCTGAAGACATTTCTAATTCAAATACAGTTATTTCCATGCGTAAAGAATTTACTTTCATTAATCAGATCCTCAATTGTGAAGGCATTGAGGAAAAAGACGGTAAGATATCGCTTACCGTAGAGAACTTGCAGGCCATCAATAACGCCATCAAGGTAGCCAATGAAGCGAAAACCAAAGCTGAAAGCGATCTGACAGCCGCCAATACAGCCAGACAGACGGCCGAAAACAATCTGACGGCAGTTGTCAACGACCTCGATAGCCTGAGCGATAGCGTCAGGAATGCGGCCGACAACAAGACTAAGGTACAGGTTATCCGCAATATCGTGGCCAAGATTCCCGGAACGGCAACCGCCAGTCATCAGGAATCGAACGAGGACAGCAAATTTGCCGATATCGCTACGGATCCGATCAACAGTTATGAGAATGAATAACATCTAAACTATTCTATTTATGGATTTTAAAGCACCTATTGACATTACCACGGTTCTGACCGCGGTAAAAAAACACAGAGACATCCTGAAGGCGGTCGATAAGCTCGACGCTTCGGAGGTATTGAAACATTTCACTCCGGTACCGGGTATTACCGATTCCCTTGAATTGGGCAAGGTAGAAGGCGGCAGCATCTCCAGCAAGTACACCGGCAAGTTTACAGCCGGCAAGTATCTGGGTAAGATTGTTCCGCGTCGTCTGGTCGTTCGTCCCGTCGTGATGGAGATGTCCGATGAGCCGGAACGTTACCGCCGCACCTACATTGCTGAGGTACCCGGTACGCTCCGCAAAGAACATCCCTTCGAGTTGTGGCTGATCAACCACGGCCATGAACTGGCATCCAATGATTTGCTGTTTGCTCTTTTCACAGCGAAATACAGCGCTGATGAGAACAAGACGGACATTCAGGACTCTTTCGACGGTATCGGTACCATTGTTACCGAAGGCGAGGCAGTCGGAGATATCTCCAGTGCTGAAGGCAACGTATATGCCACCGGTGAGCTGACTCGTGCCAACATTGGCGAAAAGTTGCTGGAGATGTGGCGTCACATGCCGCGTACCTTCAAGCGCAAGAAGAACATCAAGATGTTCATTTCCGACGATTTGGGCGACATGTATGATGACTGGCGCAAAGATGAAGGTACTATCGTTATCGGATTAAAAGAAGATACTTCCGATACACAACACCTGCTCGGTTCCAACAACCGTTGTGAGCTGGTACGTGTTCCAAATCTTCCCGATGGTAGCCAGTTTATCATGCTGAGTACTAAAAATAACATTTGCTACGGATTTGACAAAGAGAGCGATTTCAAGTCTATCAAGCCGTTCAATTCCGGCAATCCTTATACGTTCGATGCTGCGGGCAAGTACGTGATTGGCTTCCAGTTCGTATCGGTGCATAAATCGGAGTTCTGCGTCAATGACCGTCCGGTGGATCCTGAAGGGACCAATCCATTCGGATATATCGAGGTCACAATTGCACCGGATGAAGCGAAGGCCAACGGTGGCAAATGGCGCATTCAGGGTGAAGAGGCTTGGCGTGATTCCGGTACGTATGTAGCGGTTCCCGGTGGTAAGGAATATACCGTCGAGTTCCTGGAGGCCGCCGGATATACCACTCCTGCCGTGCAGAAGAAAACTCCTGCTGCGGGTGCAGTAGAGAAAGTGACGGGTACATACGTTGTTAAATCTGAATAAATCCTGTGACTATGGCAGAAGTAGATCCTAAATTATGTATTGCCCTTGATGATATCAACGAGGCAATGGACTGCGAGAACCAGGATAATATGGGCGGTATCATACCGTCCGTTATCTTCGGTTATCATGCAGATGTGGCGACATGGCCGGACTACCCGAAAAAGACGGATGATCCGCTTTCACTGGAGGCCGCCGGTGCACTGGTCGGTGATCTTGTTATGAAAGAAGGTTGCCGGGCCTATAAGATGGATATCACTGACGAACTGGCTGAGTTCAAGATTACGGATCAGGGAGAAACCGGTGGTGAATCGTTCCTGATGGACTTGAATATCATTTCGGCCAAGATGCGGAAGAAGATATTCGGTTTTGAGAATGCGACCAAAGGCCGCAAGATGTTCTTTATCGTGACCGACAACAACGGCACGAACTACCTGATGGGTGACAAACGCCGCGGTGCTATGCGTGCCTCCGGAGATGGTTCTACCACCGGGGCAAACTCTACTGCGCGTAATCAGAACACACTTCATTATACTTTCACTGCACCGCGTAAATGTGTGTATGAAGGTGATGCGGAAGACATTCTCACTGTAAAGAACGCACCTGGAGGTTGATTTTTGTTTCTTCGTTTGGTTAGTTGCTTGTTTATGTCCGTCTCCGGAGTTTTTCCGGAAGGCGGACATTTTGTTTTGTCCTATCACAGCAATAAAATTCGCAACACCTTTGTATAACGTTAATATCAAGAATCATGGCTGAAATTACAAATGCTTATATCGTAGCCCGCAGAGAAGGTATCGCCTGGCTGAACTCTGCTAAGAGAGAATACAATACTGGTGTGGCTATCCTTGCTAAATCAGGTTACAAGACAATCGTATCATCCAAACTGGCTAAATTAGGCGAAAAGCCGCATACCCGCGAGAAGCTGGAATATGAAATCCGGCAGATGATTAAAGTCTGGTACCATCCGGATGATCCGCGCTTTGAGGATGTGGACCTGGCGGATGATGCGGTACCGGGTAATGACGGACGTTCTGAGACAGTTCCGGAAGAAACGGCGGCGGCTATCGTTACCATTGCGGAAAAAGAACTGGCACGTGAAACGGATGAACAGCCCGCTTATCCGCCTGTCATTGCCAAAATTATCTATGATTTCCGGGATTGCTACAATGAACGTTCACGGCTGCACCGGTTACTCTCCGAACAGGGTGAGACCAATACAGCGGCTGTATGTGCACAGCGCAAGGATATTGTTACCCGTATAGCCTTCCTCTCCAACCGCATGACATTGCTGGCTGCCATCAAACAGCAATATGAGCAGAAAAAGGAGTTGCCGACTGATGAGCAGCTGGACGAGCTTTATAAAAAAGTGGATGTTGCTGAAGAGAAGCCGGAAAAGGAAGATGAACAGACTGATATCAGTTCCCTTTCCGTCGAAGAACTGAAGAAAGCGAAATCCAATGCCAAGAGTAAGATTACCAAGGCAAAAAACATGTTGCTGTATTCTTCAGAGAGCAAACCTAAAGACGGCAAGGAAAACCCGCTTCCGGACTGCCCCAAACGTGTGAGATACGAGAAGAAGGTGGCTGATCAGGAGGCATTGGTAGAGAAAATAGAGTATAGACTGGCCGAGCTGCAATAATGTTGGTATGTTGCAGCGATATGAATGAGATGCCGGCGGAGAGAATGAAGGACAATGCGCTCCCTCTCCGCCAAACGGATGTGGCAGCCTCCGACCATGATCGGGTTTCGGAGAAGCTGCTGCATCCGGACGCTATGGGAATGCTGGTTCCCGGCAGAGATAAGCATTTCTATTCTTCCGGAGCATTTAACCTGATCCAGTTGATTTTATATATTTTGAAACAGACCGGTCCGGCACACCTGTTCTTGACTACTTACTCCATCTCGATGGATAGTATCAACGCCCTTCATCGTAAGGTCGAAACGAATGAACTGTTATCTGTACGGTTCTTAATAGACAACCGTGTACGCAGCATTTCACCGAAGCCGTTTGACTATCTGGTAACTACATTCCCGGACAGCTACCGCTGCCTGGCACTACATGCAAAAGTGGCGTTGCTGTATAACGAAGACTGGAAGATTACCGTTGTAGGCAGTCAGAATGCTACGCACAACCCGAAGCTGGAGCGTGGAATCATCCATACCGGTAGAGATATTTTTGACTTTGACTTTAAAATGTTGAATGATGAGTTTGACGCAGGAACAACGTGAGGAGATTGAGAAAATGGCGTATCGCCTTATCCCTCCGGGAATGATTGCAATCAATATCGGTGTGGATGAGACGGATTTTCTTGCAGAACTTCGTACTCCGGGCACTGAGGTGCGTACAGCTTTCTACCGGGGACATCTCAGACAGATGGTTGAAGTACGGGAGGCTATCATCAAGTCCGCCATCAACGGCAGCAATCCAGCACAACAGGAACTGATCAAGTTCTTTAAATCGCAAAAGCAATATCTTGAGTATGAGTAACAGCTTGACAACATCCAAAAGTAAATCTGCACTGGAGGAACAGTCATATGAACTCATCCGGCAGCACATTATTGATCCGGAAAACAGTCCGTTGCCGGAGCATCTTCGGGTGCAGTGCAACCGGGTATTGCAGATAGCCCGTTTGCTGGATGATTATCCCAATGAGAGCCATATCATCAACATCATGCTGGCGAAATACCGGATTTCACGTACACAGGTACGTAAGGATATCGCCCTGGCAAAAGAACTGTTCAAGACACAGCACCAGTTTGACTGGGATTTCTGGTTTGCTTGGATGATCAAGGACCAGATACAGCTTATCCGGGACTGTAAGCTCAGAGGTGATCTGAAGAACTGGAACAACGCCAAGAAGGTGCTACATCAGATGATTGGCGAACGTCCGGCTTCGGTTGAGGATCCGCGACGCATGGAGAAGAACGTGTTCTACATTCAGATCAACAGCATGGGGCAAAAGGTGGATATTCCGCTGGATGCCATCCGCAATCTTTCTCAGGAAGAGCAAAAGGTTTTGGTAGATTCGATGTACACACCTATTGACGATGTGCAGGCAGAAGAAATAATGAACTCATAAATATAACAGCCTTGGGCGGGCTTTGTAAAACCCATATAAAAGCAATGAGTATGAAAAGTTTTTTTATTAAAGTTATGGTTTTGGTAACGGTGTTGGCTATTCTTATGTTTGGCGTTCCTCATTATCGGATATGGTCCGCTGAACAAAGAGGCAAGGCTGAATTTGCAGAAGCTGAACAGAACCGGAAAATTAAGATTGAAGAGGCGAAAGCGAATCTGGAAGCAGAGAAACTGAATGCCCAGGCTGAAGTGGAACGTGCCAAAGGTGCGGCAGAAGCAATCAAGATTGAAAATGGCAGCATTACCCCCGCTTATATCCAATATTTGTGGGTACGTCAGCAGAATAATCTGAATGACAAGACTGTAGTTTATATTCCGACAGAAACAAACCTTCCGTTATTGGAAGCTACAAGAAACAAATAGCCTTGGGTGGGCTTTGTAAGACCCTTATACATATTATGAAAGAAATAGGATTAGGCGACAAAGTTCGCAGTAGTGTATCAGGCTTTTCAGGGACTATAACTGCTAAATGCGAGTACTTACATGGCACAACAACGTATGCTGTTACAGCCCCTGAGCCGTTAAATGGAGAAGTAAAAACAGAATGGTTCGCAGCCTCTGAACTCATAATTGAAGAGTAAGAGGCTTGACAGGTCCCGGAAAGGTTACTACTTTTTCGGGTTCTGTTAAATTAATACTTTCAAAACAGATTAATCATGAAGAAACTGACCAATAAACGCCTGATCTCTTATCTGGTTGACCACAAACATATTGATATGGTATCGGTCAGCAAGACACAGATTGTTTGCACCGTATCCGCAAAGTTTAAGCCGGATGAAGTAAAAAAACTATTAGATGATACAGGGCAGCCAATGCCCCGTATGACTTCTTCCGAAGGTGTGAACTATATTGTTTTCCCACGTTATTGATACGGCAGGACAATGGACGAAAACGTTTGGGAAGAGGTCATACAGGTCAATCCGGCACAGGCGGCATTCCTGGTAATGCCGTACAAGAACGGGTATGTCATCTATTCACGTGCAACGGGTAAATCATTCATTACCGGTGCCGTGATAGATGACAATATCCGGCTGATGCCTCGTGGTATTACCACGCTCACACAGGCTACCATTGGTCAGGCGCTCACTAAAACATTACCATCCGCTTTCAAGATGCTGGAGATGCTCGGTTACAAGCAATGGGATCCGGTCAGCAAGACCGGTGACTATGTGGTGTGCCGCAGTCCCATTGAAGGATGGTACAGGCCCTATGAACACATCATGTCGTTTGAGTACGGCATCAGCTTCTCCAATGGTCACATGCTCTACATACTTACGCAGGGCGGTAACAGCCGCGGTCCGAACGCGGATTACAACATCACCGACGAAGCGTTGACGCTTGATAAGGAGAAGTTTGACCAGGAGGCGGCACCGACCAACCGTGGTAATGAACACATCTTTGGTCGCAAGTCCAAGAATCCCGTTCTGAAACATCACGGCAACACCTTCCTCTCTTCCATGCCTTACACGCCTGAACAGAAATGGTTGCTTGAACCGGCCAAGTATTACGAAGAAGAACGCGGCATCCGGCTGTTTGATGTCTGGAATAAGATTGTGCGGTTACAGATGCAGCTCATTGATGCAAGGATTGCGAATGATGCGGGACTCTTCAAGGAGATCTGGAATGAAACCGTCCGTCTCCGTCAGAGTATCACACCGTTCGTTTCACGCGACGGCACGCTCTTTATCCTCGGCTCTATCTTCGACAATATCGCCAATGTGGGTATGAACTATATCCTGAACCAGTATAAGGTGATGGATAAGCTTTCCTTCATGATCGAGATACTGAACTTCATGGTGGATAAGATTGATAGCTGTTATTACCAACTGGATGAACGGCACGTGTATTACAATGCGACCAATGACGACTATATCCGTGACTTTGCCGAAGATCATAACTACAACTGGCAGCAGCTTGCCAATAACGATGACAGCCGGCGTGACCTGGACTGTACCCCCACGAAGCCGCTGGAACTGACGCCTGACTGGGGTTCTGCCGCCTCGTTCCTTGAAGTGGCACAGGAGCGCAATTATGATTTCGTGACGAAGCTGCTGACACGTGAGCCGGTGGATAACAATATCAATGAATTTTTTGTCAAGCGTGACGAAGAAGACGATACGATGGTCAACGCGCTGATGGATAAGTTCTGTCACTATTACCGTAACCATATCAACAAGCACCTGCATTATTACCGTGACCGCTACGGGGATGCACGCCGCGCCAACAATAAGAAATCCTATAATGAGCTTGCCATTGAGCGCCTGGAGAAACACGGCTGGACGGTGGAACAGCACACGCATGCGGGTATGGAGCCGCCGCAGCATGATAAATATCTGTTGTGGGCTTCTATCCTGGCGGAGAAGGACGAACGGTTCCCGAAGAAGCGTTTCAACGGCTCGAAATGCAAGTACACGCTTATATCCATGAACAACACGCGTGTCATTGAAGATCGTGAAGGACGGTTTGCCAAGGATAAGCGCAGCGAGCGCAACCAGTCCATCCTTCCTGAAGAGGCAACACACTTCGGGGATGCAGTCGATAAACGTGTCTGGACGAAGTACGGGCATCTGCTCAGGCAGGCATACGGGTTCGTGGACGCACGTATCTGATTCACTGCACATACATTCGCAACAGTTATCGCAATACTTATAACAGGACTCGCAACGATTGAGGACCGGATGCCGCATCGGAGGACAGGCGGAGGGTGTTTTCTTTAATGTAAAAACCTATTACTTTTGTCATATTTCCTTACTTTTTGCGGTTTCCCTTGCGCTTTTTGATAGGGCGCGGTAGGAAGAAACTTCCGTTTCTTTTTCCATTCGGATGGAAAACGGGGTGTTGTGTGTTCATTTTCAAGAAGGTAACTTTCTTATAACATTCATTAACAGAGTCCCCGGCGCGCGCAAAATCCGTACTGAAGAAATAGGCAGGCAAATCTATTTCCCCAGTACGGATTTTGCGCGCTTATAGAGGTAGGAAGCATCGCTTCCCGTGTTTGTTTGCACCCGTGCAGGTCCCCGGTCTTTTCTGTTTCAAATTCTTAGGTAGGGACCGTAGAGCGGTAAGCGTTCCGCTTGACGTACCTCCGTTTCTCTTCCGGAACTCCTTTTTATTTCTGCATGTCTGTATGCGGTCAGGTAGTCTTTTGAGTCCGCAAATGTAGGGCACCGGTCTGACAAGCAAGGTCAGGCGTTGTCCGCTAAAAAATCTCCACCTTGCAGGTAGTATTCAAGCCTCCGGTTTTAGTCGGAACCTTGCAGAATGTCATCCTCGGCACCTCAATTATTGCGGCATCAAAAGGCAACCATACCGCACGTCATACAGACACGCCGGAATAAAAAAAAAGTCGTTCCGGGAAACGGAGAATCTGAAAAAGGCTCCACCCGACGACTCCAAAAATCCAGAATAAAATTAAAACTTACAGTTATGGCAGCAAAAAGAAACATTCCCGAAGCATGGAAAAATCAGTGGCATAAACCGATGATTTCCTTATTTGACTACATACCGGCAAGATACGAGGCTACAGAACGGGAAAAACAAATCCGCTCACTGATATGGGACTTCAAGGCTGGGAAACGCAGCAAACAGGTAGCGGCTATCGTAGCGGGTAAGATAGCGGAAAAATTCGGTTCGTTTGCCGATACCATTGTGTTTGTCTGTGTTCCTGCAAGTTCGGCAGAACGGACGGAAAAACGCTATCGGGACTTTTGCGAAGAGGTTTCCAACCTTTGCGGGTGTATGAATGGCTACAAAGCCGTGAAAGTGGGCGGAAAACGTATGACCATCCACGAAACCAAGAAAGGCAAAAGCATACAGAACACGGAAACTATTACGCTGAATACTGACTTTTTCAACGGGAAGCGGGTACTGGTTTTTGATGACATACTAACGAAAGGACACAGCTACGCACAATTTGCGTGCGCACTGGAGCAATTAGGTGCGGAAGTGTTGGGAGGTTATTTTTTAGGTAGAACAATTCTTTCTTATAACTAATATATATTTTTTGTTATGAATACTTTATTCGATAATGATTGCCGCTACATGAGTGACAGTGAACTGATTTACGAGATTAGCAATAACAGGCAGATTGTTTCAGACGTTGAACGCAGCAACGGGGAGATAGATATAGACAGGCTGTTTGCATCTTTGACGCCTGGACGCAAGAAAGTAGCTGTGGCAGCGGTGGAGATGTACAAGAGACAGCAGTCTCAACAGGTTGAACGCAGGCAGATTCTTTCAAGCAAGGATGTATACGAACTGATGCAGCCGTTAATAGGTGATTTACGGAATGAAGAGTTTTGGGTCGTGGCTATTAATAATGCATCCAGAATAATCAAGAAAGTACAGGTTTCAGTAGGCGGTATAGACCAGACTTCGGCAGATGTACGGCTGATAATGCAGGTGTTGATAAATACGGGAGCTTCGCAGTTTGCAGCGGTACACAATCATCCGAGCGGCAACAGCCGACCGAGCAATGAGGACAAGAGGCTGACGGAACAGCTTAAAAAGGCGGCAGCGTTATTCAATATTCGGATGATGGACCACGTAATTATAACGAATGACGGATATTATAGCTTTTGCGATGAAGGGATGATTTGACGGATGGGGTGCGGGCGCACCCATTCCGTTTGCTCGCACGCTCGCAAACGGAATGGGACCCAAAGCGGTATTTTGTTTTATGTTTCCCGTTCCTTCAACCACGGAGGGGCTTTTTTTGTCCTATGAAAGCGGATGGTATGATTGTACCTTTGTGACAAAAAAAGATATGATACGCTTTATTACCAAGTTTGTCGGTACCTATGGGTATGATTCCCTGAAGGAGTTCTTTCTTTCGGTGGCGCCCAGTTTCAAATATAACCTGCAACTGCCGGCTATCTCCTTCAGTGCAATCACTGCGGTAGTCAGTGAATGGATAGGTATTACCCCGTTGCTGGCGATGGCCATGCTGATCGCCATTGTTTCCGAGATGTGGACGGGCATCAGGGCAAGCAAGATTCAGGGCATAGGATTTGAATCCTTCCGTTTCTCACGCTGTATCATCAAGCTGTGTATCTGGCTGACCATCATTTATATCACCCACTCATTCTATCTGGAGAGCAAGGCGGGGGCTGAAGAAAGCTTCATCATGCTGCTGGCCACCCTATTCTTTTCCATTGTCAAAGTGTTCGTCATGACCTGGTTCTGTGTGGAGCACGTGACAAGCATACTGGAGAACCTGGCGGTTATTGACGGCAAGCCTAAAGATACGCTGATCAGGCAGGTGGGCATGTTGTGGGTGACGGTTACAGACAAGTTTAAAAAGAAGGTAGATGAGACGGAACGTTAGCTATATGTTGTTATGTGCGGTTATTGCGCTTCTTTCCTATCAAGTCGGCTATTGGCTGGGATCCCGTCACCGGAGTATTGTCCGCGTTCCGGAAACGGTGGTCAGGCATGATACGATACGACCTGCCATTCCGGAACCGGAGGTAATTGTCCGTGAGGTACCCGCAGAAGTGGATACGGCGGCTATACTGACCGACTATTTCTCGGAGAAGCATTATCTCGATACGATTATTGAGCGTCCTTACCTGCGGGTGGAAATGACCGATGTCATATCCCGCAATGCGCTACTTGACCGTACTGTAGTGGTGGATTACCGGCAACCGGTTGTTTATAACAATGCCCTGGCTCTAGGATTGGATGCCGGGCGTTACAGCTGTGTGTTATCCGCGGGGTATCGGCGTAGGTCGTGGGAGTTCAAGGCGGGCTATGACCTGTACAATAAATCACTGGTGTTGGGTATATCTAAAGATCTGTGGAGATGGTAGCGAATTTGGTCAATAACACGTATCTGTTTTCCGCCGATATGGAGGATATCCGTATTACGGACGTACACGAAAAACTGGTTTTCAAGATGACGGTTGACGGGCAGGAGGCGCTTTCTGAAGTGTACTATCCGGACAGTGGGAACGCAGTCGTCATTTGCGATCCGGGTGATATCATCAATGAATATTTCGTTCGTCCGGAACTGGGAGGCGGTGATGACCGGATCATATTGCCGCCCATGACGGTACAACTGTCCCTTTCAGACAGCGAGGCAACTGCTGACTACACGCTTTATGTGTTCCACTCAAGATACCGCGTGTCTTTCGAGCCGCTGACCGGCTTCATATTTTATTCCCGCTATAAAATCAAGCATATCAGGCAGAATACGATTGATTACCTTTCCTTCTTCGTGTCTGACAAGACAAAAGTGTATCTGGATATCATCCACCTGGAATCCGGCAGCAGCGTCAAGAAAACCGTTGAGCTGCAACTCTCCGATGCCAACCGGATGATGGCATATAACATGAGTCCGGTTAAGGTGGGCAAACTCGCGAGTCTCAGGGCCGACAATATCTTATCGTATGATGCACGCATCACCGATGGCACATTGACGGACCTTGTAAGGTATGTCATTGACCGGAAAAGCCACCGTGAAATGCACCAATTTCTTTATTACAATGTATTCGGGTTGCCGGAATCCATATCATTCTCAGGATTGGTGCAGTATAGTCCGGAACTGGAGGGTGATATCGCGGACATGGTGAAGCTGAAAAGGAGATTCAATCCGTTTTTCAATGATCTGCGCACGGTCAACACCGGGTATTTGGACGAAAACAAATACAAGGCCCTGATAGACATGCTTACCTCTCCGGTACAGCGATGGTACGACACGCCTTCGTTGCCGATGGAGATCATCATCACAGATATTGACTTTACCCATACGAAAATGGGTAACCAGCGGGTAAACGTGAATCTGACCTTCTGCCCGGCAAGCCGGAAGCATCAGGTATTTGACAGGTACTCGTTTGGGGGAGGTATCTTCGATTATACATTTGACAGGACATTTGAATAAATAATATACACAATGGAAACAATACGCAGAAATTTGGCATTGGCCGATATGGATATCCGCAGGGATGAACGCGGGAACCGGCGCGTCTTTTCGATAAAATTCGTCAGCAAGGAGGGTAAGGTCTACTTTATCCCGCAGGCATACGCCTGTGGTGCCGGACGCATGAACATGAAGGAATACCAGCTTCGGGGGGTACAGCCCTGCGACTGCAAGGGCAATCCCGAAGGGCATCCCTATCCCGTGGATATAGACCTGATACTGGAGTATAACAAAATGAAAATCGTATTCTGATGAACATACTGTTTAATTCAAGCGGCATTCCCCTGCTGATGCAGTCCACGTACATATTCGGAGAGACAACCGGGGCACCGCAGAACGAGATGAAGGACCGTGCCCGGATCCTGTCGCCATACGACTTGTCGAATGTCAGTTACATAGATATCGACGGGGTGAAAGTACGCCCGTGGGGAGACGAGAACGATTTCCCGCAGAAGGCGGCCGAAGAGATCGGAAATACCAGTGTGCTTAATACCGGCTTGAAATTTCTCCGTAACCTGACACTTGGGCAGGGCATTTATCCTTGTACGGTGAACGGTTACGATGATGGCGGTAACGAGATACTGAAGCCCGTTACGGATAGCCGGGTACAGGCTTTTGTTGCTTCCCGGAATGTAAGACGCTACATGGAGAAGGTACTGCGGGATTATCTGAAGTTCGGTAACGGTGCTGTCCAGTTCGTTCCATCGGCAGCGGGTAATTCCTTTGCAGGAGTTAATCCGATAAATGCGCTTTATCGGCGCTATTCCGAAGTGGATGAGTACGGAGCATGTAAATGTATTGTTTCCGGATATTGGCCGCAGCATCCGGGCAAGGGGCAGTACACCAAGCTGGAGGTATTATCTGAATATGATCCGCAGATGCACGCCGAAGTACTGAAGTTTGCCGGGAAGATGAAGAACGGATTCATCCTGCCGGTACGTGACAGCTGGAGCAATGATGACCTTTACGGCATGCCTGTATGGTGGCCGGCATACGTTTGCGGATGGGTGGAGATTGCCCATCTCATCCCCCATTTCCTCAAGAAAGCATACAAGAACCAAATTACCTGGAAGTGGCATGTACAGATACCGTATTCTTATTGGGAGAAGAAATACCCTTCCAAGGACTATTCCGTCACAGAACGCGAAGCGGCCATTCAGAAGTATATGGACTCGGTAGAACAGAATCTTTGCGGCCCGGACAATGCGGAGAAACCGATCTTCTCACATTATGCCGTCAATGAGATGAACGGCAGGATTGAAGAGGAATGGAAGATCAAGCCGTTGGAGAATAAATACCAGGGCAGCGACAACCTTCCGGTATCGGCAGCCGCCAACTCCGAGATATTGTTTGCCTTAATGGTCAATCCCAATGTGCTTGGTGCCGGTATGCCGGGCGGTACATACGCCGGCAATCAGGGCGGTTCCAATATACGTGAGGCGTTCCTCGTGAATATTGCCAATGCCTGGATTGACCGGCAGAATATTCTGGATCCGATTGAACTCTACATAAAAATGAACGGTATGCCGGAGTGTGAGTTGCGTTTCCGCAATACCATTTTAGTAACCCTCGATACCGGAAGCGGTACCAAAAAAACGTTGAGCTAATGATATTCAGTGCAGAGAAATGGAACAAGGGTGCCGAACTCAAGGCACTGATGAAGGTGAATACCGCGATTTCGTTTGATATGATGGAAGCACCGCTTCGGGGTGCCTTCCGGCAATTCCTGTTTCCACTACTGGGGGATGCGATGGCGGCCGAAGTGATTGAGATATATAATTTCGGTCCGAATCCGGATGTGTTGGAACCGAATACTGAAGGGGCAACTGAACGGGAAAAACTGGATGCTCGGCTGCTTGAGATCTGCCAGCGCGCGAACGCGAACCTGGCGTTCTGGAATGATTTCGATGAAATCAGTGTCCGGATTACGGATGCGGGATTTCAACGGCAGAAGTCCGACAATGAAACCTTTCAAGGGGTATATAAGTACCAGGAAGACAATCTTCGGCAGTCTTTCCGCAACAAGGGGTTCAATGCGCTGGATGAGCTGCTTGAGTTCCTGTATGCCCATATAGCGGAATATCCGGAATTTGCCGCCTCGAAAGCCTACCAAGACCGGAAATCCGCCATTGTCCGCAGTACTGCAGACGTGAATGATGTCTGTTTCATTGGCGGCAGCCGGATTATCTTCCTGCGGTTGCAGCCGCATCTGAAATTTGTGGAGGAAATGCTGCTTCAGCCGGCTATCGGTGACAGGCTCTATGAGCATCTGATTGACGGGCTGGTCAATCCCCCTGAAGATGAAGAACAACAGAAGAATGTGGAACGCTTGCGTCTGGCTTGTTCCCGCTATATTGGGACAATGGCGGTCAGACGGCTGTTGATGGAGACGGGCAGCATTACAGACCGCGGACTGTACTTTACAACAATCCGGTCAGGTGAAAAGGGTAATGAACAGAAAGAGCCGGTTGATACGAAACGGATAGCCGTACAGATACAGAACCTGAAGGCGGATGCCGACATGTATATGACCGCATTGCTGCGGATTGCCCGTAGTTATTTTACTGATTACTATGCCGGTGATCCCCGTAGGATATTCGACCGGGACAATGACCGTAAACGTACATTCTGGGTATGAGAGAGCTTCGTATTGCATATCGCAGCTTCGGAGTCCGGCGTGAGGTTATACGCCGGGTGCCTCAGAAATGGGAAGAGCTGACACCGTCGCAGTTCCTGCTTGTGTCACGGTTTTACCTTCAGGAGACGGATGAATCATCCTTCCTGAAGGAGTTCTATCCCCTGCCTTCCGGTGTCATTGCGGACAGCTATTACAGGTATAAGCTGAGTGAGCTGATAGAGTTCATCAGCGACTGTCGTGTCCGGATGGATCGCTTTATTCTTTCCGGTGTGTCCGGATTGAAAGCACCGGGTGAACGCCTGAAGGGGATGTGTTTCGAGCACTTCATGCATGTGGACACCGCCTTCAACCGCTATGCGCGTGACGGCAAGGATGCCTCACTGGATGCTTTCATATCAATGCTGTACCTGAAGGATAACGAATATATTGTCCTACCGGCAGGTGGAAAAAACGGCTTATTTAGCAGGCAGAAACCGCTGATACTGCAAAAACGGCTGTCGGAAGTGGCGAAGATAGACAGGCATGTCAAGTATGCTATATTCCTGAACTATGTTTTTGTCAAAAGGTGGCTTTCCAAGGCGTTCCCTTTCCTGTTTCCGTTGAACGAAGATCCGGAACCGGAGAAGAACAACAAGAAACCGACCGCGCCATCGGTCAACTGGCTTGATATCTTTGATGCTTTTGTCGGTGATGATGTGGCGTTGCTGGAGAAATACCAGGCGATGCCAGTGGCAACGGCGTTCCGCCTGCTTAATAAAAGAATACGTGACGCTCAAAAACAGAAGAAATGACATTTTCAGAGTACATAGAGAATTTGGCCGAACGCCATGTCGATATCCGGCACAAGGAGAATGACGAGGTACATTTCCTTTCATCCGAACGGGAGAAGCACACGGCACTGGACAGCGTGCTCCACTATCCGGCGGTGATTCTGGACCGTGGCTCAGGGTTCGGATATGGCGGTGCTACGGGGGCATACCTGAAGGATCGTGATTATCTGCTCTTTGTATTGGAACATGTGTCCGATACTTCAGACTACGAACAGATAGAGGCCGCACTTGATAAGTGCGAGCGCATTCTTGATGAGATGCTGAACCAGGTACTTGAAGACAAAAGGAAGAACCGCCAATGGATTGCCTTTTCACTTGAAGAGGTAGAAGCGGATTATGTGGTGAATATTGATAGCCAGCTTTATGGGGTGATCGCGGCAATACACTTGTCGCAACCCTATAAGGCTGTTAACTGTAGGAAGGCATTCAACTGATATGGCAGATACGGTTGAAACACTTAAAGAATTAGCCCGGCAGGTACGATATGCTACGCAGGAGGGAGAAAACACGGGAGAACGTGTTGGACGTACCTTGGTGGGCATTTTGAATCTGTTATCACAGTGTTCTTTGGAAGAACTGAATAAAATCTTCCTTCATAAATCCAAGCCTGACGAAACTCCTTTCCTGCTGAAATTATTAGGAGGTGCCGAAGTTGGCGAAACAATAGACTCATTAGTTGCCGGGAAAGGGATTCTACTTAAAAATGGCCGTGTACAGGCTGATACTTTGGAAGCTCGTTTTGCTCTCATTGTTCAAGAAGTGATATTCAACCGGCTTTCTGCCATGGAAAGTGATTATTCTTTTTCTGAATCGGGCACGATTGAGAGCGTAGAACTTCTGGAGGATGGCACTTACCGTTTACCGCTCCGTAAACGTTTGGAGAATGATTTCACGGCTTTGGATGAAAATGATATCATTTACGGCATGGTAAACAACCTTGCCTCCGGAGGAGGAGATTATTATACTTCCTGGTTACGTGTCCTGCATGTGGATACTTCCGCTAATGTGATTACTGCTGTTCTGTATCCGGATAGTGAAGTTCCAGGGGGAAAGAATTACCCGCCGGAGCCATTGATGATAATAACGCGTCGCGGCAATCCGGTCAATGAAGATCGTCAGGCGTACTGGTATCTTTCTACTCGTGAGAAATGTATCTGCATGCTCGATGGCGTAACGAAACCCATACTGGAAGAGCATAATTACGCCATTATCATCGGCAGACTGAAACAGTTATCATTATTCGATAACCTGCCTATAAATTACCGGCATAGCTATGTCTATTGCAGGGGTATAGCCTTTCAGGAACGCCTACAGATTCAGTATCCGGGGATTCCTGTCGTTTCCCTTGTGGACCGCGGAGACTGGAGCTCCGAGGTTGCTGCTTCTGATAATCCCTATTCTGTATCTTCTACGTCTGCGGATACCGTATGGCATTACGGGTGTCGTTGGCAATGTCTGATTAACGGCACGCTTGATGAGCCCCGATTCGGTTCGACGGGATGGGCCATGAAAGAAGGAAACCCAAACTTCTCTATTGATATATCTTCTGCCAACGATTGGAGGATAGACCTGGACAAGATGGATGAAAACGGCAATCTTGTTGATGATCTGGACGTGCTCACTATAACCGGAATGCTATATAACCGGGATGTTACTGAACATATACTTGATGCTGATGTGGAGTGGACGCGTGATAGCGGTAATATTACGGAAGATAACGCCTGGGCAGTGAAACATGCCGACACGGGAAAAGTGCTGGTGCTCAGGCGTGATGATCTCGGAACGAACTTTGTGCAGGTCGGTTCCTGTAAATTTAAGACTACCGTGCTGCTGCGTGACGGTAAGAATGTATACCCTGATGAAATAGAAGTTGTGATATGAAGACAAAGAAAATAGAAGTAAACTACAAACCTCTTAGCGTACATATGGCGATTAACGAGGTTGGTTCCGTATCATCATTGCAAACGTATGATGCGGTGACGGGAATCTTTGAGGCGGACTATACGTTGACGCCATTGGTGTTGTTGCCTCAATGTGATGTTGTTGACAAGGATGGTATTATTAAGGAATTTAATATAAATTCCTCTCTAACCAATCTTAAGTGGTATGAAATCATTGATGGCAAAAGAATCCTGATTGAAACGACGAATACCGGTTATGAAATCACTCAGGAAGGCTCAAATAAAGGTCAGATAAAAGTAAAGAAGAATGCCGCACTCTTGCACCCTATAACGTTGGATTTTTATGCAGAATACCTGGATACGCGCACAAATCAGATCATCGTTTACCGTCAGTCAAAATTAATAAAATGTATCAATGCTACCAATGCCAATCCTTTATTGACGCTTGATAGTGAATCTACCCATTTATACAACCCCTGGGAGGACCCTGTACAGCAGACCATAGTAGCTACCCTGATGGCAGGTGAAACCGATTTTACCGGTGTATCAGCAAAAAGAAAATTCTTCTGGTACAAACGTCGTGAAAATGGCACCCTGACGCTTGCCGGTTCTGATGAATTTGATCTTGATGTGGTCAGTGTGAATGATAATGTGCTTGTCATTGATCGCGAGGCGATAGGAGAAAAGGAGACCTACATTTGCAAGGCTACCTTTTCCCCTGATGGTTCCCCGGCTGCCTCACCGACGGATGCGGACCCTACGGCTACCACTACTATTGTGCGTCGTCTCCCGAATTATGATTACGACATAACCAATCTGCCGAACCGTATTGCTCCTGGAACAGTGACCGTAAATCCCAAAGTCGTGGTAACAGGAGCGAAAGGCATTATCGGCAATGCCATGCAGGAGTTGAAAGCGACCTGGTATAAGGACAGTACGGTTATCGGGACCGGTGAATCCCCCTCTCTTTCCGCCAATAATGTGACCAGCGGATTATTGGGTGTGGATATGACAGACAAGGGTAATTACAAGATACTGACAACCAGTGACGGAAAGGCAATATTAGCAAGTGCTGATAAAGTAATAATAGCAAAATAACAATTAAATTTTAAGAATATGGCTAATTACATCAAAGTAACAGAAAAGGTGGCTGCGTCAATGGGATTGACAAGCATCCGCAACAAGACTGCAGACGGGAATTATCTATTATGGCAGGCTGACATCCTGCGCTTTCCGGGAGACGACATATTTTCCCGTGCGGCTTATTGCGGTGGAGCCGTGCTGACTCCCAATGCCGCAAAAGAAGAAGTGGATGGTACTGATCATCCTGTGCAGGTTGCTACACCTGAAAGGTTCCTGTTTTCCTCGGAGCAATCTCCGTCTGAAGAGGAAAAATCGGAAATAAATAAGGAGGATGAGGTATGAGTATAGCAACCCGACAAGTGAATGTAAGATTTTCGCCGAAGGCGGGAACTTACACTACTATTATCCAGTCTCCAAGCGGGGACCTTTATCAGGAATTTGAAGGATCCGTGGGGGCAATCGGTGCTATATCGCCCGATTTTTCCCAGACGCAGCCGCAGTTGGTGTTTATTGCGACCTCGTCCCGCGTGGCGGAAGGTATTTCCATACCTATCTCTTGTGACTGGTATTTCAACAGTGTGAAGCTCACTTTCACCAATAATGTCTCCACTAATGTGTTTAATGGAGAGACAGGGCATTTCCGCAAGTTGCCGTATGTTGCAGGGACGCAGGATTATTGGGGCTTGAAAATCTTGAAAAACCTGGTTGTGGCTGCGGGCGCGGCTCCTTGCAGCATTAAGGGAGAAGCCATAGTCGTATATGGTAATGTCACCGATAAGGTAGAGGCTATCTACAATATCCCTATTCGTCGGGCTACCGGTTCTCCTTATTTTGTTACTATTGCCGCTGGAGATAACAAGTATTATACCATCACAGAAAAAGGCGGTAGCTGCATACTCAAGGCTATGACTTATCAGGCGGGTGTTTCTGTTACCTCTAATCTGACTTACAAGTGGTATAAGTTGGTTGGCGGTGCCTGGTCCTTACTCTCAGGAAAAACGGCGCAGACATTGACGGTTACAGGTGATATGGTAGATTGCTATTCCAGCTTCAAATGTGTTGTCTCGCAAGGGGGAACTGAAATCGGTACGGATATACAAGGCGTAATGGATGCTTCAGACCCTTATGATATCATTCCTAATCCAAGTCCGGCTGATGAGACGATTGTCGAAGAGGGCGATACTGTGGTGTATACTCCTATGGTTGTGAAAAGAGGCTCTACGACTAAGGCAATGGAGATGAACTTTAATTTTACCGCCATTGATAGTGTAGGACTTATCCTTGGGCAAGCTACTAACCAGGCAAACTTTACTGTGACCTATGCGATGTGTGAACAGGCTGGTACGGATGTAGGCGTGTATATTGAAACTGTGTCATAAATTTTAAAATGTAATTGTATGCCGATAGCGAGTGTAACAAGAAGTGTAAAGTATGCACAGAAGGGTGCTCCCGGAAAGAGTGGGCGTATTCCGTATCCGGCCGGAGAGTACAATCTATATACTTCCTATATTTGTACAGATACGGTTACTCCTTATGTGTTGGATGGGAAGTATTATGTAATGAATCGAAATACGACATGGGTAGGACAGGGTATGCCCTCAAATATCAATTCTCCTCAGAAGGATGTTGCGGTAAATGGATCGAAAGCCACTTGGACGCTTGTTGAAGACTATACAGCTATTTTCGTGGAGATTCTGATGGCTAACTTCGCTAAATTAGCGAGTGCCATCTTTTCAGGAGATTACATGTTTTCGCAGCAGGGGGTTGACGCTGATGGTAATCCGACATCGAATTATGAGGAATTTAATACGGGGAATTTTGTACCTAATCTGCTTCTGGATTTTGCCACGGGCTTATTCAAAGGGAATAAAGTAGAGTTGACGGGACAGATTTCTACCGCTTCTGAAGGTAAGCGAATTGTTATTGATCCAACTACTAATAGTATTGCGATGTATGATTTCCTTGGAAATCTTGTTGGAAAGATTAGCTTTTCTACTGTAGAAGACTATACTTCTCCTGTAATTGAACTATATGATATGGCTCCAACAGGTGTTATAGGTGGTAAGACGACAATTATGCCGGGTAGTGTATCGTTGGAATCTTTATATTTCGGTGATAAATATTCGGTTCATATATCTCCTTACATCGGCATTCAATTTCGAAAAAATGATGTTACAACTAAAACATATGGTAATAGTTAATTGATATACGAGAATTTATAATTACAAAACGAGATCAAAAAATAAATGTTGAATTTGGGCGTTTTTCGCTATAGTTTAAACGCCCGTTAAAAATACAAGGATATGGAGAAGACTACAATTAAGGACTACAACAATGGCTTGGAAACCAAGGATAGCCTAAGTAAAGTGAAAGCTGTTGATGGTTCCGGTAATGATATACTTGTTAATCCTGGAATTGTCGTACAATCTGGAGGGTGTGGAAGATACACTCCGGATGAAAGGGTATCGCAAAGCAAATGGTACAGAATTGCTTTGGGGCGTTATGGGAATGTTCCTCATGCTGTGCTCTTGATGGTAGGCAACTATTATAATAGTGAGGTTCCAAGTTCTCAGTTACTATATATCCATGCTGATGGATATAGTGATAGGCAATCTATTGTTCAGTTGGCAAATTCCGGCAGAGTAATAAGTAAAGCTCGAATTTTATATCAAGCATCAACGGCTAACGGGCCAATGCTTGATATATTTATTCGAACTGCAAAAACAAATCAATTAACGCTTTCTTACTCATGTAACATGAATTTTACTTTCCAATCACCGATTGAAGTTCCTGAAGAACCTGATGCGGGATATTCAGTCAAAGAATTTTCATTTTAAAAGAGGGCGACTACGGTCGCCTATTTTTGTACCATGTCTTTTGCCCCTTAAAAATACAATGGTATGGAAAAAGTTTATTTGAAGGATTCAGATGTAGTGAACGAATTGATAACCACAATTCCGGTTGCTACAACTGAGAAAAATGGTCTTAAACCCGCCAGTGATGTAAGAAAGGAAAAGATGATCGCAACCACAACCTCAAGAATTGTGTATGAAGGATCATCCTCAACAACAGCAATATCTACCTCCTTACTTATCAGTCTTGCCGCTTACGGTGGCGGGCCAATGACCTTATTCTATATGACCATTAACAGGTCAGTCGATGTTTTGAAAGCCCCCACTATCATTTTAAATCGGATAGGTGGGGCAAATGCTCCGACAACTCTACGATTTAAAATATGGTCAACGAAGTACCGGAGCGTTTAAAACATATTAGAGCATACGCAACAACGCCATCCATATATATAAAGATTCGAATACTATTATACTACTTATGATATTGTACTTTATCAGTAGTCTAATCAAGATGAAGTTGACGCAGGCGACAATATTGATGTGACACACAATAATAGTAGGGGCACTATGCCTATATTTAAAATGAAAACCTGTGTTATAATTCCGTCGTCGGTTACCTCTCTTAAATAACTTTGACGAATATCCCGCATCAGGTTCTTCAGGAACTTCAATCGGGTTGGAAAGTAAAGTATTCATGTTACATGAGTAAGAAAGCGTTAATTGATTTGTTTTTGCAGTTCGAATAAATATATCAAGCATTGGCCCGTTAGCCGTTGATGCTTGATATAAAATTCGAGCTTTACTTATTACTCTGCCGGAATTTGCCAACTGAACAATAGATTGCCTATCACTATATCCATCAGCATGGATATATAGTAACTGAGAACTTGGAACCTCACTATTATAATAGTTGCCTACCATCAAGAGCACAGCATGAGGAACATTCCCATAACGCCCCAAAGCAATTCTGTACCATTTGCTTTGCGATACCCTTTCATCCGGAGTGTATCTTCCACACCCTCCAGATTGTACGACAATTCCAGGATTAACAAGTATATCATTACCGGAACCATCAACAGCTTTCACTTTACTTAGGCTATCCTTGGTTTCCAAGCCATTGTTGTAGTCCTTAATTGTAGTCTTCTCCATATCCTTGTATTTTTAACGGGCGTATGAAGCACAATTTGCCTCTGCTGAATTACTTTGTTATCTTCACGGGCAAAAATGATTTACGCATACATTAGGGTGAGTACCGATAAACAAACTGTCGAAAACCAGCGATTTGAAGTGCAGAATTTTGCCAATGAACGCAAATTAGTGATTGATAAGTGGGTTTCGGAAACGGTGTCAGGCACAAAGGCCGCTAAAGACAGAAAGTTGGGCCCACTTTTAAAGAGAATGAAGAAGGGTGATACGCTCATACTTTCTGAAATTAGCCGGTTAGGTCGTAATCTTATGGGAATTATGTCGATGCTCAACCTCTGCATGACGAAAGAAACCTTTGTGTTGACAGTAAAGGAAAGATATGAGCTTGGCAATAACATTAATAGCCAGGTACTGGCTTTCGCTTTCGGGCTGTCAGCTCAGATTGAGCGTGATTTAATTTCTCAACGTACCAAGGAGGGGCTTGCCAGGCGTAAAGCAAGCGGTCAGCAATTGGGTCGGAAGAAGGGCGATAAGAATACACATTATAAACTCACCGGAAAAGAAAATATAATCCGGACTATGCTTAATTATGGTTACTCAAAGGCTGCTATCTGTAGAAAACTGAAATGTAACTTTAAAACACTTGATGACCATTTATTAAGAATGAATGTCCTATGTACCGGCTAAGCTACATGCTACTTTTGCCTATATTTCATTCATTTATACATTATGGCAAAAGCAGAAGTTTTATTCAAGATCATCCGCAAATGGGAAGGCGGATGGAGTGATCACAAAAATGACAAAGGTGGTAAAACCAACATGGGTATTACCTTGTCAACATGGAGATCATGCGGTTATGACAAAGACGGTGATGGCGATATCGATGCGGATGATCTACGATTGATTACTCCGGAAGATGTATTCAATATCTTCAAAAAGTATTATTGGGACCGTTATCAGGCTGATTTTATACATAACCAGCCCATTGCCAACATTTGTGTGGACTGGGTATGGGCTTCCGGACGTTCGGGAATCACAAGGGTACAGCAACTCCTACAGATTAAGGTGGACGGTATTGTAGGGCCTCAGACGGTTGCCAGTATTAATCTGGCCAACCAGTGCCAGTTGTTTGAAGCTGTCAAGGCGGACCGGATCCGGTTTGTTGAAGAAATCTGTAAAAAGAATCCGTCGCAGCTTGTGTTCCGGAAAGGATGGTTGAACCGAATCAATGATTTCAAGTTCTCTGTTCGCTAATTTCTTGTCCTTTTTCCCACTCTCTTCAGCCTTTAGTTTTGTGCCTGAAACTAAAGGCTTTTTTATGGCAGAAGATACTAATCAGAGCAGACTGGTCACAGCACCGGAATTTAAAAAGAATGTAAGTACCTGGATGGACTCCATCATTGGCATGTCAGGAAGCATCCTTTATCTCAGGACTAAAGGTACCAATGAGTTAAACCGGAGTCTGGAGAAGAAAATGCGGTATGCCGAAGGGGGTACCGAAGATGATATAAACCGCATCGCATTCAAGTTCAAGCAATATGGCGTATTCGTTCATTACGGTGTGGGACGTGGATATACCCGCATCAATGGCATGGTAGTCAGAGGATATAATCTGTATAACCGGAAAAAGCGTACGTATCGCAACGAGGCCATCAGGACGGCACTGGTCAAGAAAGGCTACTCCAATGCGGAAATAAAAAAGCAGAAATACCGGACCGAGATCGGTACTTTCACCGTACTTCGCAGACCCGTTGATTTCATTGATGGAGTAATTGACAAACATATCACCGAGCTTGCGGATATCTCCGGAGAATATTACGGAGACAAGGCTTTCAAAAAGATACTGGACACATTTGGCAAACTAAAGATTCAGAAAAATGGCAAAAAGTAAGTCAGAAAAAAGAGGCATCTATCTTTATATAGATGGAAAGGAAATAGTCAATGATGTCAACCACATAGAGAAAGAGTGTCGGCAATTGACGCAGCAGCTGAAGACCATGACTATGGGCTCTGAGGAATACAACCGCACTATGGCGAAGATACAGCACCTTCAGGGCATACTCAAACAACATCGCCAGGAGATCAAAGGTATCACTACCGAGACCAAGAAAGCAACTGTCAGTATCGGCAGCATGGTAGATTGGTTTAACCGATTCGGTGGGGTTATCTTGTCTGTGATCGGTTTTCTGACCGGTGTAACTCTTGCATTACGCACCATCAGAGATGAACGCAACAAATTAGAAGAGTCACAAGCCGGGCTAAAAGCTTTGACCGGACTTGATGATGATAACATTGCCTGGCTGACAGAACAGGCTAAGACGCTTTCCACCACTATGACAAAAGAGGGATTGCGTGTCCGCCAGTCGGCTGCTGAGATTCTGGATGCGTTCATGTTGGTGGGTTCGGCCAAACCTGAATTGCTTGGAGATAAGGAGGCATTGAAGCAAGTAACAGAAGAAGCTATGCGGTTACAGGCGGCTGCTAAGGATATCACTCTCAATGAGGCGGTTGATTCGCTTACTTTGTCGCTTAATCAATATGGCGAAGCTGCTGATCAGGCAGGGCGTTTTTCTAATGTGTTGGCTGCCGGTTCCCAAGCCGGATCCGCCAATATCGCAAGCCAGGCAAAGGCAATCCGGAATGCAGGAACGGCAGCAGCTTCAGCAAATGTTCCCATTGAACAGACGGTCGCTTTGATTGAAACGCTTGCCTATCGGGGTATAAAGGATGAAGTGGCCGGAACGGGATTGAAAAAGTTCTTCCTAGTACTTCAGACCGGAGCGGATGAAATCAATCCCAAAATTGTAGGGTTGGATAAGGCACTGGAGAACCTGAAGAATAAGAATATGGATGCAGGCGCCATTAAAAAGATGTTCGGGGAAGAAGGTTATAACACGGCATCCGTAATCCTTCAGAACACGGAGATGGTGAAGGACTTCACAGCAGCTGTTACCGGTACGAATGTGGCGTATGAACAGGCAGCTATTAATAGTGATACTGCGCAGGCTAGATTAGAACAGGCGCGTAATAAAATGAAATTGGCGGCTATTGATTTGGGTGAAAAGCTAAATCCGGCTTTGGCGGTCAGCACTAATATGCTGACTTATGTTATTAAAATTTTGCCTGGACTGATTGATTGGTTCCAAAAATGGGGCACAACGATAATAGCCTTCATTATCCCATTGGCAACCTATTATGCCACTCTAAAACTAATCTCTCTTTATCATACTACTTACAATGCGATTCTTCGGGGAGGAATCACCATACAAACCGCATACCGGATAGCTACCATTGCCCTGAATGATGCACTGGCAGGAGACTATAAGGCCATAGCCAGGCTGATACTACAAATGCGTTCTCATAATATCATAACTCGGACAGTGGCAGCAAGCACACTTGTTTTTCGGGCAGCAATGGAGACTTTAACCTTTCGTTTTTCTGCCGCAACTAAAGCAATACGGGCGGCATGGGCAGTATTGGGATTAAATCCTTTTGTAGCCATAGCCACAGTCGTTGCAGCCGCAGCGACCGGACTGTATATTTATGCCCAACGCACTTCTGTAGCTGCACGTAGGCAAAAAGAGTTAGTGGATATGAATAGGGAGGCCGAAAAAAGCATCAGCGAAGAAAAGAATAAACTGGATGCCTTACGGAAGGTGCTTGAGGATTCTAAAGAACCATATGCAAAACGAAAGGCTGCATTAGAAGAAATTCAGTCCATTGTTCCGGAATATCATGCTTCACTGACTAAAGAAGGGACGCTTATCAACAACAACTCTCAGGCTTTGGATGGTTATGTAGAGAAGCTCCTTCTGACAGCTAAACAACAGATGGCAAACTCTAAATTACAGGAAGCGCTGAGCCAACGTAGCGAATGGGTACACGAGAACGGTCCGGATGCCATGAAGTTTAAGAATCTTGAATGGGAGATAAATGATCCTGTTAATATGGGAAAGTCTGTTGAGGAACTGGCTGCATCTAACGGGGTATCACCTACTGCGTATAAAGTATGGGCAACACAGAAAAAACGTCTTGATGGCAATGTGCGTTACTACGAGCAGATGATGCAGGACTATACAGCCCAATTACTCGCTATCAACGACAAGTACAAGACTGTTACTCCGGATCCTTTGTCCCCTGTCACTAATGGCGGTAGTGGAGGTACCGAATCAGAAGAAGAACGCAAGAAACGCGTGAGTAAGGAACTGGAGGATCTGGAGACGAAACACATGCAACAGATGACCCATCTGCAAAAACTGTATTTAGAGGGTGAGATTAAAACCAATGAAGAATATACTGCCTTGCAAATAGACCTGGAGAAAAAGACGTTGGATGAAAAACTAAAAATAGTTGGACTGGAACCTCATGAACGAGAAAAGTTACAGGTTAAAATGCTGGAGGCTCAGATTAAATTTAATGAAGAATGTAAAAAACTGGATGAAAAAGCTGAAAAAGAACGGCAAAAAGCCGCAGACAAAACAGCTAAAGAACGTCTTTCCATACGTCAGAAGCAATTACGTATAGAATTGGAGGAAGCTACTGCAAACCATTATAGAAATCTCACTTCAGAAGAAGAATTTGCAAAAGAGGTTAACGGCATCAGACAACGTTACTGGGAGGATTTACTTGATAACTATCAATTGACAGAGGAACAGCGGACAGAAATAGATAAAGAGCAGGCCGAAGCAAAAACAGATGCCGAGAAAGAAAAGTATGAGAAAACGATGGAGATGCACAAACAATATGTATCCATAGTAGAAAGTATTGCTGCTGATTTTGGTGAAACCATCGGTCAGATGATCGCTACCGGTGAGTTGTCATTAAAAGACTTCTTGAAAGAAACAATTCTGATGGCATTGGATGCTCTGGAGCGTGTCATTGAAATTTCCTGTTTGGAAGTAATGGTTAAGAATCTGGCAGCAACAGCCCCTTTATCATTTATTGGTGCAGCAAAAGCTGCCTTGCAAATAGCGGCTATCAAGGCATCCTTTGCAGTGGTTAAAGGCGTGGTTGGCAATTTTTACACCGGAGGTTACACGGGACATGGAGCCTGGGATCAACCGCAGGGTATTGTTCATTCTGATGAATTTGTAGCCAACCGTTTTGCGGTGGCCAATCCGAATTTGCGGCCGATATTCGATGTTATTGATGTGGCACAACGTACCGGAAATGTTGGTAACTTAACAGCTGAAGATATCGCAGCCGTGGCAGGATCCGGAAAGAATACGCATACCGTTCCAGCTAAGGCACCCGGAGCCAGTGCCACAACCACCACCAATGATCCGGCTATGGTGGCGATGCTCGTTGAATGTACCCGTGCGCTACGTAAACTTAAAAATCGTCTGGATGATCCGTTAGTAGCGGAGACTTATGTTACCGGTAAACGGGGTATCAATCAGGCTCAACGAGATTATAAAAAATTAGAGAATAACAAATCACGTAACAAGCAATGACCGAATTATACATTGACGGACAGTTGGCCGCCCTTCCTGAAGGATTCAACTTTACATTCACTTCCGAAAATCCATATTTCACCCGTAGTTCCAATTATTCGTTGGATATAGAACTTCCTATGCCGGCTAATCATGCCATATTCGGACATATTAACCGGATGGATGTAACAAAGAAAAAGACCATACTTCCCGCCATGCTCATTGTGGATGCCAGGTGCCTGCTTTATGGCAGCGCAGTTTTATTGTCGGTAGAGGACACATTGGTTAAAGTGCAGCTGGTATCTGGTAATGCGGAGTTTAATCTTCTTACGAATGATGATATCTATATTGATGAGTTAGAGCTGGGAGGTCCTTATATGCCTCCGCAGCCGGGAATCTTTCAATTCTTCTTACCGGAATCAGAAATGAAGGCAGCCTACGGCTCGGTAGATGAAGTGGATGGGGTTTTTCTCCCGGTATTTTATCAAGAAACAAAAGAGGAGAATTTGGTCAATAGAGTTACATATGAAGAGGGAACAACCAACTTTAATCCCGGCTCTAACATGTTTGTAGGAAGTTTCCAACCCTACCTGCTTACGGTCATCAAAAAACTGGTTGAATATTTCGGATATACCTTTGATACTACTTTCTTTGATAACAGCTTCTTGCGGAATATCTATATATGCAGTGCGGTAAACTCATTCCGCATTGAAACAGCATTGCCACACTGGACAGTTTCCGAGTTCTTTGATGAATTGGAGAAATTCCTGGGTGTCATTACCGTTGTAGACGAACATGCCAAAGTAGTACGCTTTGTTGAACTGAATAATTATTTCTCCAATCCCGATAAAGAGATCATTGATCACGCTGCATTGTTGCGTGAATATGCGGTCGAAGTGGACGAGGAGAAGAACGATAAGGATGTAACCTCTGGCAATGTCGGTTATGATCTTCCCTCCACTTCAGATGACGGCTACTTCCGACTGGATCGGTATCTGCTGAAGGCTGCTAAAAAGGCTGAATATGCCAACTATCAGGATATGAAAAATGCTTACGACAGTATGAATAATGAAGAACGGAAAAGGGTGATATTTGTCGTAGGTAAACGTTACTACATCAACTACAATGAGAATGAGACAGACACACTGCGTGAAGTCAATCTATATGCTGACCTTATCCGTGATCCGGAATCTTATGATACGGATGCCGAGCTGAAGATAGTCCCTGCCAAGATTGTACAATATGATCGTGGTACATGGAAACGGCTGGAACATAATTTCGATGTGGTGAGAACTGACACCAGCTTAGTTTTGAATATTCCCTTAATCAGCTATTACCGCAAAAATTATAATCCGGATTGGATAATCAGTCCTCAGGGTGAAGCTTTCAATATCCAAGAAGCCATCAGCGGTGATGTTGAGTTACCGGAAAAACAGCAAAAGAATGATCGTATGGAGATAGCTTTCAATACCGGAAAGTTCAATCGGCAGAACGTGACCTCTAACGGACAAACCAAACCTTACAGTCATGCTTATCCGTTTACCGACTACCAGCAGAAAACTGCTGCGCAGCTCACTGATTTTCTTCCGTATTCGCTCAGTCTGAATGACGTTTGTCCGGACAGCATAGGTCATCGGCTTTCTGTTCTGAAGATGTTTCATTCCAATATTCCCTATACTATCAATTTCCAGGCTAACCGTTTGCCGGATGTTAACAAGGTATTTCTTATTGGTAATAAGCAATATTTGTGCGAGAAGATTGAGGCGGAAATAGATGCGGATGGGTTAAATAGGGTGCTGAAGGGGACTTTTTACAGGGTAGAATAAAAATCCCCGTAGCGGTTCATACTACGGGGATAAGTGTCAATAAAACGTCTCTCAAGATATGGAGAGTGAACCTAATTGTTTGCTGATGTCCTGAAGAGCAAAATTAAATGTTTCCAGGTCTTTTTTGCTAAGTGTATAAACTTTGCCTCTTACTTTACTTCCGTTGATACGCTGGCTGAGCCATGCTGTACTTTTACCGAAATATTTTTTAGCAATGTAGCCTAACGGAATAATTTCTGTATAAGGGGCTATTTGCTGTTTTAATGTAACATAATTGATCTGTTCTTCCGCCTCTGATGCAATTTCCTTGTAGCCATTGATTAAAAAATCGGCTATTGCATCGACATCTTTCTGATCCGTGTACTTGCTGGTTATCTCGTCAGAGAGCGCAACATATTTCTCCATGGCATCCGGTGCACCGGAGTGAGCGATTTCATGCAATTTCTTTAAATCATCTTTAAGTGCCATAATCGTATTGTTTTATGCTCCCCATGTGGGGAGCTTGTTTAACTTCATTTTTCCAATTCATTTAGAACTTTTTCCAAAAGTGCTATCTGTTTGTCTGTTTCAAGTTTGGCATCCAGGAGTTCATTCATTTTCTGTGTACTCATTTGGTTCCCTGCATTCTTGAAAGTGTGTTCATACATTTTAGATAACAATTTTAACTGGGTAAGTTTTGCAACCAGTTGCATTTTGGTTTCTTTTTCCATATCTCTTCGTTTTAATGACAATGCAAATATACATAAAGTTTTATTTATGTGCAAATTCCATAAAGAAAAGTTTATGTATTTCGTTTTTTTTATGTATTTATCGTGAATTGGGGTGGAGAGGAACAGGCTTTCTTTGGGATATTAATTTCAATTTTATATTTTTGTGGCATCTAATGATGCCAATTGTTTTACATGACTTACATAGTGCCTTTAGTATTTTCATCAGTCAAACATCGCGATTTTAAAGGCATGAGTAGCGCATCTTCTTGTAAGGTGTGCTACTCTTTTTATAATAAGAACCCTAACAAAAGACCAACTAATAAAGCTATGGGAATGGCTACGAGCTGTTTTTTAACCCGGGTTATGTCTTTTCTTAAAGACATAACTTCTTTGATTATAACAGAAATATCATCATCTATAAAATACATAACAGCATTGTTTTTTGCAAAATTATTATAAATAATTGAAGTTGAAGCGGAGAAATAAAAAATCTCCGCTTTTTTTTCTCCTATCCATACACAACCATCACCTATATCCGATATAGACATCGTATTTTAGATGGCCTGAAACAAACGGGTGGAACCTATAACTGGTTTCGTCCGTTTGTGTTTATTGTATTTGTTGTGTTAAATTATGGTTAAATATTTTATAATTATTTGGTTATCAAATAATTATAAAATATATTTGTCTTTGAAAATGAAAACAAATCATATGAACAACAAGATTATGGAAACAAAAATCATTACAAGAGTGAATAACGTGGACATTATTGCCACAAGTGACGAACAATTGGTACCAATCCGGCCTATTTGCGAGGCGTTGGGGATTGATGTGGAAAGACAGCGTAGAAAGATTCAAGAGGACGAAGATTTGAATTCAACTGCCGCCCTGACGCCCGCGGTTGGAGCCGATGGGAAAGAGCGCGAAATGCTCTGCCTTCCCATCCGTTATATCTTCGGTTGGATGTTCACCATCAACCCCAAGAACGTGAAACCCGAAGCGCAGGAAGCCGTACGTATTTACCGACGCAAATGTTATGATGCCCTATACAGTCACTTCTTCGGAACACAAAAGAGACAGATAGAGCAGAATCGGGTAGAAATATCCCTGTTAGAGGAACTGGCCGATCTGAACCAGCAACAGCAGCAGTTGAAGCAGACCATCAACGAAAAACGCAAGAAGTTGGAGAAACTTCGCGAAGAGAGGCTGAAAAACGAACCACAGCTGTTTGATTGAAAAAGTACTGAAGGAGCGGAGAAATAAAAAATCTCCGCTTTTTTTGTCGTTTGGTAACTTATTTCGACCTTTGCAGTGCCCAATTAAACCAAACGTTTCAATTCCTTATGTCGTGTAACCCGTACTCAATCGGGTTCCGGGTGGTTCTGGTGGGCGCACGGCATAAGGAATTGATTTTTTGCAGGCAATTAATTAACATTTTAATATTATGGAAAAGAAGATTTCATGTTTATTGTTTTCTATTTTAGCTCTATCAGCTTGTAGTGTAAGTAATTTACCGGCACCTAAATCAGAGGTTTTTATGATTGACTATTCTATGTTGACGCAACAAGGGTATTTTGTAACAGAATCTAATTCTGTAAGTTTCGACTACGAAGCGATAGGTAGTATTTATGCTGAAGAAGTTGGTGGGTGGGTACCAAAAGATGGAAAGCCCAAATCTACGGATCCTAAAGAGAACTACTATATAAATTCCGGTCGGAAACATATTTATCAGAAACCTAATCTCCAAAATACCTATGTCAATATAGCGGATAAGCTAAAAGCTGTGGGAGCCAATGGGATTATTAATCTAAAAGTCAGCAATTATTCTAATAAAATTATAATTACAGGTATGGCTATCAAAAAAAAGGATTGACATAAATTTCAATTTTATAAAGAAATTAATCGAATAGTAGAACAGCTTAATTTCTTTATGAGCAATACTAACTTTATGAAAAGATATGGAAGCGGAGCTGGTAGACTCCGCTTTTTTCGTACATAGCTACGAAATAGTTCTTCAAATAAAAAATCTCCGCTTTTCTTTTGCTGTTTCAAAAGAAACCTGCATCTTTGCAGTGCGTAACATTTGATACAGGCGAGATAGTTCGCCAACTTTAGCCGTTGGCATTTTTTATGCCTATTGGCTTTATATATAGTTCCGACCCCCGTGTGGAGAGTTTAATGACCTCCCAGCCTGTATCAGGTGTTACGCAACGGGAAAGCGGAACTTTTTTAGTTCCCTTCCCGTCTCTATTAACCAACAACATATTGTTTCATTTTAATGCGTAACAAAAAATGAAAAAACAGAATCAAAGCGCCCACGAACGCTATGTATCCGCGGAGAAGATCCAGCAAGCATTTGCTCAGCTGGGCATTGAATTGTGCGCCGGACGTAAACGGATCCGTGCAACACAAAGTGAGAAATCCATTTCCATCTATGTCAATGGTGGAACAGTCAACATCACCTTTAATGAGAAAGGAGGCAAAGCATGATGTTCTTTGTTTACCATTTACAGACATACGCTCCGAAGAACCGGGCATGGAAAAAGGTGATCGATTACGTGAATAAGTACGAGTATGTTCTTATCAAGGATGAACTTTCCCTGGATGCGCTCAAGCATGAATTATGTGACGTAATTAACCGAATCAATGCGGATCATCCCAAACTGAAACGCATACAATATTCTGCCGGTCCTCTGGATGGCAGCCGTACCATACGTATAGAGGCTCGTGTTATAAGTGGCGGATGTCCGGATCTTGTGTTCTTTCTCGATATTTGCAAGGTTCGTTCCGTTTATCAATTTAGCGAGAAGGCTAATGTACTGGAGCAGAAAGGAGGCGAGAATGAATGATGAGTTCTTTATCACCAAAACTGTAGATACAGGTAGCGAAGGCACTAAGAATGTTAGATATCACGTTTATGCTCGTAATTGTGATGGTGAGATTAATGAGATAAGTTATGAAGAACTGATGCGGTTTAACCAGTTCCTTACCAATTTCTTAAAAGAGGAGGAGAGCAGCCATGAATAATCGTAGAAAAATAGGCTTTCGGGCATACAATGATGATGCTCAGGATCCCGAAGAAGATGAACTGAAGAGAGAACAGGCAGAACGGCAGAAAGCTATAGCCGAATTTATCGGCCATAACTATTCGCCTATTGGTACTACTTCGCAGAAGTGTTACAAGACTTCTGCGGAATTGGTGTACGATATATCCAATATCATTGCTGTCCGTCCGGCAGAGTTGGCCAAACAACTCAGTGATGCTGGCTATCGTGTGGAATATTTGGCAGGACAGCCATATTGGGTGCTGTACGAGAAGACATAAAATATAAACGAAACATTTTTTTACATTTTTTTTGGAGGCTCTTGTCCGTGAGGATAGGGGCTTTCTTTATAATCCGCCTTTAAAATGTTTTGTTTCCTCGTGTACGGCTAAAGAATCTCCTTTTAAATACCTGTTTGTTGTAGCAACATCGCTGTGCCTTGCTTGATCACGCGCAACGACTATGCCTTCAGAGTTAGCCAAATCGCGAATGCCGGTATCTTTTAAGCTATAAAATTGGTAGCTGTTTGGCCACTTTAAGAATGCACGTACTTTATTAAAATATTCCCTGAATATGCGGGAATCCGCTTTGATGGCATTGGGTTTGAACTGCTTTCCGAATAAGTAAAAATGCGATGGGTTTTCAAAAACCTCAAGTTCTATCATCATTTTTATGACGGTATCATTGAGGCCAACCATGCCATCACGTCGGTTCTTACTGATGGTTGAAGATATAAATACCTTTTGTTCCTTAATGTTTATGTCGCTTAGGCGCACATTGCTTAATTCGTCCGGCCGGATAAAAGTATAATACTCCATCATACAGGCAAGTAAGAAATGCCGATTCGTTTCACCGAGATATTCTTTTAATCTTGTTAAATCAGGTGCGGTTAAGGCGGAACGGCGTTTCTCTCCTTCTACTAATGCCTTTATTCGTTCCGTTGGATTGTGATCTATGTATTTTTTTTCTTGTAGCCAGGTGCAGAATGCGGACAGCCATGTACGATAATTGTTTCTGGTTCTGGCTGTTGAATCCCGGTCTAATAATATATAGTCTAAAAAATCACTGATATAACATTGGTCGAACTGGTATATGTAGGTGATAGGGTTGCTTCTGGTAGAGTTGTATTCGAGCAACATGTTCATTCTCGATTGATAGTCGTAGGCTGTTTTCTTTTTCAGCGTGTTGTTACTTGTGAGTTTCTCGATATACCTTATGTATAAAGAGGTAACTTCTGAGAATTTGGCATATTGACGTTCTGTTGATGCTTCAATCCATGGATTCCATCCGCTTCGTAGGCGTGATGTGGCATTAGAGATGATTTCAGCAGCTCTTTTTTTTCGGTCTGAAATTTTAGCGATAGAATCCAGCATGTATTTTTTTCGCCGCATCTTTCCATCTGCGGGATCAAAACAAGTAAAGTCGACATACCAATTTTTACCGGTGTGTAGTTTGGGGAGGGTGTAATCCACTATATTATTTATTGTGGAGCCTTTTCGAGTTTTGGATAGAGACATTTTTTTATACGTTTTTCGAATACGAAAACGTATGATTAAACTTCAGCTATTTCGTTTGTCCGACATTTGTCCGACCTCTTTAATTGAAATGAGGATAAAAAGCTGAAATATAGCTAATTATCCTCATTGTAGTTGCGGAGATCCGACTCGAACGAATGACCTTTGGGTTATGAGCCCAACGAGCTACCAACTGCTCCACTCCGCGATGTTTAACGGGTGCAAAGGTACGGCTTTTTATGGAACAAACAAATAAAAGCCATATTATTTTTGCTAAAAAATGTAATAAGCGGACTAACTTATTGATAAGTAGTGTTATAACAGATATACTTTTTTATCCTCTCCCTGTGACCAAATGTTAATAAAATCTGTGTTTTCTTGTGTGGTATGCAGAAAAGTTTTACTTTTGCTCAAATTATTAAGCAATGTGCAATTATTAATATGGCCGTATCGAAGACAAAAGCTAAATTAGTGGATGTAGCCCGTCAGCTATTTGCGAAGATGGGCGTTGAGAATACCACAATGAACGATATCGCTCTTGCTTCTAAAAAAGGTAGAAGAACGCTTTATACCTATTTTAAAAGTAAGGAAGATATCTATATGGCTGTTGTCGAATCGGAGCTGGACATCCTTTCGGATATAATGAAGCGGGTAGTAGAGAAAGATATCTCGCCCGATCAGAAGATCATCGAAATGATTTATACCCGCCTGGATGCCGTGAAAGAGGTAGTGTACCGGAACGGAACACTCCGTGCTACCTTTTTCCGTGATATATGGCGGGTAGAGAAGGTGCGCAAACGTTTTGATGCCAAAGAAATACAGCTTTTCAAGGATGTGCTTCGTGAAGGCGTGGAGAAAGGGGTGTTTCAGGTTGACGATATCGACATGACTGCCGAATTGGTGCATTATAGTGTGAAAGGTATTGAAGTGCCTTACATACGTGGGCATATAGGTGCTAAACTGACCGATGAAACACGTGGACAATACGTTGAGAACATCGTGTTCGGGGCACTGCGTAGAAAAGAATAACTTTAATCAATAATTAAAAAAGTATGGGATTATTAGATGGAAAAACAGCCATTGTAACTGGTGCTGCACGCGGTATCGGTAAGGCTATCGCATTAAAGTTCGCTTCTGAAGGAGCAAATATCGCATTCACTGACCTGGTGATTGATGAAAATGCAGAGAATACGGCAAAGGAAATTGAAGCAATGGGCGTGAAAGCTAAAGGTTACGCTTCAAACGCTGCTAATTTTGAAGATACTGCCAAGGTGGTAGAAGCTATTCATGCAGACTTTGGCCGCATCGATATTTTGGTAAACAATGCAGGTATCACCCGTGACGGTCTGATGATGCGTATGAGCGAGCAACAATGGGATATGGTTATCAACGTTAACTTGAAATCCGCTTTCAATTTCGTTCACGCTTGTACCCCGATCATGATGCGCCAGAAGGGTGGTAGCATTATTAATATGGCTTCTGTAGTAGGTGTTCACGGTAATGCCGGACAAGCCAACTACGCAGCTTCCAAAGCTGGTATGATTGCTCTGGCTAAATCTATTGCACAGGAATTAGGTTCTCGCGGTATCCGTGCCAACGCTATCGCTCCGGGCTTTATCCTGACCGATATGACAGCTGCATTGTCTGACGAGGTAAGAGCTGAATGGGCAAAGAAGATTCCTTTGCGTCGCGGCGGTACTCCCGAAGACGTGGCAAACATTGCTACCTTCCTGGCTTCTGATATGTCTTCTTATGTATCAGGACAGGTGATTCAGGTAGATGGTGGTATGAATATGTAAGAAAGCGTATGACTGTCGTATACGAGGACAATCATATCATTATAGTCAACAAGACCGCTTCCGAGATCGTTCAGGGAGACAAGACGGGGGATACGCCGCTTTCGGAAACCGTAAAGCAGTATCTGAAGGAGAAATACCAGAAACCCGGTAATGTCTTCATAGGTGTTACCCACCGGCTGGACCGCCCCGTGAGCGGTCTTGTTGTATTTGCCAAGACCAGTAAGGCGTTGTCCCGCCTCAATGAAATGTTCAAAACCAGTGAGGTGAAGAAGACCTACTGGGCTATCGTAAAGAATGCCCCGAAGGAGCCGGAAGGAGAATTGGTGAACTATCTGGTGCGCAATGAGAAGCAGAACAAGAGTTATGCTTATGATAAGGAAGTGCCGAAGAGTAAAAAGGCTATCCTGCACTATCGGCTGATAGGTCAGTCGGATAATTACTTTCTGCTGGAAGTGGACCTGAAGACCGGACGGCATCATCAGATACGATGCCAGTTGGCGAAGATGGGATGTCCTATCAAGGGAGATTTGAAGTATGGCTTTGCCCGTTCCAATCCGGATGGAAGTATTTGCCTGCATGCACGCCATATCAGTTTTGTGCATCCGGTATCTAAGGAAATGATTGATGTGGAGGCGCCTGTGCCGGAGACGAATCTTTGGCAAGGATTCCGGATGATATAAGATTTTCACCACAGAGAACACAGAGAGCACAGAGGGTTATGATTCATAGATAATTAATAGCCTCTGTGCTCTCTGTGTCCTCTGTGGTGAAATGCTTTATCAGAACCTCGGTTTCACATATTTATCCTGAGAGGACGTAAAGTGCAATCCCGACATCCCGTTACTCTTTCTCGGAAAGCTGATGGACTTGATAAGTGAGTAATCATTTGCATCCAGTGCATAATATTCGTCCGCGTCGGCTGTTTTCACGCAAACCGTCCAGTCGAACATATTCCCGAAGATAGACAGGGCATCCTCTTCGGGGTTGAAGGAAGGAACTCCGGTCTTGATCACATCATAAGTTTTATTGTTCAGTACATAGAAGTTGTTATCCATATCCGTCAGGAAACCCAGTGTCTTGTGGTCCTTGAATTCTGTGATGAAGAGATACTTCGCATTTAAGCCTTCGGGCAGGGAAATGGCACGCACATACGGGCGTCCTTTCGTCTGTTTCAGATGGAAAAGTTTTCCCTCATTGTCCAGAATCAGATAACCTTCATCGTACTCTTTGCGGGTGGTAGGATTACCGGCCAACCGGCGGGCAGGGAATTTAAACCCTTTCTTCACCATAGCTTCTGTGAACAGTTGGCTTTTGTCAGCATCTATCGTATTGGTTTTCATACCGATAAATTCAATTCCTTTCGGGGTGATACGGAACACATCATCGGGCATAGTCAGATCCACGCGTCCCGACATACTTTCCAGCAAAGGATAAAGTTCTATCTTGGAGGCATTGATATCCGAGGCTGCCGAGCGGAAGCTGAAATTCGTAAGCTGCACTTCGCGCGGAGTGACGGCAACACCATTGATGCTGTCCGGGAACCGCTCATCCGCCATAAGCTGGCGCATGTAGAAGAACGGGAGAATACTGTCCGTCTGCTCCTGCGTATATACATTGCCGGACTGGTCGCGTCGTACTACGCCTTTACCATCTTCATTGCCCATGGAGAGGAAGTCACCGAGGACACAACTGTACATGGAGAAAGGAACTTTAGATGGCTTTGCCGCAAAGAAAGAATAACACCAGGGCAACTGCCAGATAATGAGCAATGCAATGGTGATGTATAAGAATATTTGACTAAAACGTTTCATTGTCTTTTTCGTTCTTAAGAGTGAATGTATAACCTGTTAATCTTGTTTGCCTACCTTGAACCGTGCGATGGAAAGCCATGAGAGACTTGCCGTGAACAGGGTGTAGATTGCCAGCCAGGGCAGGAAAGCATTATAGGCTTCCGGTGCCGGAGCCAGGAAGAAGATACGCAACAGCAATACGGAGATTACCAGATTGAGGACGCGCCGTTCCCAGGTCGGTTCCAGGCATATCCACGAAATCAGAAGATAAGCGGCAATGCCCGCCAGATACCAGGGAAGAGCTGTCAGCAGAATCCGTGAATAAAGTTCCGGAGCCAGGACGCCTTGCATGTAAACCGTCATCAACAGATAGTTGGCGGCAAAGCAGGCAAGTAACACTATCAGCCCGTAGAGTAGCATCAGGTTAATCATCCGCAGTTGCGGGTAGGGCAGATGTAATGTCAGTTTCAGGCATTTATGGTGCATTTCGGGTACGAATTGCACCAGGGCAAGCAGTATCCCGACTAATAGAGGAATAAATTCCAGTAAATCCACGAACACGGTATCCCGTGACAGCATAACTTCCCAAACGTGTTCTACGCCTTTCATGCTGGCAACACGGTTGATGCGCAGCATCGAGTATCCGGCAAAACCGAGCGTTACAAGCAGTGCAAGTAACAGATACCAGCGGGTTTTAATCCATTCTTTATAAAATATAGCGTTCATAATAATTATTCGTTATTAGTATTTTCCCGTCAGTCCGATAAAAGCATCTTCCAGGTTTACAGTCTCGCATTTCAAATCGCTGTAAGGCACTTGCAGGGCTTTGAAACGGTTTTCTACTTCTTGTTGAGGCAGGAACGAGAAGGTTTCCAGCGTATTTCTGATAAGAGACGGATGGTAGAAATCCTTATCTTCCGGCATCTTGTAACCTTCGGGCAACGTGCAGGTATAGCGGCGTATCGTGTCCAGCAGTTCCTTTACGGGCTGTTGGATAAGGATGCGTCCGTAATCCATGATGATGCAGTCGTCTACCAGGCGCTCCATGTCCTGAATGATGTGCGAGGTCAGGAAAACTGTTTTGTTTTCCGAACGGGCGTAGTCGCGCAGATAGTCCACAAAGAGGCGGCGGTAGCCGGGGTCCAGGCCGAGAGAGAAATCGTCCAGCACCAGCAGTTCCGGATTTTGCGCCAGGATAAGTCCCAGTGCCACCTGCGAACGCTGTCCGCATGACATACGCGAGATGCGTTGTCCGGGAGCTACTTTCAGTTTGTCCATCAGGTCGTAATAGGCTTCCTTACGCCACTGTCCCGGATAGAAAGCAGAATAAAACTTCTCAATCTCCCGGATAGTCATGAACTGATATTGCACGTGTCCTTCGATGAGCAGGCCGATATTACGGCGCGTCGAAGGGTGCATGGTCTGAATGTCCTGTCCGAAGATGGAACATTGGCCGGAGCGGGGTTTCAGGTAACCGCTCAGTATATTGATCGTTGTGGTTTTTCCTGTACCGTTTTTCCCCAACAGTCCCAGAATACGCCCTTTGGGTACGCTGAAACTGAGGTTCTCGTAAATCAACCGTTTGCCATAATAGTGCGTCAGGTTGTTGCATTCAATGATATTCTCCATTGATTTCTTTGGTTTTGATTAATGTCCGGCAGGAAGGGGATGAAGGGCGTTGGCCGTTCCTATGTGGGGGCACTCCCGTTCCCATTAGAGGAAACTCTCGTTCCCATTAAGGGAAACTTCCGTTCCCATTAGGAGAAACTGTCGTTCCTATTAAAGGAAACTGCCATTCCCTACTGGGAGAACTGCAATGCACACAGTACTAATGATTTATATCACTTCTCCTGTGCCTTTATCCCATCCTTGTGCCGAAGCTGCATTTAACTTATAGAAAAAGGAAAAGTAGCGGAATGAGGATACCAGCTGCAAGTTCTATACCTCCGCGTCCCCACAAGCCTTTCGGTCCTTTCAGCATCACCATTCCCGTGACGGTAATAATGATGAGTCCTACGGCAAACACATCCGCAAAGTGAGTCCACCATCTTCCGGGATTGTAATGCAGCTTGGTCAGGGCGCTTATCAACGGACGGCGTGTCAGCTTCTCGTAAACGGCTTGCTTGGTCTGTAGATTGACCATCAGGTTGGAACCGCCTTTCAGGAATACCTTCATCTGGTTTTCCTTCGGGAAGTAATGTTTGGTATAGTTCTTTTCTTCACCGAGTGGTGCCAGCAGTTTCAGGACATCATCCTTTTTCATTCCGGCCTGCGGGGGCATCACTTCGGTAATGGTATATTCCTGTCGCTCTACCGAGTAATTGGGATTGATCGTATTCCGGTGGTTCATCACAATTCCGGAGATGGCATATATCAATACCATCCCCGAGAAGAAGAATGAGAGGTCCCGGTGGATTGTCCGGCTCCATTTCCGAAATACGGTTCCCGCTTTACTGAATTTCATAGTTGGCGGCTTCCATATAATAGAATGACAGATAGGGTTTTCCTGATTCAGCCTGACGCTTGGCTATTTTGGCGCGGAAGTCGGCGATGCGTGCTTCGGGCGTATTGGCTGTTTCGCCGCGTGCTTTCTTCTCGGTGCTGCATCCGGCTTCGCCTTCACCATGCTTTTCGGCAGCGGCAGCCTTCAGACGTGATTCCCATTGTTGCAGATAAGCTTCGTCCACACGTTGTTCCTTCAGGGTTCCGGTGACGCGGACGATGCTGTTGACGCATTTCGTATCAAATGAACCCAACTTGGCGGCTTCTACGCGGATGGTCTGCGTGTCGTCGCTGCCCATCAGGAAGATTTTGGTGGCGCCGTGCTTGCAGGCATGTGTACACACACCTTCGATGGTGACTTCCTGGTCGGTCAGTGACTCGGCATTAGCCAGAAGGTCGTCTATTTCCATTGCACCGGAGGTCTGTTCGGTACTTGCGGTTTCTTCGGTGCTCTTCGGCTTGTTGCTGCAAGAAGTTCCGATAAAGAATAATGCCATGATGGCGGCTGCGATTGATAATGTTTTAGTACTCATTGTTGTTTTTGGTTTTATTGTTAGTTTCTATTTTTATTAAAAAGTGACTCCCAGGGATACTTCTATCCGGTCTGTTCCGCCACAATTCTTGTATTCCCGGTGTAACCAGTTGGCGGACAGGAACACGGCATACTGCTTGTTAACTACATAGTCTCCCCGTAGCTTGAGGGCTATGGAGGCATGGTCGTCACTCAGATAATCGATGTTCGAGAGCAATGTACTTCCTACCGATTTCCTGGTATCCAGTCCCGGTAGGGAATATTCCGACTTCACATTGGTGGTATATCCACCGGCAACGCCTGCTGATAACAGCATTTTCGATACTTTCCAGAGAGATTGTGCCTCCAGACCACCGCTTGCGGAAGCTATTTCTACGTAGCGTCCGTTATCTTTGTATTCCGGTTTGGCCTGTCCGTAATTGACGGTGGGAAGTAATGTCCATCCCCAACGACGGCTTCCGTAAAGACTTTGTCCCACCATACCCTTCAATGCTATTTTCTGCGTGACATTCTTGAATTGGTCCACACTACTGATTTTCGGGTAAACATTGGCGGTAGGATCGCCGAAAATGTTTTCAACGCCTGTACGTTGCTGCAATGCTGCCAATAAGCTTACTCCATATTTCCACTCCCGGTTCTGGCGGGTCCATGCGGTCTCCAACGAGATGTCTACATTCTTGACCTCATTGATGGGAGCGTAGTTAACGCTGACCAGTTCTTTAGTCAAATGGAAATAATCGGTACGCAATGAAGCGGAGAAGCCATTGTTCTCTCCGTTTTTGCTTACCGGAAGCAGATCGATACTGCCGCCTATCCCCGAACCTGTGTAACGGGAAGAGGTCTGTGATCCTGCAAAGCGGACATAATCCATCCCCAAACCCAGCATTTGATAGACAGAAGTGGAACCTTTATCGGCAAGATATTTGATATCGCTTCTCTGGTTATATTTGCGTGCCTGCACGGACAGGCCTACTATGTATTTTTCGCCCAGATTGCGTGAGAGTGCAAGGCTTGCTTTCAAGTCAGAGATAATATTCCGTGGACGCGGGTCTTTGTCACGGTAGGCAATCACTGCACGATAATCCAATTCCGCTCCTCCTGTCCATTTACCGAAGCGGTAAGTATATCCACCGGAGAATTTGTATTCTTCTTCCTTCATATACCCGCCGATGGAGTCACCCACTACATACGGGTAGAGTAATGAAAAGTCGGAATTTTCATTCCATACTACGTCTTCCCTGCGTCCGTTACGGTAAGAAGCAGTTCCAAAGAGCCGGCTGCGCTGGTTCAGCACAACAAAGGAATTTACCTTTATATTGAAATTCTTTTCTCCGTTTCCTTCCTGTGCCAGTGCTGCATTGCCACGCTCTTCATACAGTCCGTTCACACTGGTGGTGGTCAGGCTGAAAGGGCGCAGATCATAACGGATGGCACTATTCTGCCAAATCTGCTTGCGGAATAAGGCCGTATGGTTGTATTCCGACAATAGCTTTCGCTCAATATGGAGTGTGTCTGCCGCCCAGATTCTTATGGGCAGCAGGCACGCTATGGTTAATAGGGTGAGGAAACGTAATCTCATTCTTGGTCTTTAATTATTGGGCAGGCAATAAAGTGGCGCGTACTGAAGCTTTAAAGTCTACACTTGAGTTATTGGTATCTTGCAGCATTTCACGTCCGTCTTCGGTTGTATAAGATACTTTGCGGACTACTGCCTTGCTGGCATTTTCAACAGCGGTAGTGTTCATTCCGATATAAGTATAACTCATATCCAAAGCCGCACTTGTTACATTCCATATATATCCGTTTGTAGGACTGAGGTTGACTGCATCAATGATCCATTCATTCGGGAATTTATAGGAGTTGGTCACTGTCATTTCCTTGCCGCTATTCATATAAGTAGGGTTATATTTGTAGTCGGCTATATATGTATCCGCACTGATACTTTCCGGGATACGGCCGATGGCATAAGCTCTGTTGCCCTGTTTGCTTAGCAACCAAACAGTTTTTGTATAGTTGAAGATCATATCCAGATTGGGAACATCCGGGTTGTCCACATCCGGATTGGAAGCTGTTCCTCCCGTATACCATTCGAAGTCAGCACCGGTTAAATCCAATGAAGAAGAGAGAGCTTCTGTATGATTGATTGCATTATCACACAACAGGATGCTCTTGCCCGGCAGTACCGGATGTTCCTTTCCGCTTCCGGGGATGCGGGCTACTACCTGTACGGCCATAGCTTCGTCCATAATGTCAGGGTTATAATCAAATTTCTGGGTTGTTGGGAATTTAGATTCTACCAATACTAATCCATCGGCATAGAGAGTTTCTGAAGAGTTATTGTAAATGCGGATGTATTGGTCACCATTGTATTGTTTGTTGGTTTCCGTATTGTATGAACCTCCGGCAAAAATCTCGGCAATCACAAAATCACCTTTTTCATCCTTGTTCTGTACATAAACAGTCAGGTTCAGTGATACGCTTCCGCCTTTTACTTCTACATTCTGCTGTGAACCTTGAATGCTTGCTTCAGCGGTTTTGGTTACTTCTACATTCTCACCGTCTCCGTTTATTGCAGGTTCTGTTACGGTGTAGGTGTAAGTGGCTTTACCAATGAAGGCTACGTTGTAGAGTCCGTCTGTCAAAGTAGCCAGCGTGCTCTCGGTGGCGGTACGGGTCAGCGTAGCGCCGTAGTCAATGGTTGTTTCTGTTCCGGTGCTCACGTTAGTGAATGTATAGGTTCCCGTTTCAACTTTCAGATTGTCTCCGATAGTGTTCTTGATATTTAAACCCATATTTACCTGCGTAGAGGCAACGTCGTCATCACTGCAGCTTGTCATTGTAAAGCTGCCGGCCAACAGAATTGCTAATGCGAAATACTTAACTTTTTTCATCCTTGATTATTGTTTTATGTATTAATATTAAAATCTTAAATTAGCTTCCATACCGAAGTAAGGATTGGTGGTGCGTCTTATTAGTTGTGTCCCTCTATGATAATCGGGGGATACTGTCAGCAGTCTGTTCACGAACAGCGACAAATCCAGGTATTTTCCGATTTGTTTGGTTGCTTTCAGATTCAGATTCATTTCAAAGGGAACCGTTATGCGGTCAAAATAAGTGTCTCCATATATTGATACCAGATGTTGCAGTTGTGCATCTTTGGCATCTGCTTCGGTAAACGGGTGTATGTTTCCGCCTTTGTCCACGTAACTGCTAGGCATACCACTGTTCCATAACGGTTGACTGGCGGTGTACCAGGTGCATTGTGCAGCCAGTGAAAAGATCATACCTATTTTTTGTAAATACGTATCGGCTGTAAAGTTGGTGTTGAACTGTTCCTGAATCTTGGAATTTGAATCCCAATTATACATGCCTACATATTGTAACTGTTCTCCATTAATCATGACAGATGCTTCCTTGTATCGGATGGCATTGTTGCTGTATGTACTTTTCAGCCAGGCACCGGTGACGGTAAACCTTGTACGTAACGGTTTGATTCGTTGGGTATGAAAGGTGAATTCCACACCTTCTTTATCTACACGTGTACCGTTTCCTGTTGTTTCATAGGTATTGATCAGTGCATCTTCCGTATACGATAAATCTTCCAATGCGGGTGGGGCGGTCAGTTCCGAAGAATTGATGGATGAAGTGTCATACTTCTTATAAGCCAGCGTACGGTAATAGGACTTATTCCGGAAAGCATTATTCATGTGTTCCTGGAAGTAAGTGATAGAGAATCCGTATCCTTTATGGTCCACATTCACCCTTACTTCCCATTTCCGGTTACGTGCCGGTTCCAGGTCATAGTTCGTATTATCCCACTTATAAGTCATCATATTGATGCGGCGGAAATCAGGATTATTATGATAATAATTCAGTTGCACAACATCTACATACAGGTCGTCCGGGTAAAGTTGTGCTGTAGTCGGCATTCTGGATAGCCAGCCTATACCACCTGAAATGTCAATATGCCAATCTTTATTCTTACCCAAGGCGGGCAAACTCCATTTCAGGTTGAAACGTGGATCGAAGTAAAGTTTTCCCTGCATGGCGAATTTGTCCGACAGGCCGATAAAAGTATTTGCGCGTACACCGGCAGACAGGAAGAATTCGTGTTTGCCAAGTGACAGTTTCATTTGTTCTTCTGCATAGATAGATAACTCCTGTCGGGTAGGAATGTCGCTATAATTTCTCGGACGGGTGGTCGAGGCGGTTTGTAAGGGACGGGTAATATCATATACCTGGCCGTCACCGAAGTTTTTACTTAATTTCCATTCTGCACCCAGTTTCAATGTATGAGAACTCTTCAGCCAATTGAAGGCGAAATCTCCGTTAAGCTTGGCATTGGCATAGAACGGTTTACCGTCGATCAGCATATCTGCTACATAATTATAGGGTAGATAAAGTCCGTCGGCCTCTCCTTCTTCCATACTATTGGGAATACCCATCGGACGGTCTATGGATATGGTTTTTCGTTCTTTGATCTGGCTGAATTCCTGTGAGACGGAAGCTCTGGCCTGTAACTGGCGCAAGAAAGAGTTTATGGGACGCTTCAGAGTCCATTCGCTTCCCAGTGTCATTATATCATAAGAGGATTTATAAGAATCTTCTTTGATGGTGACATCTTTGTCTTGCTTCACATTGTCAAATGAGCCTGTATAGTCAGCATTTACGCGCCAGTCTATATGACCGATGTTTGCTTTATAGTTGCTGCCCCAGCGTGCTGAAGCTGTGATACGCTTGTAGTTTTCACGGCTGTCGCGTGGATCTACTTTTGAATCCAGGTAGCTGAGGTCTAAGTTAAGTACATTGCTGCCGTTTATAGCCAGACCCTTTCCGACAGAGAAAAGTTTGCTTACCTGGTCCGCTTTAAAGCGGGCGGTTAAAGGAGAAGCTGTTGATTTACGTTTTATGTTTATCAATCCATTAGTGAGGTTTCCGTACTCTACGGAAGGTATACCGCGGATGATTTCCACACTCTCTATATTGTCGGTAGATAGGGTTCGCATATCGACTCCTTTGGATACAAATTGTTTGCTACTGTTGTCTGTGCTCGACCCATTGAGATATTGCAAGTTGGCATCTGTGTTTACCGGCATGCCGTCTATGGCGAAACCTACTCCTAATGAAGAGATTATCTCACTGCTGTTTCCTGCTTCGCGAATGCTAATCAGATTTGCTTTCCCCATGTTAGGGTCGATGGACTTTCCACCGGGAAGCATTTCCAGCAGGTCGGTAAAACTGGTTGGTTGTAAGTGTTCCATTGCCTTGCGGTCTATCTTTGAAGCACTTGTTACTCCTTTTGATTCCGAAGCAGTGATTACCACTTCGTTCAATGCCATGGTCGATGAAGTAAGCTGGAAGGTTAATGTCGTATTTTTAGAGATGGAAAAGGTCTTTATCAGCTTGTCATATCCCAGATAAGATACAGTTGCTGTATATTCTCCGACAGATAATTTGGTGAAAGAGTATCGTCCGTTCTGGTCGCTGAGAGCGCCATACCAGGTTTTATCCGCAGTCTGTAATTGAATGGTAGCAAAACTTAAAGGCTCTTTAGTCTGCGCGTCTTGTATAGTTCCGGTGAGGGTGTAACCATGTTGGGCAGAAGCTGACAAGTGACTGATAAACAATAATGTTATGATATAAAGAACTTTGCGAAACATCTCTATCGATTTGTTTGCAAAGGTATGTAGAATGTAAAAGGTGAGAAATCGCTATTTGTAGGTAATTATTGTGTGGTTTTGTATATCTTGGTACTTATAAGTAGGTATTGGCTGAAAACGACAAAAGCCATCCCCCAGAATAGACAAGTAAGGGACGGCTTTTGTTATCAGTGTGCTTACTATTATTCAGCAGGCTGTGCAGGTGTTTCCGTTGCAGGAGTACTGCTGGCAGGAGCTTCAGCTTTGGGCTCTTCAGCTTTCGGTTCTTCTGCTTTGGGTTCTTCCTTGGCAGGCTCAGTGGCTTTGGGCTCTTCAGTTTTTTCCGTTGCCGGTTGTTGCTGTTGAGTTTTCACCGGGTCCTGAGCGTTTGCCAGGAAAGAACCACCACAAACAAACATAAACAGGGCTGCTACTAATACTAACTTTTTCATAATCATTTGCTTTTTAAGTGTTATACTAAATATATATCTTATAGTTGAAAGTTTAGGTTTCCTTTTTCTTTAGGAAGCTTTGTGCTTACATAAATTATAGTTGCAAAGCACGTGCCAGAAGAAACGAATTCTAGGTAAATGGTTGATAATTAATGATGAGAGGTAGTGGAGAAGTGTGGCACAGTGTGGAATTGTGTGGAAAGTGTGGAAATGGAGTGTGGAAAAATTCCACACTGGGGCTATTTAGCTCTCTATTTCGTAAAGTTTCAGCTTATTGTATAATGTTTTACGGTCTATGCCCAGCAGTTGCGCCGCCCGGCTTTTATTATTTCCCGTTTGCCGCAGTGCTTCGATAATCTGATGCTTTTCTGTTTCTTCATTACGCAATGGCAGACCTACATGGGGATGAGTGATTTGCTGCAGTTCGGTTAGTTCTCTCAGTGTAATAAGTTGGTCTTGTGCCAATAGGGTGGCGCGTCGTACCACATTCTTCATCTGTCGCAGATTTCCCGGCCAGTGGTATTCCAGCAATGCTTTGGATGCTGCATCATCGAATCCGATTAACTGTTTGTCCAGTTCCCGGTTGGCTTGGTCGAGGAAGAAGTTGGCAAAGAGAAGGATGTCTTCTCTCCGGTCCTTGAGTTCGGGCATGCGCAGGGTGAATTCATTGATACGGTGGAACAGATCCTGACGGAAAGTTCCTTTCTCAATGGCTTGTTCCAAATCTTCATTTGTTGCGGAAACCAAACGAACATCTACAGTGATTTCTTTATTGGAACCTACCGGACGTATTTTTCGTTCCTGCAAGGCACGTAGTAGTTGTATCTGGACTTCGTAGCTGAGATTACCTATTTCATCGAGGAAGATGGTTCCTCCGTTGGCTGCAACAAAGGCTCCTGTTTTGTCTGTCAATGCTCCGGTGAATGAACCTTTCACGTGTCCGAAGAACTCCGATGCGGCAAGTTCTTTAGGGATGGAGCCACAGTCGATGGCGACGAAGGGCTGTCCGGCACGCTTGCTGAGTTGATGGATACGGTGGGCTACATACTCTTTACCCGTTCCGCTGGCACCATTGATCAGTACCGACATTGTGGTGGGGGCAACCAGTCTTACATAATTATAAAGTTGCTTGGCAGCATCACTTTCTCCTTCCAGATAGTCGGAAGACGGAGCGCCGCCTGCATTTTTCTGATGGGTACTTTCTCCTTTTCCGGAACTGATGGTTTGTTTGGGGGAAGCAGCGGGTTGTTTCACAGCCTCACTGATTTTCTTCAGAAGCTCGTCCGGATTTACAGGCTTGGCAACGTAGTCGCTGGCACCTAATTTCATGGCTTGCACCGCCGATTGTATATCAGCATAGCTTGTCATCATGATGAGCGGAACGGACAGACCTTGCTCTCCCAACCACTTCAACAGATCGATGCCGTCCTTGTCGGGCAGACGCAGGTCGGACAAAATCAAGTCGGCACCCTCTGTTTCCAAATGTTTCTGGGCGCGGGCGATACTGCTGACGGAAGCTACCTGAAAGCCTTTTTTGCCTAACCAGGTCTTCAGCATCATACCGTAAGTAATGTCGTCTTCAACGATGAGTATGGATTTCATTGCCTTATTCTTTTGTCTCTTTTAAGACACAAAGGTAAACCGTTTTGTCTGAAAATCGTATATTTGCAAACTTAATTTAAATAAAAAGCGTTATGAGGAGGAATTTCACTGTATTATTAACCATACTGATTTGCAGCGTTACAGCCTGCCAATCGGGACAAAAGAAAGATAGAAACATGGATCAGGAAACTAAATTGAAGATTGAAACAACTGCGGGTGACATTATCGTGAAACTGTATAATGAGACACCGCAACATCGTGATAACTTCATCAAACTGGCGGAGGAGGGTACATACGAAGGTACATTGTTCCACCGTGTCATCAAGGATTTTATGATACAGGCAGGCGACCCTGAGTCAAAGAATGCTCCGAAAGGAAAGATGCTGGGTGCAGGTGATGTAGGTTATACTATTCCGGCTGAGTTTGTTTATCCGAAGTATTTCCATAAGAAAGGTGCATTGTCGGCTGCGCGTCAGGGTGACAATGTGAATCCGAAGAAGGAATCATCAGGTTGCCAGTTCTACATTGTGACGGGTAAAGTGTATAATGATACTACGTTGCTGGGGATGGAGAACCAGATGAACCAGAATCGTCTGACTACTGTGTTCAATGCTTTGGCACAGAAGCACATGAAGGAAATCTATAAGATGCGTAAGGAAAATGACCAGGATGGTCTGATGAACTTGCAGGATAGCCTGTTTGCGCAGGCTGAGGCGGAAGTTGCCAAGCAACCGGAATTCCACTTCACACCGGAGCAGGTGAAGGCTTACACTACGGTAGGTGGTACTCCGCATTTGGATGGTGAATATACTGTGTTCGGCGAAGTGATCGAAGGCATGGATATAGTAGATAAGATACAACAGGTAAAAACAGATCGTAGCGACCGCCCGGAAGAGGATGTGAAGATCAAGAAAGTGACAGTGTTGGACTAAACCGTTGATGAAATTAGTTCAAAAATGTGCAGTAATGAGTTTTCACCACAGAGTAACACAGAGTCTCACGGAGTTCTATTCTTTTGATTTCAAATTGATTAAACTCTGTGATACCCTGTGTTACTCTGTGGTGAATTAATTCATAACCTCGCCCGAAAGAAAATCCTTTCTCCGATAAGTAACAATCGCTATTTTATGAAAATAAATAAATACTGTCTTAATAACGGTCTGCGACTGGTGCATTACCAGGATCTCAGTACTCAGATGGTGGCACTGAACATCGTCTATGATGTAGGTGCCCGGGACGAAGATCCCGAACATACCGGCTTTGCCCATCTGTTTGAACATCTGATGTTTGGCGGTTCTGTGAATATACCCGACTATGATGCTCCTTTACAGTCGGCAGGTGGCGAAAACAATGCCTGGACGAACAATGACATTACGAACTATTACCTCACCGTTCCCAAGTCGAATGTAGAGATTGGCTTCTGGCTGGAGTCCGACCGTATGCTGGAACTGGCATTCAGTGAACAAAGCCTTGAAGTGCAGCGCGGTGTGGTCATGGAGGAGTTCAAACAGCGTTGTCTGAACCAGCCTTACGGAGATGTGGGACATCTTATCCGTCCGTTGGCTTACGAAGTGCATCCGTACCGCTGGCCTACCATCGGGAAGGATTTATCGCACATCGAACAAGCTACATTGGAGGAAGTGAAGGCATTCTTCTACCGTTTTTATGCACCTAATAATGCTGTGCTTGCCGTAACCGGAAACATATCGTGGGAAGAAGCTGTCCGGTTAACAGAAAAATGGTTCGGTCCGATTCCCCGCAGGAATGTGCCTGTGCGACAATTGCCGCAGGAACCCGTACAGACGCAGGAACGCAGGCAGGTAGTGAAACGGCCTGTTCCCCTGGATGCATTGTTCATGGCTTATCATATGTGTAGTCGCGGGCATCCTGATTATTACGCTTTTGATATTCTTTCAGATATCCTTAGTAACGGGCGTTCCAGTCGCTTGAACCGTCGGTTGGTGCAGGAACAGAAATTATTCTCCGGCATAGATGCTTATATTTCGGGTACACGTGATGCGGGATTGCTGCATATCAGTGGAAAACCATCAGCCGGAGTGTCACTGGAACAGGCTGAGGCCGCTGTACGTAAAGAGTTGCAGGAGTTGCAGCAAGTGGCGATAGAAGAACAGGAACTGGAGAAAGTAAAGAATAAGTTTGAATCCACCCAGATATTCGGGAATATCAATTACCTGAATGTAGCCACAAATCTGGCATGGTTCGAACTGACCGGGCAGGCAGAAGATATAGACCGTGAGGTAGAACGGTATCGCGCAGTGACGGCAGAGCAGCTGAAGGTAGTTGCACAAGAGACTTTCCGTGAGGAAAACTCGGTGGTATTATATTATGAGAAAGATAAATGAATAGATTAATTGCTACATACAAGGGGCACTATAAAGCCCTCTTTTACTTAGGACTTCCCATTGTTATCGGCCAGATGGGTGTCATTGTTCTTGGATTTGCCGATACCTTGATGGTGGGACATCACAGCACGGCTGAGTTGGCTGCCGCTTCTTTCACCAACAATCTTTTTACACTTTGCATTATTTTCAGTACCGGTTTCTCTTATGGACTGACGCCTGTGGTGGGCGAGTTCTACGGTAATCGTCGTTTCATGGAGGCCGGACAAGCTTTGCGTTCAAGTTTGCTTGCCAATGTGTTGGTAGCACTGTTGCTGACGCTTATCATGACTGTTGTCTATTTCTGTGTGGAATACATGGGACAACCCGAGGAACTGATTCCCTTGATAAAACCTTATTTTCTGGTTCTGCTTGCATCCCTGGTATTTGTCATGCTGTTCAATGGCTTTAAGCAATTTACGGATGGCATTACTCAAACGCAGACTGCCATGTGGGTGCTTCTTGGTGGAAATGCGCTGAATATTGTCGGCAATTATGTGCTGATTTACGGAAAGTTCGGTTTCCCGGAATGGGGATTGCTCGGTGCGGGTATCAGTACCCTGTTCTCACGCATCGTCATGGTTATTGCTTTTGCATTGATTGTTTTTCGTAGTCGGAGGTTCCTGAGATATAAAGTAGGGTTCTTCCGCTTGGGATGGTCGAAACAGATGTTCAGGAAATTGAATGGACTTGGGTGGCCTGTCGGTTTGCAGATGGGCATGGAGACGGCTTCATTCAGTCTCAGCACGATTATGGTCGGTTGGCTGGGAACTATTGCTTTGGCGTCGCATCAGATTATGCTTACTATTTCTCAGTTCACCTTTATGATGTTTTATGGAATGGGGGCGGCGATTGCTGTTCGTGTCAGTAACTTCAAGGGGCAGAACGACATGGTGAATGTCCGCCGTTCGGCATATGCCGGTTATCACCTGATCATGGCAATGGCGGTGGTGCTTCTGAGCATTGTGTTTCTGTTGCGCAATCAGGTGGGGGGCTGGTTTACGGATAGTGTGGAGGTTTCTGCCATGGTATCTTCTCTGTTCCTGCCATTCCTGGTTTATCAGTTTGGTGACGGACTGCAAATCAGTTTTGCCAATGCCCTGCGTGGTATTGCAGACGTAAAACCGATGATGATCATTGCATTTATTTCCTATTTTGTTATATCTTTGCCTGTAGGATACTTATGCGGTTTCGTGCTGGGCTGGGGTACGGTCGGTGTGTGGATGGCCTTCCCGTTCGGACTGACCAGTGCGGGGATTATGCTTTGGCTGCGTTTCCGCTATAAAACGAAAGATAAATGAACAATGTCTCCAAGAAGAAGATAGCTGCCGGTTATGCTGTCCTGTTGGCAGTCTTACTTTATTCCCTGTTCTTCGTGCACCGGGAAATGGAGAATCTTATGAGTTCGGATAATACTGATATTCTGCGCACGGACAGTCTGATAGGACTTTTGAGGGAAAAGGATGCTAATACCGTCCGCCTGCTGCGCACACTGAGCGAAGCCAATGACAGCATGATTTCAGCCCGTGAAGTGGAACAGATTATTGCCGAACAGGATACTATTATCACCCAGCAACGTGTACAACGTCGGGTTATTGCCCGCCGCGATACGGTTGTGACACAACCTAAGAAGAAAGGCTTCTTCCGCCGTCTGGGAGAAGTCTTCGTTCCGCCACGCAAAGATTCTGCTGTTCAGGTGCAAACAACCCTTGAAGTTGCTACGGATACTGTACTCGATGCTTATAATCCGGTTGATTCCCTGCATGCGAAGTTGCGCACTGTTGCCCGACAGAAGAAGGCTACCAATAGTGTGATGCAGCGTCGTAAGCGAACTTTGCAACGTCTTGACCACGCGCTGAGTGCCCGTATCGACAGCCTTTTGAAAGGATATGAACAGGAAACCCTGATGCGTGCCCGTGAAGAAGCTGAGTATCAGAAAGCTGTCCGGCATCGTTCTGCAACGATTATTTCGGGTATTGCTGCCGGGGCTGTTGTGCTGTCCGTTATCTTTCTTGTCATGATCTGGCGGGATGTCACCCGTAGTAACCGTTACCGGCATCAATTGGAAGAGGCCAACCGTTTTGCCGAAGAGTTGCTTGCCTCCCGCGAAAAGTTGATGCTTGCCATTACCCACGACTTCAAAGCTCCTTTAGGTTCCATCATGGGATATGCCGACCTGCTCTCCCGACTCACCGTTGACGAACGGCAGCGCTTCTATCTCGACAACATGAAAACTTCTTCGGAACACCTGTTGAAGCTTGTTACCGACTTGCTCGACTTCCACCGCCTCGACTTGAATAAAGCTGAGATAAATCGGGTTACTTTCCATCCCGCACGCTTGTTAGAAGAAATCTATGTCAGCTTTGAACCACTGACTTCTGCCAAAGGATTGTCTTTGAAGTGTGAGATAGATCCGGAACTGAAAGGAGCTTTTATCAGTGACCCATTGCGCTTACGCCAGATTGTCAATAACCTGCTCTCTAATGCAGTGAAGTTTACTTCGGCGGGCGGCATTACGCTGACTGCCTCTTTTGTGCCGAAAGGCGATTCCGTTTTTCCCGGTAACCATTTGAAACTCTCTGTTATCGATACGGGAAAGGGTATGGAGCCCGGTGATCGTGAGCGTATTTTCCAGGAATTCACCCGTCTGCCCGGAGCACAGGGAGAGGAGGGCTTCGGACTGGGATTGTCCATTGTCCGTATGCTGGTGCAACTGCTGGAGGGACGTATTGAGGTGGACAGTGCGCTCGGAAAGGGAAGTACATTCACGTTACGGGTACCTTTGTATCCGGTGGCATTGGATAATGATACTTCCGCCTTGAATGACCAAACAAGTGGGGACCCACAAACTCAGATACCCGCTTTGCATATTCTCTTGATTGATGACGACCGCATTCAGCTTACTCTCACTGCCGCCATGCTTGCACAGAGTGGCATTACTTCCGTAACCTGCCTGCAACTGGATGAACTCTTGGAAGCCCTCCGTACTGATACTTTCGATGTGTTGCTGACCGATGTGCAAATGCCTGCCATGAATGGTTTCGACTTGCTGAACCTGCTGCGTGCTTCGAATATCCCGCAAGCCAAGACTATTCCGGTGGTTGCCGTTACTGCCCGCAGTGATATGAAACGTGAGGAGTTTCTGCAACATGGCTTTGCCGGAAGTCTGCACAAACCGTTTACGGTGAATGAGTTGCTTACGGAGATTGGCGTTTTACAAGCGGATATTGCTACTGTTGATACCGCCCCTTCTTCTGCTTTGAACTTTTCCGCCCTTACCGCTTTTTCCGGTGATGATCCGGATGCGGCAAAATCCATACTGGAAAGCTTCGTCGTAGAGACACGCCTGAATGTTGATCGCTTGCGACAAGCATTGGAAACAGAAGACACAGACGGCATTGCCGCCATGGGGCACAAGATGCTTCCCCTGTTTACTCTGTTGGGAGCCAGTGAGCTTGTTACTTTATTGAAAGAGCTTGAAGCCTCACGTGGAGTGCCTTTTGATGAAAAAATAAAAGAGAAATCGCTTGCTGCCCTAAGATTGATAGGAGATATACTTGAACAAGCTGCAAAGAAAGTTTAGATAACCTTCCGTGAAACTCTGTGTTACTCTGTGGTGAGGAAAGTGTTCTTCCTTTTTATTTCGTCTGCTTAAACATCCCTTTCCTCTGCTTGGGCGGTAGCTTAAAGTACTGCCTCAGAAAAAGTTTATGTTTATATACGGTTGTTGCCACTTCCATTATCTGATCCCGTAATTTCAGGATAGGTTCCCGGTATCTCTCCGGTGCGGTGCGGATGCTATTGATCGCACTGTCTGCCCGGTTTATCAATTCCTCGGGGACATCTACCATCGCCTGAATTTCTGCATCCGGTTTCAGGGGCTCAAATGCCTTATTCCGGTAACGGACGAATTCATTGATGGCATCCGTAGCTTTTCCCTGTAAATCCATTGCCATATTGTAAGCATTCAGAATCTTCTGGTAACCGGCTATGCGGATGTTGTTACTCGTAAGTTCCAGCATATAATAAACCAAGTCATTGCTCCGCCCGTTCGATAACATGCGCTGTCTGGCACTTGCCAGTCTTTCCAGTGTATCCTGCCTTGCATATAGAGCCAATGTATCCGCCCAATAGAATACCGGTACGGAGCGTTGTTCATCCACAACTCCTGTATCAAACTCTTCATAGCTCAGTGGACGTTCGCGGAACTGGAACATCGGATCGAAAGGCATGTGTGTTTTCAGCAATGTATCCGGCAACAGCTTGCAGAAACGATGATTCGGGGAAGGAATGAACTGGTAGTTTTCCACAAATCCTGCGCCCCATGTAGGGTCGAACATATACCATTTTCCATTTACTTTGGCTGCGCACCATTCGTGTGGGTCGGGCAATAAGGCACCGTCCCTGCGGTTATAGCCATTAATAACATAAGCGTCCATTCCCGCTTCCTTCGCCAGCGCTTTAAAAAGCAATGCGTAATCCTGACAGATACCTTTGCGTTCGGACAGTATCTTTTGTATTTCTTTCGTTTCGTTTGCTTCCTCGCTGCGCGAGGTATAAGTTATGTACACATTGTATTTAATATTTCTTGAAACCCAGGTATAGATGGCGCGTGCCAGTTGGTCGTCTGTGCTGAGATGCTGTTTCAGGTAAGCTACAAGAGAAGAAACGCTCCTTCCGGCAGCTTCGGGTGCTGCAAGTGCCACGGAATCGGGAAATGTAAGGCGTTCAGGCATTATACTGTCAGGGGATGCTTTTGATACGGCTGAAGTTGAAAAAGCCTTATCCTGCGCGGCGACATTACGCCATGCAGAAGACAATTTGCAGAAAGGAAAAAAGAGGCAGAGGGCGAATAGCCATACCGTGAGCCTGTTTGTTGATTGCCGGAACATACTTGTCATATCTATTTGATGGAAGCAAAGGTAAGGGATTTATTGATAAACAGCAAGGGTAAATGTTGAAAAATATATGCAAAGGGGTATTTTGTGCTCTATTTATAACGGTATAGCAATGAGTTTTCACCACAGAGTAACACAGAGTATCACGGAGTTCTATTTTTTCTGATTTCAAATTGATTAAACTCAGTGAGACTCTGTGTTACTCTGTGGTGAATTAGTTCATAACCTAACAAAAATGAATAAATGTCTGAAAAGGATCAATATATTAAAAACAGCTTTATTTCTTGATGATTAAATCGTACAAAAGAGAGTGCTTCATTTGCTTTGAAACCTTCCGAAAACCTGTGTTAGGGAAAGTCGTTACCTTTGCCAGCCTCAGTCGTTACCTTTGGGTGCCTCAGTCGTTACCTTTCCTACCCCAAAGTCGTTACCTTTCCTTACCCCCTCTCAGAAGGTGCTGTAGAGGTGATTTGGACGTTGATGCTCCGGCTTTGGGTAAAAAGATGCAGAGATGAAAAAATGCGACATTTACATGTTGATTAGGGTAACCGCAATAAAAGTTTCATATTGCTCAGTAATGAATCAATAGATACGCGGACGACGCGTACCCATTTGATTCAAACCCGCTTCTTTTCCCTCATAAATCTATTCCAACTACTGATTCGCATAGCGAAGCCCTGCTGTATAGAGTGCCGGATAGTGGAATAAATAGCCTTTTTGTCTTTTGCATCAACCAAATGTCGTTGGAATTTGTTTACTTTGTAACGATTTAAACACTGACTATCGATTGACGTCCTAATGAGAAGAAAATGGTTAAAATGGGTAGTGTGGATACTACTTACCCCTATCCTATTATTTGCAATACTGATGGTATTGCTTTATATCCCTCCCGTACAGAACCTGATACGGAAGCAAGCTACCGCCATCGCATCCGAGGCAACAGGTATGGATATATCTGTTGAACGTATTGACCTCCGCTTTCCGCTGAACCTGTTGGTACGTGGTGTGCAGGTCATCCAGCCTATACAGGCAGATAAACAAATATCCTCTGCTCCCGGTGACTCTCTTGCCGTGAAACAAACTCCTGATACTCTGCTGACCCTGGAAAGCCTGAACGTGCGCGTGCAGGCATGGCCGTTGATACGCGGACAAGTAGAAGTGGATGAGGTAACCGTGAACGGAGTTTTTCTGAACTCTGCCGATTTGATAGAGGGTATCCGCATACGTGGTGTATTAGGACGTTTCTTCCTTGAAAGCCATGGCATAGACCTGAAGAAAGAGGATGCCGTTATCAATCGTGTGGAATTGAGTGATACTCATATGCTCGTTGTGATGAACGATACTACTACTGCCGAACCGGACACTGCGACTACCGCCCTTAATTGGAAAGTAGCCTTGCATAAGTTGGCACTGAAAAACGTTTCCGTTGATTTGCAAATGCCGTTGGATTCCATGCGTCTTGCTGCCCGTCTGGGCGATGCAGAGGTAGATGATGCGGTTGCTGACCTGGGCGGACAGATGTACGGTCTGAAGAAATTTGAATTGAGCGGTACTACGGTGAACTATGACACGGGCAGTCAATTGCTCAGTGCCATTAATAGCCTGATAGATACCGGTAGTCTTGCGGCTACTGATAGCACCGGTGTGAAACCTGCTCCCGGATTTGATGCTTCGCACATCGCCTTGCGGGATATTCGTATTGGGGTGGACTCCGTGCTTTATCATGGACGGAATATCAATGCCGTTATCCGAGAATTCTCCATGAACGAGCGTTCCGGTCTGAGCATCACTTCACTGACGGGACGGGTATATGCTGATTCTACTGTCATTCAGGTACCTGCCTTAAAATTACTTACCCCGCATAGCGAAATGGATTTCACTGCCCAGACTTATTGGGAACTGGTGGAAATTCCCACTTCCGGACGACTCTCCGCCCGTTTCAATGCCCGCATCGGCAAGCAGGATGTGATGCTCTTTGCAGGTGATTTACCTGATACATTCAAGGATGCATATCCTTTCCGGCCCCTTACTATCCGTGCCGGTACGGAAGGTAACTTTAAGCAGATGCAGATTTCCCGCTTCAACATCGATCTGCCGGGTGCTTTCACCTTGAATGGAGGGGGCGAGATTTGGAACCTCACCGACAGTCTGACGCGCAACGGAAGCATTGACTTCGATATCCGGACACAAAATCTGAATTTCCTTACCGGACTGACAGGCGTCACTCCGGATGGCTCCATAGTAGTGCCGGACAGTATGCATTTGGCAGCACGTCTTGGCATGGATGGACCTAAGTATGACGCTACGCTTAAGCTGAAAGAACGCGAAGGAACGTTGAACTTGCTGGCGCACTATAACACTGCCACTGAAGCTTATCAGGCAGACCTTCATGTGGATGCCCTGCAAGTACACCACTTCCTACCTAAAGATTCTATCTATACCCTTTCGGCTAAGGTTGCCGCTAAAGGAAAAGGATTCGATCCCGCCAACCACCGTACCGTGGCGGCTGTACAAGCTTCTCTCGGCGAATTACAATACGGGCACTGGAATATCTCCGGCATTGACCTGACCGCCGGATTGAAATCCGCTCTTGCCACTGTACGCATGACGAGCGACAATGCCCTGCTGAAGATGCAGGCGGATGCCGATATGCGTCTTGATCGTAAATACCTGGATGGCAAGGTGGCTATGAATGTGGAGAATGTCGGTTTACATGAGTTAGGAATTTCTCCCAAGCCATTGAAGCATCCTTTCGCTTTCACTCTCGGTGCCGAAGCACGCCATGACTCTATCAAGATGAGCATGGATGCAGGCGACCTCGACTTCCAGTTCCGTGCCCGCAGCACCTTGCAGAAACTGATGGATCAGGGCACTGCCTTTGCCACACTGCTTACCCGGCAGATAGAATCAAAGCAACTCGATCATGCAGAATTGCGGAAAGCGCTGCCCTCAGCCGGTATGCAACTGAAAGCCGGCAAACAGAACCCTGTCAGTTATTTCCTGGCAACTAAGGATATTTCTTTTAATGATTTTGTGTTGCGTTTCGGCACTACCCCCCGACGAGGTATCAATGGGCGTACTGCTATACATGGTTTGCGTATGGACTCCCTGCAACTGGATACTATTTTCTTCGCTATCAGCCAAGATACTGCACGCATGAAGTTGCAGGGTGGTGTCATTAATGGTCCAAAGAACCCGCAGTTTGTCTTCCGCAGTACACTGACGGGTGAAATCCGTAATGAAGATGCCGAACTGACCTTGAATTATGTGGATGCGAAGGGAGATACCGGACTCGATCTGGGTATCAATGCCCGTCCTTTGATAGAGGGCCGGGGTAGGGGTAATGGTATTGCCTTCCGCTTGACACCTGCCGAGCCTATTATCGCTTTCCAGAAGTTCCGCTTTGTGGATAACAGCGACTGGATTTATCTGCACAAGAATATGCGCGTCTATGCCAATGTGGACATGGACAGCGACGACGGACTTTGCTTCCGCATGCAGTCCGACCGTTCCGACACCGTTTCCTTGCAGAATATCAATTTGGAACTCATACGTTTCCGCCTGGATAAATTGAGCGGTATTCTGCCATATATGCCCCGCATTACGGGACTTTTCTCGGCAGAGGCCAACTATATACAGACCGCAACCTCACTACAAGTTTCCGCTGAGGCCGGTGTGGAAAAGCTGACTTACGAACGCCAACCGGTAGGTAACATCGGGCTGGGTGCCACCTGGCTTCCGGGTGATAAAGGTACGCACTATCTGAATGCCTACTTCCGGTCGGGAGATCAGGAGGTAATGACCGCTGATGCCGTCTTGACCCAAAAGAACGGGCGCGATTCGGTTGAAGTCAACACTACTTTTGAACATTTCCCACTCTCGCTTGCCAATGCTTTCATGCCCGATCAGGTAGTTGCCTTTACCGGTGACATTGACGGCGGACTCTATATTAGCGGTGCCATGGAGAAGCCTAAACTGAGCGGTGACCTCTCACTGGACAGCGTATCTGTCTATGCCCGTCAGGCAGGCGCTCGCTATTGGTTCGACAATCGTCCGCTGAAGATAGAGAATAATCAGCTTATATTTAATAAGTTTGCTATATACACCACCAGCCGGAATCCTTTCACGATAGATGGGAATATAGACTTCCGCAATATGGAGAATCCGACGGCAAAGTTGAACCTGCGTGCACAGAATTACACCCTGCTCGATGCTCCCCGCACCAAGGAGAGTATGATCTATGGCAAAATCTTTGTAGACCTGGATGCTACCGTACGCGGTCCGCTGGATGGACTGACCATGCGCGGAAACATGAATCTGCTGGGCAATACGGATGTAACCTACGTGCTGACCGATTCGCCCTTGACAGTAGAAGACCGTTTGGGTGAACTCGTTACGTTCACTTCCTTTACGGATACTACTTCGGTACAAGCAACCGAGGTTCCCACCATGTCGCTCGGTGGTATGGACATGCTGATGTCCGTGCATATTGATGATGCCGTACGTTTACGTGCCGATCTTAGCCCCGACCGCAGCAGCCGTGTGGAACTGGAAGGCGGAGGCGACTTGAATCTGCAATATACTCCGCAAGGCGATCTTACATTGTCCGGTCGCTATACGCTGATCGGTGGTATGATGAAATACGCCTTGCCCGTTATCCCTCTGAAAGAGTTCCAGTTTGTCAACGGAAGTTATGTGGACTGGACGGGTAATCCGATGAATCCTTCGCTCAACCTGACTGCTACGGAACGTGTCCGCGCTTCTGTATCCGATGGGGATGACGGCGGTTCGCGCATGGTGAACTTCGACGTTTCCATCAGCATCAAGAACCGTCTGGAAAACCCTGACTTGAGTTTTAATCTGAGTGCTCCCGATGATGCCACCGTACAGGGTGAACTGGCAGGAATGAGTGCCGATGAACGAAGCAAACAAGCCATTACCATGCTTGCCACAGGTATGTATCTTTATAACAGCGGAAAAGGTGGTGGTTTGACCATGGGTTCCGCACTGAACAGCGTGCTGCAAAGTCAGATTAATGCGCTGACCGGAAATCTGAAGAACGCTTCTCTCAGTGTCGGCATTGAAGACCGTACCGCTGCCGAAACGGGTGATAAACAGACGGACTACAGCTTCCGCTACTCTCAGCGTTTCTTCAATGACCGTATACAGATTGTAATCGGTGGAAAAGTGTCCAGTGGTGCCAATGCAACGAATGACGTGGAATCGTTCATCGATAATATATCTTTGGAGTATCGTTTGGATAATAGCGGTACACGCTATGTCCGCGTGTTCCACAACAAAAACTATGAAAGTGTGCTCGATGGTGAGATAACCGAGACTGGTGTCGGCCTTGTGCTTCGTCGTAAGATGGACCGCCTGAGTGAGCTGTTCATATTCAAGAGAAAGAAGAAAGTAGAACCTGTGAGCGAATAGTGTAAAAGAAATAAGAATCAAAATGAAGAAACTCGTATACATCCTCCTTGCAACCCTGCTTCTGGCAGCCTGCTCCACTACTAAGCACCTGCCCGAAGGCGAAGTGCTCTACACCGGTCAGAAGCCGATGATTGTAGAGAACCGCTCCAATACCAAGGTAGGCGAGACCGCTATGGAAGAAGTGGAAGCCGCCCTTGCCAAAGCTCCCAATAACGCCCTGCTCGGTAGCTCTGAATACCGCATCCCTTTCCCATTCGGACTGTGGGTGTACAATGGTTTTGCGAAGTACAAAAAAGGTTTTGGTAAGTGGATATTCAATCGCTTTGCCGCTACTCCCGTGCTCATATCTTCCGTTAATCCGGACATCCGGCAGAAAGTAGCGACGAATATCCTGCACGATTATGGGTACTTCAATGGCACGGTAAGTTATCAGACTTTCGTTAATCCTAAGGACAGTCTGAAAGCTAAATTGCAATACACGGTCGATATGCGTAACCCGTACTTCATTGATACCGTATATTATCGGGGATTCAATAGTACGACGATGCAGATTATCAACCTTGGTCGCCGTCGCTCCCTGATCAGTCCGGGTGAACAGTTCAATGTTACTGATCTTGATGGTGAGCGTACCCGCATCAGCGGTTTGCTGCGTAATATGGGGTATTACTATTTTCGCCCTGACTACCTGACTTACCAGGCCGATACAACTCTCGTTCCCGGTGGGCACGTCAGCCTGCGCATGATCCCTGTTCCCGGTATGCCGAAGGACGCCGAACGCCCTTTCTTTGTAGGTAAAACTAATTTTTACCTCCACGGCCCGCAAGGACAAACGCCCAATGACAGTCTTTACTACAAGACTTTCTGGATACACTATTACGATAAACTGAAGATACGTCCCAATATGCTCCACCGTTGGCTGAACTACCAAGGTTACCAACGGAAACGCCAGGAACTGGACAAGGGAGGTATGCGCCGTCGTCCGGAAAAGCTATATAGCCAATACCGGCAAACCCGTATCCAGGAGCGTCTGGCAAGTGTGGGCATCTTCCGTTATCTGGAGATGCAGTACACGCCCCGCGATACAGCACTCGTTTCCGATACGCTGGATGTGAATATCCGTGCCATGTTGGATAAGCCGTATGATGCCGAATTGGACTTTAATGTCACCATGAAGAGCAATAACCAGACCGGCCCCGGTGCCGCCTTCACCGTAACGAAGAACAACGTCTTTGGCGGTGGTGAAACCTGGAATGTGAAAGTGAACGGCTCTTATGAATGGCAGACGGGTAAGAACAGCAGCTCGCTGATGAATAGCTACGAGTTGGGCTTATCTTCTGCACTTACCTTCCCACGTATCGTCTTCCCTCGGATGGGTACCAAGGAATATGACTTCCCGGCTTCCACCACCTTCCGTGTCTACATAGACCAGATCAACCGTGCCAAGTACTACAAACTGCTTGCTTTCGGTGGAAACGTCACGTATGACTTTCAGCCTGTGCCTACCCGGAAACATAGTATCACGCCCTTCCAATTGACATTTAATGTGCTGCGCAATCCGACTGCGGCTTTTGAGGAAATACAGGCTCAGAACCCGGCTCTTTACATCAGCCTCCGTAATCAGTTTATTCCCAAGATGGAATATACCTACACTTATGATAACGCTTCTCTTCGCAATGTACGTAATCCCATCTGGTGGCAGACTACATTCGGATCTGCCGGTAATCTGACCTCTTTGATTTATAAGGCATTCGGACAGTCTTTCAGCAAGGAAGACAAGAAATTGCTGGGAGTGCCTTTCGCACAATTCCTGAAGCTGAATTCGGAGTTCCGCTATCACTACAGGATAGACAAGAACCAGATGATTGCTTCCCGTATTGCAGGAGGAGTAATCTGGTCCTACGGAAATGCAACGACTGCGCCTTATACCGAACAGTTCTATATTGGTGGCGCCAACAGTATCCGTGCCTATTCTGCCCGTAGCATCGGTCCCGGTGGCTATCCACCCGATAAAGAGAAAAAGTATTCCTATATCAACCACGTGGGCGATATCCGTATGGAAGCAAACGTGGAATATCGTTTCCGTATTCTCGGCGACCTGCACGGAGCTATCTTCCTCGATGCAGGTAATGTCTGGCTGATGCGTAAGGATGAAACCCGTCCCAATGGACAGTTGACGTTGAAGAATTTCCCGAAACAGGTTGCTTTGGGTACAGGTGCCGGTTTGCGTTATGATCTGGACTTCCTTGTATTCCGTTTCGACTGGGGAGTGGCACTGCATGATCCGTATGATACAGGTAAGAAGGGATATTATAATATTCCGAAGTTTAAAGATGGCATGGCATGGCATTTTGCTATCGGTTATCCGTTCTAATGGCGGGTTTTGTACGATAAAGCTAAAATATGAACCAATTGTCTACCTTTCTTGACTTTATTTTTTGTAATTTTGCCCCGTAATCAAAACAAGGATACACTAACCTTTTTAAATAATAACTAAGTATGAAACCAACTTTATTCTTATTGGCAGCCGGAATGGGCAGCCGTTACGGTGGCTTGAAGCAATTGGACGGACTGGGTCCGAATGGCGAAACTATTATGGACTATTCAATTTATGACGCCATTAACGCCGGATTTGGTAAGCTCGTTTTCGTAATCCGTAAGGATTTTGAGAAAGACTTTCGTGATAAAATTATTTCCAAATACGAAGGTCATATCCCGTGCGAATTGGTGTTCCAGTCTATCGACGATCTGCCCGAAGGCTTCACTTGCCCCGAAGGTCGTACGAAACCCTGGGGAACCAACCACGCCGTAATGATGGGCGCTGATGTAATTCAGGAACCGTTTGCCGTTATCAACTGCGACGACTTCTATGGTCGCGATTCTTTCCAGGTAATGGGTAAATTCCTTTCTGCACTGCCCGAAGATTCAAAGAATGTATATTCAATGGTAGGTTTCCGCATTGGTAATACACTGAGCGATAGCGGTACTGTATCTCGCGGTCTTTGCGGTACGGATGCCAACAATCTGCTGACTTCTGTTGTAGAGCGCACTAAGATCCAACGTATGGACGGAGAAGTGAAATACATTGACGATAATGGCGAATGGACGGCTACTCCCGAAACTACTCCGGTAAGTATGAACTTCTGGGGCTTTACTCCCGATTATTTTGCATACAGCTGCGATTTCTTCAAGAGCTTCCTGAGCGATCCGAAGAATATGGAGAACCTGAAGAGTGAATTCTTCATTCCGTTGATGGTGGATAAATTGATTCAGGACGGTGTCGCTACATGCGAGGTCCTTGATACTACAAGCAAATGGTTTGGCGTGACTTATCCTGAGGATCGTCAAAGTGTTGTAGATAAAATCCAGGCTTTAGTGGATGCGGGTGAATATCCTGCCAAGCTATTTTAAGTCTGGAGAACTTTGCGAAAGCAAATTTAAAATTAGGAATGAAAGGGAGTCGTCGTGAGATGGTTCCCTTTCTTAATTTCATGGCAATGCGTCTTTTAAAGTTGTATAGTTGCTTCGCAAGCCTCGGCTACTGCCGGATGGTGTGTGATGAAGATGAATGTTTTGCCTGTGCAGTTTCTGCGCAGGCTTTCTATTAATAGTCGTTCCGTTTCGGGATCGAGGGCGGAAGTGGCTTCGTCCAGCAGCAGGATGTGTCCGGGACGGAGGAGGGCGCGGGCGATGGCGATACGCTGGGCTTGTCCTTCGCTGAGGCCGCCACCTTGTTCGTTGAGGTTAGTATCTATTCCGTCCGGTAAAGAGAGAACGAAGTCGGCACAGGCGGTATGGAGAGCCTGGAGCATTTCGGCTTCGGTGGCATGAGGATTGCCCATTAATAGGTTGTCGCGAATGGTACCGCTGAAAAGAGTGTTTCCTTGGGGGACATAGACGAAGTTGGAACGGGTTTGAGGGGAAACTTCAAGAGTTGAGGACTGAGAATTGAAAGTTGAGGGTAGGGACTGTGTTGTATTTGCGGATGAAAGGGTGATACTTCCTGCTTGCGGGTCAGCGAGTGCGAGAAGCAACCGGATCAGGGTCGTTTTTCCAGCACCGGTTTCACCCAATACGGCAGTGCAGCTTCCGGCGGGGAAGTTGCAGGAGAAGTGATTTAATATAGGTCGGTCTCCTGTTGAATAACTGAATGTGACATCCTTTAATTGTAAGTCCGGGGTTTGGGGGAACAGTTGCGCTGTTCCGCTTGCTTCGGAGGGAAGTTCTTCAAGTTCCATCAGTCGCTCTACGGCGGTGAGGGCATTGATAAAGGAAGGCAGCAGGCGTGAAAGATCAAGGGCAGGTCGTTGCACTTTTCCTACCAGTTGCAGGAAGGCGGTCATTGTTCCGAAGGTGATACTCCCTGTGCTAAGGCGTACTGCCCCCCAAAGAAATGCTGTAAGATAGCCGCCGGAGAACGCAAATGCCACCAGCATACGTGCAGAGAGTGAAAAGCGGGTACGACCGAATATCTGACTACGGAGTGCATCTTGCAGATCATCCAGTTTTCCGATATGCCGGTCGCTTTGTTCCAGGGTTTTGATGACGGTTCGGTGTTGCAGGCTTTCTTGTATAACGGACTGGATACGGCTGTCGCTCTGCCGGATTTCACGGGTGTAGCGGCGCATTCGTTTCATATAGAAGCGGCTACCCAATAGGAAAATAGGTAGAATGCCTACCACCACCCAAGGCAGGGACGGATCGAGAAAGCAGAAGAATACGAATGCGGCTACCAACTGAACGATGGTAACTATGAAAGCCGGAGTTGTACTGGTCAGTAACCCCACGATAGCGGCGGTATCTTGTTCCACCCGGTTTACGATATCGCCGGTGTGGAAGCGTTCCAATTCGTTCCAACGGCTTTGTAATAGACGGGAGAATAGGCGGTGGCGCAGTGCGTTTCCTGTTTCCACTTGCATACGGGCACTGAGCCAGGTGTCGACGGCTCCGCACAGAAGTTGGGCGATTAACAAAGCAATAGTAAGGATAGCGGCATTGGTCAGGCTTCCGATGGCGGCACCTGTGGCAATGTCGATGACGACCTTGGAAGCATAAATAAAGGCAAGAGAAACCGCTACCCCAATGATACCTGTGAGGCAGGAGAGGAGAATACGTCCCCGTTGTCCGTGAGATACTTCCCAGATGTACTTTATTTGTTCTGTCTTCATAATGAATTAGTTACGAGCTACGAGTGGCTGGCGCTATCATGCTGCATAGCACTCGTAGCTTGTAGCTTTGTAGCTCGTAGCTTATTTATTTGTATTGTTACTGTTCCCTTTATCAGCGTCACCGGATACCATAACGCCTCATTGGGAGCAAACTTTCGCAGCTTCATGCAGCGTTTGGTTGCCCGGCAGAAAGTGTGCCATTTTCCGGCCCAATAACCTTTGGGACGTGGCTTGATGCGTGCGTCATGCTGACCGAAGTTTCCGGTAGCAAAGATATCATCCAGTAAGATTTCTCCTGCCCGTTCCATACCTTTGACAGAGAAGGGCAGGTTGTCTTCCGGCAAACCCAGATAATGCACGGCGATATATCCGAAAGCTTTTGCGGCACGTAGCAATCCTACTTTGCGGAAATATTTTTCCAGCAAAAGTTTGTCAATATCTTCATGACGTGTTGCCAACAGACGGGTCCAGTCGCAAACTTGGCGAAGGCCGATGCCGCTGTTCAGGAAATGGACGAATGCATGCATGAAGATATACAGCGCATTGAATGTTACAGGCGGGAGGCTGACGGGATATTCGTGTATCTCTCTTGTTTCAGCATGCTGTGGGTACCATTCCTGTATCAGACGCTGGAAGTACCGGTTACCTGCCGGATTGTTAATCCGCAGAATGATACGATGGTTTTCTATATGAACGCCATGAAATGAATAGCTGGCGTGTTTGTCCGATGCTTCTCCTTCTGCCTCTGCACCGTGACGGAGCAGAATATTGTTGGCTACGGGCTGTCCTTCCTTTCCGATATAGACGTCGATGTCGCCACATTGACGGTGCAATGGGTTTATGTAGTGAGTGGCGATGCCTTGTCCTTTCAGTAGAATAGGGTGTAGACCGGCTTCCCGGTATGGCATAAAAACTTCCGGGAGTTCTTCATTCAGGCGGAGGTTAGACTGCTCGATTTGTGCCACTTTAGCTGCCCATTGCAGATAGAGCGGTCGGGGTGGGCGCAGTTCTGCCGGCAGACTGAGCACTCCGTCGAAGGTAATGGCGAGAAGGGCTTGGGTACGTGCCAGCTGGTATATTTCTTCCCAGTCGGCAGTGTTCATGCTACTGAACGGGGTTGGGTCGACGGGGGTGTTCCATAATCCGGAACGCACCAAGGTTAGGAAAGTACGACGCATATGCTATTCTATGATTCCGGCTTCCAGCCAGTTCTTTATCAGTTGTTCTGCATCCCGCTTTGCGGTTTCAGCGTCTACTTCGTAGTTCTCCGTAAGGAAATCGGTAAGGGTGTCGGTATTGAAATCTGTTCCTTCCACATGTTGCCAAAGGCAGGTTGCCGTAGGGTTCAGGCTGATGATATTGCTGAAATCTACGTTTCCTGTGCCGTTGTGCATGATGATATGTTCGTCACCAATCTGATGTAAGGTAAATCCGTTCTTAATTTTCATTGTTTGTATGTATTAGGTTGTTATTATTCTGCTTCTTCTGAATATTGCCAGTAGCCATCGCCTTACAGGGGTCAGTTTCATCCACCAGAAAGAATAGCGCTGCCAGACACGGCCATTGCACGGATATTCTTTTTCTTTGCGGATGGCGGCAACCATTACTCCCATGACATTGGCTATGTTGGTCTGTTCGGTTATTCGTATATTACCGTCTCCCAGTAGTGTTAGTTCTTGGCCGTTGCGGTGGATGATGCGGTGGAAGATAATACGTCCGTTCGTATCTCTGGCAAGTACGGCAACGCCCGGTTGTAAATCATCATCGGTAAAAGGACCTAAAATAATGCGGTCGCGACGGTCTACAAGAAACGGGTTCATACTGTTTCCTCTGACTGTCAGGGTTACGGTATGTCCTTCGCTGATGAGGCGTGCTACTTCGGGTAACAGTACCTCGTTCGGGATGATTCTTTTTCGTCCGTTATCTATCATGATGTTGATTTAGCTACGAGCTATAAGCTACATGCTACGAGTTACAAGCTACGAGTGGCTGCGCTATGAACCGAAAGGCACTCGTAGCTCGTAGCTCTTGTAGCTTGTTTAAAACAAATCTCCGCCGCCTCCCTGTCCGGCAAGCATTTCAGAAAATACACCGGAGTATGGGCCGCAAGATATTTCACTGTCTCGATGACACCATTATTCAATTCTCTCACTTCCTTCAGATTAGAGCACGACGGCAATAGTGATGCGAAGGCCCGTGCCGGACTCTCCCGTTGAATCTCATTCATCGGAGCCTGTTCCAATCGTACAAATGCCCCTACAGGAACAGAATCATTCTTGTAGCAGGGTGTCTTTCCGCTCCAGGGCGAACCGTAGACTGTGGCTTCCCCTGTTTCCCGGTTGAAATGCACGATGGGATTATCATCGTTCAGCAGTTCACAGCCTGGGATATGCTTCAGCCACAACCCGCTGTGCGTACTTTTTCCTGTTCCGCTTTTGCCTTGGAAGAGATATCCCTTTCCATCTTTCTTTATGACGGAAGCGTGCATTAATACAGTATCGGAACAAGCCGTATTGAAAGCATAAATCATCATCAGGATATTGTTGAGTACAAATGCATCCGCTTCTGTTTCGTGCAGGAACAGGACACCTTTGGTAAATCCGTAGAAGAAATAAGCTGTGTACTCTTTCGGATCGTTGGGAGCGAGGATGGTAATGAGATAAGAGTCCGTATCCGGAATCACACTGATCCTGCATGTGGCACCTTCCCATTCGAACTCGACGAGTGAGCGATATTTTACATGGTCTTCTTCTTGGATTTCACTCTCCGGCTGGACGGCAAGTGAGAATGCTATTTTAAGTTCTTTCTCTTTGTATGTATCTAAAGATAACAGGAAAGGTTTCAGGGAGGGAATCAGCTCTTCCGTTTTCCAGTGTGGAATGGTGGAGGAAGTACCGAATAGATAAGGCCCTACTTGATATACCTGTGCGTTACGCTCTCCTTTCATAATCTATAATATTTGATGTACCGGTGTAAAGGTAGAGGAATTCTTCTGATTGGACAACTGAATTTTACACAATATTACAGGTATCGGTTCATTTCTCCAGTCTTTTCATCAATATTTATAAGTCAGCATAATGCGCCCTTCCGAAGTATTGGAAAATACATTGGCGTGATACCTGTATTTGGTATCGCGGGTGTAGTTCATAAATGTGCCGGTGAGGTACAGTTGCTTCCGCAATTTCAGGTCCAGCCGAAGGCCGACTGCATGGAGGATGGCTCTTGAACGGTCGCCCTGGGCATTGAGTGTCTTCGGTTCCACTTCGTCCCAGTTGATGTCTTGGGGATACCCTTTCCAGGTGAACATGTGGTAGACTTCGTAGATGGTGGATATAGCAAGACGGTCCTTGTAGGTAAAGTTAAAGTTGAGCTTGCTACTGTAGCCGCTGGCTAGGTTGTAGATGCGTTCGTCCACTTGATAATAGTCGCTGAGGGCACCTCCCAGAAGGATGGCGTTGAGGTAGGCGTAACCATCTATTCCCCAGTTCCGTTTGAGGTTTCTTTTGTAGATGAGGCCACCGCCCACGGAAGCGGGTGTGCAGAATTTATAAGGTACTTTTGCCGATACTGCCGATATCGTGTCCGAATCGTAGTAGTCGAAGTGCTGGTACAGCCCAAGGCTGAGATAGTGCTTTTCATTGTTCACCAACTCTTTGGCTACCAGTCGGCCAACGATGTTTATCTGTCCCAGGACCGGTTGATCTTTCTGCCAGTTCAGGTTCGCCTGGATGGAGAAATAGTCGTAGGGTTTGGTATCTTCCGCATCGAAGCGGTCACCGTATTCGACGTTGATTTCGGAGGCTAGACCCACACCTTTGTCCAGAATCTCGTCTTTCAGTTCCAGGGTACGTATGCCCAGAGATACATCCACACTTACATCGGGTACACCGAATTGCTTACCCGAAGTGGAACGCCGCTTCCAGGCATCTCCGTTGATAATACGGGTCAAACCGCGCATGGGGGACACCAGGAATCCGGCAAACTCCAGTCCGAAGCGTGACCAACCGGTTTTCCGGTCGTCGAGGATGAGGTCGGAAACCCTGTAAGTCACTTCGCCTAGGGCCATACCGCCAATGGGGGTGGCAATGATGTCGTTGGTAGAGGGATATTCGTTCTCCATAAACATCTCCCACATGAAACTGCCGCCGAAGGCAAAGAGCCCGGACTGCCAGAAATTGTATCCGTTGGATCGGGCTGAGTTGAAGTACAGGCTACCATGGTAGGGGTGCATGAACATATTGGTGCCCATGGCATCATTGTCCCACACGAAGCCATACTTGAGGTTGTCTTTGATAGTACGCCCGTTGATGTAGGCAAAGTCAGCCTTACGGATATAGCGGTCGAAGGCCCAGACTCCCATATTGATGCCGAAGACCATGGTACCCGCCTGAAGCCCCCTTTTGTGGGAGTAATAGTCTATATCGAGCGAGTCGGCAGGCCGGGGAGTGGCTAAACGGTGGCGGATGGCGAGTTGCGGATAAGCCACATTAATGGCTATCAGGAAAGTGAACAGAGTCAGCAGTAACTTTTTCATGACGCAAACTTAGGGATTTTTATTAAATGCACGTAGTTGTATTTTTCGTAAAAAGTCTCTATAACTTCTTAATTAACTCGTTTGCAGCATAAAAGGTTTGCGAAAGGGACACTTTTTTGTATCCCCGCTATCTCACCGAGTTCCGGAACATCTGTGGCGTCACCCCCGTATGTTTCTTGAAGAATTTATTGAAGAAAGCCGCATTATTGAACCCCAGGCTCAGCGCAATATCCTTCACCGACGTATTTTCCGTGCGCAGTTGCGTCTTGGCATCCATGATGAGCGTTTTATTGATAATCTCCATCGCCGTATGCCCCGACTCTTTCTTGACAAGCCGGCAGAGGGCAGACGTTTGCATATTTATCTTCCTGGCATAATACGCCACCTGATGCTCCCGGACATAGTCCTCATGTACCATCCGGACGAAAATCCGGTACTGTTGGAAATGTCTGCTACCCGGTGTCTCTATCAGCTTCGCCTGTTCCGGACAAAGCTCGGACACCCCCTGTAACATCAAGCTCAGGAACGACTGAGACACAGCTTCACTCAATTTCTCCCCAACCTCTTTATAAAGGTGAGACAGAAACGTAAACATCTCCGCATACAGTGTGGAAGCCACTTCCGATAGCGGGAAAACATAGTGCTTACCGATGACGTAGAACTTATCCATCATATTCTTACCCATCCCCGCATTTTGGATCAGTTGTTGTGAAAACATGACGGTATGCATCTCCAGATCATCCGATGTTGCCAGCAGTTGGATGAAAGATTCCGGCGGAAGCGCTATTAACTCATTCGCCCGAATCCGGTATTCGGTATGGTTGATGATTGCTTTCAGGGAACCCCTGTTGCAGAGGGCAAAAATACCCCCCTCTGTCTTATAGGATTTCTCCAATAAAGATTCCAACTCATTAACTGTGACACACTTGTAAGCAGTGAAGCCTGCATGTATATTGAATTTACTTATGCTCATCTTTTTCCATTTAGGTATGCAAAATTGAAGGATATCGGTATATAATCAACAGGAATAACCGTTAAATTCGCCTTTTTATCCCTTTCTGTCCCGTTAAAAGATGTAAAGATGTGAACGATGGAATATATCTGCGCCGAAATAGAATGTTGATTTCTTCCGTTTTGTTTGCCATCTACCTGTTTATGCCCGACCTTTGTCACCTTACACGATAAACATAGCCTTATGAACCCCGATATACCTCAGGAAGTACGGATTGTGAACGCCATTGCTGAACAATTGTTCGATGTATGGCCCGTCAGCATTGTTATGATTGATCTTGAAGACTGCATCTGGCGTGTGAACAAGCAGATGAGCGATGAACTTCAACTGGATGCAGATGTCATTGGAAAGCCCGTTGTCGATATGCTGGAGGTTGTGCAGGATAAAGAGAATGTCCTGCCCCGCTACCTGCGGGAATTGCACGAAGACCGTCAGCGCATTATCCACTTGACTTCCAATTGCTTCATGCTCGAACCGAAGAGACATATCAGTTTTCTTATACAAGGTGCTTTGATGGGCATATATGAAGAAAACCGATTGGTAAGAATCGTACTTTACTACCGCAACGTGCTGGAAGAAAGTACCCGGGAACATCTGTTGAACATTGCCCTGAGCCGGACGCAGATATTTCAATGGTCGTACGACATGGAGCGTAACCTTATGATTATCGATCCCCGCTACTTCGAATACTTGGGCATTCCCACGCGAGACTACACTCTCACCTCCGAAGAGTTTGCCTACCTGATACATCCCGACGACCGTCAGTCGTTGTTTGACGCCTTAACCCTGCAACTGGATGGCACTCTGTACGAAGCCCCCGTCGAATATCGCCTTCGCCGTGACGACGGCAGTTGGGAGTGGTTCGAAGCCCAGTCCACCTATGTCGGGCAGTTGAAAGAAACTCCTTTCCGTGTAGTCGGCATCTGCATGAGTACCCAGAAGTATAAGGATACCGAAGAACGGTTGAATGAAGCCTTGCGTAAGGCCCGACGCAGTGATGAACTGAAAAGTATCTTTCTTGCCAATATGAGCCACGAAATACGCACGCCACTCAATGCTATCGTGGGTTTTTCTTCCTTGTTGGCCTATGGAGAATCGGACTTGACCAAAGAAGATATCATAGAATTTACCTCTCTGATCGAAAAGAACAGCCAGTTGCTGATGGTTTTGATCTCCGATATCCTGGACCTTTCCAAGATAGAGTCAAACACTATGGAATTTAACTTTTGCAACATTTCTCTCCACGAGGTATTGAATGAGATAGGCAGTACGCAAAGGATGAATATGTGCGAAGGAGTGGAGTTGTTGTTGGATCTTCCCGGGCAGGAGGTGACCGTTTATACCGATCCCGCTCGGTTGAGTCAGGTTATAAACAACCTGGTGAACAATGCTATAAAGTTTACTTCCGAAGGAAATATCCGTATCGGATACCGACCGGCCCCCTCCGGGGATGTAAAGATATTTGTGGAAGATACCGGAACAGGTATGTCAAAAGAAGTACTCGAACATATTTTTGATCGTTTTTACAAAGGAGATGCCTTTAAGCAAGGTACGGGGTTGGGGCTGGCTATCTGCAAAACAATCGTCAAACGTTTCGAAGGCAAGATCGAAGTGGTGTCCATAGCCGGGAAGGGTACGTGCTTTACAATCACCTTGCCCCTGAAAATAGAAGGATAAAGTGCTCTTTTTATGCGGAATTGATACAATAATATACGCTTCCGATGTCATATCCCACTGGAAATCGCTACCTTTGCAGCCTTGAACGATAAATTCATTGACACTATGATATCAGTAGAAGGACTGAAGGTGGAATTTAATGCAACCCCTCTGTTCGAAGACGTCTCTTACGTAATCAACAAAAAAGACCGCATCGCCCTGGTGGGCAAAAATGGTGCGGGTAAGTCTACCATGCTCAAGATATTGGCCGGACTACAGCAGCCTACTTCCGGTGTCGTCGCCATTCCCCGTGAATGTACTATCGGTTACCTGCCACAGGTGATGATTCTCAGCGATAAGCGTACCGTGATGCAAGAGGCAGAACTTGCTTTCGAACATATCTTCGAAATGCAGGCGGATATCGAACGCATGAACCGGCAACTTGCCGAACGCACTGATTATGATAGCGAAGATTATCACAAACTCATCGACCGTTTCACTCACGAGAACGAACGTTTCCTGATGATGGGCGGTACCAACTTCCGTGCTGAAATAGAACGAACCTTGCAAGGTTTAGGTTTCAGCCGCGAAGACTTCGACCGCTCCACCAGTGAGTTCTCCGGTGGTTGGCGTATGCGTATCGAGCTTGCCAAACTCCTGCTTCGCCGTCCCGATGTGCTGTTGCTCGACGAACCTACCAACCACCTGGATATTGAGAGTATCCAATGGCTTGAAAACTTCCTTTCCACACGTGCCAATGCCGTGGTATTGGTGAGTCACGACCGTGCATTCCTCAATAACGTCACCACGCGCACCATTGAAATCACTTGCGGACAGATTTACGACTACAAAGTGAAGTATGACGAATTCGTCGTACTGCGCAAGGAACGTCGTGAACAGCAACTTCGTGCCTACGAGAATCAGCAGAAACAGATAGAAGATACCGAAGCCTTCATCGAACGCTTCCGCTATAAAGCCACGAAAGCCGTGCAGGTGCAGAGCCGCATCAAACAACTGGAAAAGATAGAGCGCATCGAGGTGGACGAGGAAGACAACTCGGCATTGCGCCTGAAGTTTGCTTGCAGCAGCCGTAGCGGAAGTTACCCCGTCATCTGTGAGGATGTCCGGAAAGCCTATGGCGACCATGTCATCTTCCATGATGTCAACCTGACCATAAACCGTGGTGAGAAAGTGGCGTTCGTAGGTAAGAACGGTGAAGGTAAATCCACTCTGGTAAAATGTATCATGGGAGAAATCACCGACTATACCGGTAAACTCACCCTTGGTCATAATGTACAGATCGGTTACTTCGCCCAGAACCAGGCACAACTCCTGGATGAAAGCCTGACGGTATTCGATACCATCGACCGCGTAGCCGTAGGCGATATCCGCCTGAAGATACGTGACATCCTCGGTGCTTTCATGTTCGGCGGCGAAGCTTCTGATAAGAAGGTGAAAGTGTTGTCCGGTGGAGAGCGTACCCGCCTCGCAATGATCAAGCTCCTGCTGGAACCCGTGAACTTCCTGATACTGGACGAACCGACCAACCACCTCGATATGCGTTCGAAGGATGTACTGAAAGATGCCATCCGCGAATTTGACGGTACGGTCATTTTGGTAAGCCACGACCGTGATTTCCTGGACGGACTTGCGACTAAAGTATATGAGTTCGGTGGCGGAGTTGTGAAAGAACACCTCGGTGGCATCTACGACTTCCTGCAAAAGAAGCAGATAGAGAGCCTGAACGAATTGCAGAAAGCACCCGCACTTTCTACTTCACCCTCCGGTGGAAAAGAGAATACGGATACCGCCACTCAGTCGTCCGGCGCCAAGCTTTCTTATGAAGAGCAGAAGGAACTGAACAAGAAGCTCAAAAAACTGGAACGCCGCGTTGCCGATTGTGAATCGGAGATAGAGCAGACCGAATCCGCCATTGCCATCCTCGAAGCCCGCATGGCAACTCCCGAGGGGGCTTCGGATATGGCCCTCTACGAGCAGCATCAGAAACTGAAGCAGCAACTCGACTCTGTACTGGAAGAGTGGGATGCCGTCTCTACCGAACTGGAAGAAGCCAAGCGAGAACAATAAAACGATACGGTGAATACCTTCCCCTTATCACTTTATCACGCTATCACTTTATAACATTATTTTATATCTTATGAAAGTAACTCATTATTTACCTTTAGCTGCAGCTTGCCTTATGATGGTGGGATGTGGTACGGGCAAGCAGAAAGCTGAAATGACAGCCGGTATCCAGCTTGCCAATCTTGACACAACTGCCCTTCCGGGGAGTAGTTTTTATCAGTACGCTTGTGGCGGTTGGATTGAAAGCCATCCACTTTCACCTGAGTATTCACAGTACGGTTCTTTTACAGAACTTGCCGAGAATAATCGTAAGCAGATACAAGGTTTGATCGAAGAACTGGCTGCCACTCAGCACGAAGCAGGCAGTGTAGCACAAAAGGTAGGCGACCTCTACAAGATTGTTATGGACAGCGTGAAGCTGAACAAGGAAGGTGTTGCTCCTATTAAAGCCGACCTGGAACAGATTGCTTCCCTGAAAGATAAAGAAGCTGTTTATGCTTTGCTCGCCGATCTGCGCAAACAGGGCATCGGTGCTTACCTCGGCCTCTATGTGGCTGCCGACGAAATGAACAGTAACGAGAACGCTGTGCAGCTTTATCAAAGCGGTTTGAGCATGGGCGAACGTGATTACTATCTGGCTACTGATCCTTCTACTACCGCTATCCGTGATGCATTCCGTACTCATGTACAGAAAATGTATCAGTTGGCCGGTTTCGATGAGGCTACTGCCAAGAAGGGTATGGAAGTGGTTATGGACGTGGAAACACGCCTTGCCAAAGCTTTCCGTTCCCGTACCGAACTGCGTGACCCGCATGCCAACTACAATAAGATGAGCATGGAAGAGGTGAAGAAGAATTATCCTACTTTCAACTGGGACGCTTACCTTTCAGGTCTTGGACTGACAGATGTGAAGGAAATCATTGTCGGCCAGCCTGCTTCGGTAGCTGAAGCTGCTAACATTCTGAATTCCTTACCTGTTGACCAGCAAGCCCTTTACCTGCAATGGAAACTGATTGATTCTGCTGCCAACTTCCTGAATGACGAGATGGCTCAACAGAATTTCGACTTCTACGAACGCACCATGTCCGGAACGCAGGAAATGCAACCCCGCTGGAAGACTGCCGTTTCTGTAGTAAGCTCCGCACTGGGTGAAGCCGTAGGACAGATGTATGTAGAGAAATACTTCCCTGCCGCTGCCAAGGAACGTATGGTATCTTTGGTGAAGAACCTTCAGACCAGCCTGGGCGAACGCATCAACAACCTTGCCTGGATGAGCGACGAAACCAAGAAGAAAGCACAGGAGAAGCTGGCCACTTTCCACGTGAAGATCGGTTATCCTGATAAGTGGAAAGACTACTCTACGTTGGAAATCAAAGACGACTCTTATTGGAACAACTTCAAACGTGCCAGCCTGTGGAACTATGCTGAAATGATTGCCAAAGCCGGCAAACCGGTAGACAAGGACGAGTGGTTGATGACTCCGCAAACCGTAAACGCTTATTACAACCCGACAACGAACGAAATCTGTTTCCCTGCCGGTATCCTGCAATATCCGTTCTTCGATATGAATGCTGACGATGCCTTCAATTACGGTGCAATCGGTGTTGTAATCGGTCATGAGATGACACACGGCTTCGACGACCAGGGACGCCAGTACGACAAAGACGGTAATCTGAAAGACTGGTGGACGGAAGAAGATGCCAAGAACTTCGAGAAACGTGCCGATGTAATGGTTGCTTTCTTTGACAGCATCGAAGTTGCACCGGGGGTACATGCCAACGGTCGTATGACACTGGGTGAGAACATTGCCGACCACGGAGGTTTGCAAGTATCTTACCAGGCATTCAAGAAGGCTACCGCTGCCGCTCCGCTGGAAGTAAAAGATGGTTTCACTCCTGAACAACGCTTCTTCCTGGCTTATGCCAATGTTTGGGCTAACAATACCCGTCCCGAAGCCATCCTGCAATTGACGAAGATCGACGTGCATTCTTTGGGCAAATGGCGTGTAGATGCTGCATTGCCGCACATTGCAGCATGGTATGAGGCATTCGGCATTACAGAAAAAGATCCGATGTTCGTACCGGTGGCAGAACGCATCTCTATCTGGTAAGTCTTGCCATCGCTTTGGCACAGTTGTGCCATAGGCATGGCATAGTCTTGCCAAGGTGATGGCAAAACAGTGCCAATACTGTGGCACAGCTCTGGCACAGTGGAGCGATTTCCTCTCCGTTTAGCAAAGAAGAAAGATAAAGGCAGTAAATCCTAAACAGGATTGCTGCCTTTTTTAATTATACCTAATTTATTGTGTTTGAGTATGTGTGCAAATAAACATTTTTAGTACCTTTGCGCATCAAATACTTATATACGCAATTCCATGTCTGAAACAAAAAGAATTAAAACCGCTTTAGTATCGGTTTATCATAAGGAAGGTTTGGACGAAATCATCACCAAACTGCATGAAGAAGGAGTTGAGTTTCTGTCAACAGGCGGAACTCGTCAGTTTATAGAATCACTGGGTTATCCCTGTAAAGCAGTGGAAGACTTGACCACGTATCCCTCTATCCTGGGTGGACGTGTGAAGACCCTGCATCCAAAGGTGTTCGGTGGTATTCTCTGCCGCCGCGGACTGGAACAGGATATGCAACAGATAGAAAAATATGAAATTCCCGAAATAGACCTCGTTATCGTCGATTTGTATCCGTTTGAAGCTACCGTAGCTTCCGGTGCCGACGAGCCGACTATCATCGAGAAAATAGATATAGGCGGTATCTCACTGATCCGCGCTGCTGCCAAGAATTACAATGATGTGGTTATCATTGCTTCTCAGGCACAATACCAGCCGTTCCGCGATATGCTGATGGAACATGGAGCTACCACTTCGCTGGAAGAACGCCGTTGGTTTGCCAAAGAGGCGTTTTCCGTTTCTTCCCATTACGATTCAGCCATCTTCAACTACTTCGATGGCGAAGAAGGTTCCGCATTCCGTTGCTCTGCCAATAATCAGAAAACTTTGCGCTACGGCGAGAACCCGCATCAGAAGGGTTACTTCTACGGAAATCTGGAAGCTATGTTCGACCAGATTCACGGAAAGGAAATCTCTTACAACAACCTGCTCGATATCAATGCAGCCGTTGACCTGATCGATGAATTTGAGGAGACAACGTTTGCCGTATTGAAGCATAACAATGCTTGCGGTCTGGCTTCACGCCCCACGGTGCTCGAAGCATGGAACGATGCATTGGCCGGTGACCCGGTTTCCGCTTTCGGTGGTGTACTCATCACAAACGGAGTGATCGATAAGGACGCTGCTGAGGAAATCAATAAAATCTTCTTCGAGGTAATTATCGCTCCTGATTACGATGTAGACGCATTGGAAATCCTGGGACAGAAGAAAAACCGTATTATTCTGGTTCGCAAGCCTGCCGCACTGCCTAAGAAGCAGTTCCGTTCTCTCCTGAATGGTGTGTTGGTACAGGACCGTGACCTGAACATCGAGAAGCCTGAAGATTTGAAAACTGCAACCACGAAAGCACCTACCGCACAGGAAATAGAAGACATGCTCTTTGCTAACAAGATTGTGAAGAACAGTAAGTCCAACGCTATCGTACTGGCTAAAGGCAAGCAATTGCTGGCAAGCGGTGTGGGACAGACTTCACGTGTGGATGCTTTGAAGCAGGCCATCGAAAAAGCTAAGAACTTCGGCTTCGACCTGAAAGGTGCTGTGATGGCATCCGACGCTTTCTTCCCCTTCCCCGACTGTGTGGAGATTGCCGGAAATGAAGGTGTGACCGCAGTTATTCAACCGGGTGGTTCCATCAAGGATCAGCTTTCGTTCGACTATTGCAACGAACATGGCATCGCGATGGTGACCACAGGAATTCGTCATTTCAAACACTAATATTAATGATGAATGAAGAATGAAGAATTTGCTGCGCTGTCTTTATTTGCGCTGTTATTCTGCATAGTATTCTTAATTCTTCATTCTTAATTCTACATTTAGAATATGGGATTATTCTCTTTTACGCAAGAAATAGCGATGGACCTTGGTACCGCCAATACCATTATTACAACCAATGGTAAGATTGTGGTGGATGAGCCTTCGGTGGTAGCTCTCGACCGTCGCACCGATAAGATGATTGCCGTGGGTGATAAGGCAAAGATGATGCACGAAAAGACCCACGAAAACATACGTACCATCCGTCCGCTTCGCGACGGTGTAATTGCCGATTTCTATGCTTGCGAGCAGATGATACGCGGTTTGATAAAGATGGTGAATAATCGCAACCGTCTGTTCTCTCCTTCGCTCCGTATGGTTATCGGTGTCCCCTCGGGTAGTACTGAAGTGGAACTGCGTGCCGTGCGCGACTCTGCCGAGCATGCCGGCGGACGTGATGTCTACCTGATTTTCGAACCTATGGCTGCCGCTATCGGTATCGGTATCGATGTGGAAGCTCCGGAAGGAAACATGATTGTAGATATAGGTGGTGGTTCTACGGAAATTGCCGTTATCTCCTTGGGTGGTATCGTAGCCAACAATTCCATCCGCATAGCGGGTGATGACTTTACTGCAGACATTCAGGAGTATATGAGCCGTCAGCACAATGTGAAGGTCAGCGAGCGTATGGCCGAACGTATTAAGATCAATGCGGGTGCCGCCCTGACCGAACTTGGTGAAGACGCCCCCGAAGATTATATCGTTCACGGACCGAACCGTATCACGGCTCTGCCTATGGAAGTGCCTGTATGCTATCAGGAAGTGGCGCACTGTCTGGAGAAATCAATCTCGAAGATTGAAACCGCTATCTTGAATGCGCTGGAAAATACACCTCCCGAACTGTATGCCGATATCGTGCACAATGGTATTTATCTGGCAGGCGGTGGTGCATTGCTCCGCGGACTCGATAAGCGTTTGACTGATAAGATTAACATTCCGTTCCATATTGCTGAGGATCCCCTGCATGCTGTTGCCAAAGGTACGGGTGTGGCGTTGAAGAATGTGGATCGTTTCTCATTCCTGATGAGATGATAAAGGTATATGCGAAATTTACTGAACTTTCTTATTAAATATAACTACTGGTTCCTCTTTCTACTGTTAGAGGCAGCCAGTTTTGTTTTATTGTTTCGTTTCAACTACTATCAGCAGAGTGTGTTCTTCACATCTGCCAACAGTGTGGCGGGGAAAGTTTACGATGTTTCGGGAACTATTACTTCTTATTTCCATCTGAAATCTGTCAATGAAGACTTGCTCGACCGTAATATGTGGTTGGAGCAGCGGGTGGCTTTCCTGGAGAAAACGCTGAAAAATAAAGGAATGGACTCTGTTCGGTTGTATAGCCTGGAACGGCTCGAACCGGACGAATACCATATTTTCAAAGCGAATGTCATCAAGAATAGTCTGAACCGGGTGGATAACTATATCACCCTTGATGAAGGAACCTCTGCGGGTATTCGTCCGGAAATGGGAGTGGTAGATGCCAACGGAGTAGTGGGCATTGTCTATAAGACTTCTCCGCATTACTCTACCGTTATCCCATTGCTGAACAGTAAATCGAGCATCAGTTGCAAGATTGTGGGCAGTGAATATTTCGGTTACTTGAAGTGGGAATATGGAGACTCTCGTTATGCTTATCTGAAAGATTTACCTCGCCACGCAGAGTTTAACCTGGGTGATACCGTGGTGACAAGTGGATATTCTACAGTATTTCCTGCAGGCATCATGGTGGGAACGGTGGATGATATGTCTGATTCTCACGACGGCCTCTCTTATCTGTTGAAGATAAAACTGGCTACGGACTTCGGAAAGGTGAGCAACGTTCGGGTGATTGCCCGTACCGGACAAGAAGAGCAGAAAGCGCTGGAGAAGGAAGAGGAGAAGTGATGGGAGTGATAAGGTGATAGAGTGATAGGAGTGATAAATGATAGGGGGGACCTCAATCGTAAATCGTAAATTATAAAATCGTAAATCAAATTGGTCATCAATTATCTGCATAAAATAGGTTGGTTTATCGGTTTGGTACTATTGCAGGTACTGATACTGAATAATGTGCATATTGCCGGATATGCCACTCCTTTTCTATATATTTATCTCATACTGAAATTCGAGTCGGAAACACCACGGAACACTTTGATGCTGTGGGCGTTTTTTCTGGGACTGACGGTGGATATCTTTTCGGATACGCCGGGTATGAATGCTGCAGCTACGGTGGCACTGGCTTTTCTGCGTCCTACATTCCTACGCCTGTTTGTGCCGAGGGATGCGTTTGAGAATATAGTTCCTTCGATAAAATCGATGGGAATTGTACCTTTCCTGAAGTATTTGGTTGTTAGCGTTTTTATTCATCATGCAATATTACTTACCATAGAATTCTTTTCGTTCGCCCATATCGGAACGTTGCTGCTGAGAATTGTGGCAAGTGCGTTGCTGACTATAACCTGTATCATGGCTATAGAAGGAGTGAAGAAGAAGTAAGATGGCAAAAGATTATACACTCGAAAAGCGGAAATTAGTGATAGGTGGGGTAGCAATTGTGATTGTTATCATTTATATCATGCGTCTTTTTGTGTTGCAGATCATGACTGATACTTACAAGAAGAACGCAGATAGTAACGCTTTCCTCAATAAAATCCAGTATCCTTCGCGCGGTGCGATTTATGACCGCAATGGAAAATTACTGGTGTTCAATCAACCTGCGTATGATATCACATTCGTGCCGCGAGAGGTGACGGAACTGGATACTCTCGATTTTTGCCGCACACTGAATATTACGAAAGAACAGCTGCTGAAGCGAATGAAAGATGTGAAGAACCGCTGGATGAATCCCGGTTATTCCAGATATACACATCAGGTGTTTATGACGCAGCTCTCGGCGGAAGAGTGCGGTGTATTCCAGGAAAAACTCTTTAAATTCCCGGGCTTTTATATTCAGAGACGTACTATCCGGCAATACACTTATAATTCTGCCGGACATGCTTTGGGGGATATCGGTGAGGTTTCAATGAGAGATATTGAGGCTGACGATTATTACATTCGCGGTGATTATGTGGGTAAGCAAGGTATAGAAAAGTCATACGAGAAATACCTGCGTGGCGAAAAAGGAGTGGAGGTTTTGCTTCGTGATGCGCACGGACGTATTCAGGGCCACTATATGGATGGGAAACTGGATCGACCATCCGTACCGGGTAAGAATCTGAAATTAGGGTTGGATATTGATTTGCAGATGTTGGGTGAGCGTCTGATGAAGAATAAAATCGGTGCAATTGTGGCTATTGAGCCGGAAACGGGGGAGATCCTTTGTTTGGTATCTGCTCCGAACTTTGATCCGCACTTGATGATTGGCCGCCAACGTGGTAAAAATCATAATATGCTGCAGAGAGATAAGCAGAAACCTTTGCTGAATCGTGCTATTATGGGTGTTTATCCTCCGGGGTCTACTTTCAAAACAGCGCAGGCGCTGACATTCTTACAGGAAGGTATTATACAGCCATCCACATCGTTCCCTTGTTCTCACGGATTCATTTATGGAGGTCTGCGTGTGGGATGTCACGGGCATGGATCACCTCTTCCGCTGATACCTGCTATTGCCACTTCGTGTAATGCTTATTTCTGTTGGGGGCTTTATCGCATGTTTGGTGATAAGAAATACGGTTCACCACAGAATGCGCTTACTGTATGGAAAGATCACATGGTTTCTCAAGGATTTGGTTATAAGCTGGGAACGGACTTGCCGGGTGAGAAACGCGGATTTATTCCCAATGCGGGTGTTTATGATAAGGCCTATCGTGGATCATGGAATGGATTGACGGTAATTAGTATTTCTATCGGTCAGGGTGAAGTTTTAAGTACACCTTTGCAAATGGCAAATTTAGCGGCTACCATTGCCAATCGTGGTTATTTTGTGACTCCGCATATCGTGAAGGATATTCAGGATGCAGAATTGGATAGTACCTACCGGGAACGTCGTTACACTTCTATCGACCGCTCTTATTATGAAGAAATTGTAGAAGGTATGCGGGCTGCCGTTACGGGAGTTACCGGAAGTGCTACTTGCCGTATAGCCGGAACCATACTGCCGGGTGTAGAAGTCTGTGGAAAGACGGGTACGGCACAGAATCGCGGACATGACCACTCTGCATTTATAGGTTTTGCCCCAATGGATAAGCCGAAGATTGCAATTGCTGTTTATGTGGAGAATGGTGGTTGGGGGGCAACCTACGGAGTACCTTATGGTGCTTTAATGATGGAACAGTATTTGAATGGAAAACTTTCGCCTGCCAGCGAAGAAAGAGCGGAGGAAATGAGTAATCGTGTGATAATGTATGGTGACGAGGAGAGATAGTATATGGAAATCACTGGATTGGGTAACGATCTGTGTTTACTTGATTCTGATTGCATTCGGTTGGTTTAGCGTTTGCGGGGCAAGCTATGATTATGGTGACCGCGACTTCTGGGATTTCTCCACTCGTGCAGGTAAGCAATTGGTTTGGATCATTTGCTCTTTCGGATTGGGGTTTGTGTTATTGATGCTTGAAGACAGCGTTTATGATATGTTTGCCTATCTGATTTATATAGCACTTGCCATATTACTTGTGGTTACTATCTTTATAGCCCCTGATACGAAGGGATCGAGGTCGTGGCTGGTCATGGGGCCGGTAAGTTTGCAGCCGGCGGAGTTTGCCAAGTTTGCTACGGCACTGGCTCTTGCCAAGTATATGAATTCCTATTCGTTCACCATGAAGAACTGGAAGAATATCCTGATGATGGTTTTTCTTATTCTGTTCCCGATGATGCTTATTATCTTGCAGCGGGAGACTGGCTCCGCGTTGGTATATACTGCTTTCTTTTTGGTGCTGTATCGGGAGGGGATGCCGGGTGTGGTCCTGTTTTCCGGGTTGTGTGCGGTAGTTTACTTTGTGGTAGGCATTCGTTTTGATCAGGTGTTTATTGCCGATACGCCGACGCCGATAGGGGAGTTTGCCGTACTTTCGATGGTCTTGCTGTCTGCGGCAGGAATGGTGTGGGTTTATAAGAAGAAATGGGAACCGGTACGCAATATATTGTTAGTTACCATTGGAGTGTTGTTAATCGCTTATTTTATATCGGAATATGTGATTCCGTTTAATTTGGTTTGGGTGCAATGGGGACTGTGTATACTGGTAGTTGGGTACCTTATTTTCCTTTCGTTAAGTGAACGTCATCTTAGTTATTTCCTGATAGGTATGTTTGCTATCGGTTCTATCGGTTTCTTATATTCCAGTGATTACTTCTTTAATAAAGTATTGGAGCCTCACCAGCAGATACGTATCAAGGTGGTATTAGGTATGGAAGAAGATTTGGCTGGTGCCGGATACAATGTCAACCAGTCGAAGATAGCTATTGGTTCCGGTGGTCTGACAGGAAAGGGTTTCCTGAACGGTACTCAGACTAAGCTGAAATATGTACCCGAACAAGATACGGACTTTATTTTCTGTACGGTAGGTGAAGAAGAAGGATTTATAGGTTCTACTGCCGTGCTACTCTTATTCCTTATATTAATACTCCGTCTGATTGCTGTGGCGGAGCGGCAACCGTCTACTTTTGGTCGAGTCTATGGGTACTCGGTCGTTAGTATATTCCTGTTCCACTTATTTATTAATGTAGGTATGGTGCTGGGATTGACACCTGTGATTGGTATTCCGCTGCCATTCTTTAGTTATGGCGGTTCTTCGCTTTGGGGATTCACCATCCTGCTGTTCATCTTCCTGCGGATTGATGCAGGACGCAAAAAGAGACTGTCAGCGTTTTAATTTGATTCCTACATCATTGATACCTGGAAGAACTTCGTCCGGTAGAAGGTGTATAATTTTGAAGCGGTATTCCCCGGCTTTTCCAATACGGATGAAACCTGCTGCGAGAGTTGATTGATATAACCCACCCCAGCCATCTCCTAACCAAATACCTGCATTGTCAGCAAGTCGCAGTTCCAATGTATCCCGCTTGATATTTGGGACTTCCGGACTGTCGTAGTAGATGAGTAAGGGCAGATTCTGATACGGATAATTGTTCCGGTTTCTTACTTCTACGGATACATTGTAGAGTGTAGCGGAGTCTGCAACCGAAACATTGAAGAATAGTGTGTCATTCCGCTGCCAGCCTTCCGTTGGCAGGGATTGAAAAGAATGATATACAGTCTGTTCATCGCAGGCTGTGTAGAAGCTTGCGATGAACAGCAGTATTAAACTCTTTAGGAGAGATGTTTTATTCTTGAGCAGGTTTTTCATTTCCGGCTGGTTTCTCTCCTTGTGGTCTGGGTGGATTGTTGGGCCTGGGACCTCTATCAACACGTTGTCCATCTCCTCGTTCACGATTTTTTTGCTTGTTGCGTCTGACCTGATCGCCTTGTTGTCTGGGTTGGTTCCCCTGTTGCCTTGGTTGCTCTCCTTGTGGTCTGGGGGCACCTTGTGGGCGTGGTCTGGATTGTTGATCTCCAGGTTGATTCGGATTTCCTTTTTTCTTTTTCTTGCGGTTGTTATTACCGCCGTTTCCATTTCCGCCACCGTTATTTTCTCCGCCATTTTTACCTTTACGACTACGGTCGAAGCGGGTTAAGCTTTCCTGTTCCAACAAATCTATCGGCTTCTTGGGTTCCACTTGGCGTGCTTCTTCTACAAGACTTTCTGGTTTAGTACCCCGTTTGTTCATACCGATGATTTCAAATGCACGCTTACCACTGATTGTTACCAGATTGGCAGGAATGTTCTTGTCGGTAGAGTAGGTTATCTGATTACTCAGAATATCTGCCTTGAAGAAATAGAAAGTACCGTCTTTGGTTTCCAACTCGATCTCTCTGGAAGGAAGACGTTTCTGGGCTTCCACATAGCAGTCCACTTCATAGTTGAGACAGCATTTCAGTTTGGCACATTGTCCTGCCAGTTTTTGCGGATTGAGAGAAATATCCTGATAACGGGCGGCACTTGTGGATACTGACACGAAAGAGGTCATCCAGGTGGCACAGCAGAGCTCGCGTCCACATGGGCCGATACCACCGATTCGTCCGGCCTCTTGGCGTGCACCAATCTGCTTCATTTCAATGCGGACATGGAAAGCATCTGCCAATACCTTGATCAGCTGGCGGAAGTCTACACGCTCATCGGCAATATAATAGAAAATTGCTTTGTTACCGTCTCCCTGATATTCCACATCACCGATTTTCATGTTGAGATTCAGGTTGAGGGCAATCTGTCGGGCGCGTATCATAGTATTATGTTCGCGTCCTTTGGCTTCATTATATTTGTCCATATCTACCTGTTTGGCTTTACGGTAGATGCGCTTGATATCAGCCTCAGACTTGATGTTAGCCTTTCGCATTTGCAGTGGAACGAGGCGTCCGGTTAGGGTCACTACACCGATGTCATGTCCCGGCGTTGCTTCTACGGCAACGATGTCGCCCTTTTCAAGAGGTATATGATTGCTATTGCGGAAATATCCTTTACGGGTATTCTTGAACTGAACTTCTACCAGGTCGCTTTCTTCTCCGTTTCCGGGAATGTCGGCCAGCCAGTCGTAGGTGTTCAGTTGCTTGTCTTGCCTGCCGCAACTTTTGCAGCAGAGACCTCCGCTTCCGTTATGTAGTTTAAAATCCATTTTTTTATTTATGATTGAGATTACTACTATATATCTGATTTCTACTGTTTCAGTAGAACTATCATTTTCAACGAAAAATCAAAGAAGACCATCCTTGCATTTACATTTTGCTCAATATGTATCTGCGCTTCGCTCAATTCATCCATCATTCCCATTACATTCCGTTCGTTGATAAAAGGGGCGAAGCGAGTGGCAAAGTTTTGTTCAGGCAAAGTCATGTAACTCATCTCTTTGCAATGCAGGTTGTAGATGAAATTCTCGCGTATCATACGCTGGGCGTATGTCAGGAAGTTCTTCTGTCGTTCGCGTCCCATGCCTGCCAGTTGCTCACTCCATTGCTTCATTTCACGTATCTTCCGTTGATAGGAAAGACGCATGAGGCTGACAAAGAGTTCAAAGAACAGTTCGTTTTCTTCGTTCAGGTGAATGGTTTCCAATGCTTTGATAAAGTCACCGTTGGCAAGATGTGCCAAGGTGAAACTATCATTAGGACGTACACCGTATTTCTGTTGCAAGGCGTTGGCAATATCCGTTTCTTCTATTTTACGGATGTTGAAACGTTGCGTACGGCTCAGGATTGTCGGCAGTATCATATCCGGAGTTTCGGATATCAATAAGAATACAGTTTTTTCGGGAGGCTCTTCCAGAAGCTTCAATAACTTATTGGCACAAACTACATGCATTTTTTCCGGTAGCCAGACGATAGTAACCTTGTAGCCACCTTCGCTCGATTTCAGGCTGAGCTTGCGTACTATCTCGTCACTCTCCTTTGCATAGATGATGGCTTGCCCGTTTTCAGCATCCATCTCATTTAGCCAGTGGTTAAGACTGAAATAAGGGCTGTTCAGCACTAGATGTCGCCAGTCAGTTATGTAATCGTCGCATACTTCTTTCTTCCCTTTTTTTACGATGGGAAAGACAAAGTGTACATCAGGATGTACCAGCTTATTCCACTTTACGCAGGAGGGACAAGTTCCACAGGCATCTGTATCTGTACGGTTCGGGCAACAGATGTAACGGGCATAAGCCATTGCCAACGGAAGTTTTCCCACTCCCGATGGACCGCAGAAGAGCTGGGCATGAGGAATACGCCCCTCTTGCACTTCTTGTCTGAGTCGCTGTTTGGCTGCTTCTTGTCCTATTACCTCTTTGAAAAACACGATATTATATATGGTTTTATAAATTACAACTCATGTTACTTGGCTGCCGTCTTAGTATACCAGCTTTGCAACTTCTTTTATACTGTCCACTGCACCGATGGAGTAAAAGTGAATACTGGGTACTCCATGCTCCACTAACTCCTTACATTGCTTAACACACCATTCGATGCCTACTTGTTTGGCTTCTTCATCCGTTTTACATTTCATGGCTTCAAGTGCCAGTTCTTCGGGCAAGTCTACCTTGAAAGTCTTGGGTATCATGCTGATTTGAGACATCTTCTTGAATGGTTTGATACCTGGAATGATGGGAATGGTAACTCCGGCTTTTCGGGCACGTTCTACGAAATCGAAATATTTTTGGTTATCATAGAAAAGCTGTGTAACGGCATATTCTGCACCGGCTTCCATTTTCTTTTTAAGCCAGTAGATATCAGTGTCGATGTTGGGAGCTTCTTCGTGCTTTTCGGGATAACACGCTACGCCATAGGAAAATGGCGTATTGGTCACTTTCATTTCCGAGCCATCCACGAAGATGCCTTTATTGAAGTTGTTGATTTGTTCTTGTAATTCAGTGGCATGATGGTAGCCATCGCCTTCGGGAGTGAAGACAGACTCATGTTTTGCTTTATCTCCACGTAGCACCAGTAAATCGGTGATACCCAGGAATTGCAGATCAAGCAGTACATATTCCGTCTCTTCGCGGGTGAAACCACTGCAAAGAAGATGCGGAACTACAGTGATATTATATCTGTTTTGGATGGCGGCAGCTACGGCAACAGTTCCCGGACGGCGGCGTAAGCGATTGCGCTGAAACAAACCGTTTCCCAGATCTTTGTACACATATTCGCTGCGATGTGTGGTGATATTGATGTATTTCGGGTCAAATTCCCGTAAAGTATCTATGGTTTCGTACAGCTTTTCGATGCCTGTGCCTTTCAGCGGTGGCAGTATTTCAAAAGAGAAAGCTGTCTTCTCGTTGCTGTGTATCAGGTCGATAATTCTCATTTCTTTTTCGTTGTCTTTGTTCGGTGAACAAAACTTATTTGTACATTGGGAACAAAAATACGAAAAAGAAATGAGATATGCTTTTATTGTTGGGCTATTCTTTTATACAACGTATGGAAAGGGCTTTATAGAATGTCTTATTGGTTACTAAAGTTCCATTTGAAATAAAATGTTCATCACTTCCTGTGAGGAATATGGTTTGCTCGGGTATGGTCTTGCCGTTATCTTCAAGAGTCCAATATCCGGTCATTTTATAGACTTGTGCATGTGCTTGTTCATACCACATGCCTATCGGATATGCACCGAAATCGGTCAGGTTGGAGGCAGGATATACATGGTCATCCTCTTTTAATCCCTGCCATTCTCCTGCCTTAATCAGTGATGCTTCATTACCTGTATAATTCTTCAAGCCTTCCCAGTCTTTGCTGTTAGGTATTTTCCATCCTTCCGGTGCTAAGTCACCGGCCAGTATGGCTTCTCCGTTGTAGAAGTATATTTCAAATTTGTCTGGTTTGAAGTAGCCTGCTCCGGTGCCCAATTCAACTCGTTTTGTAAGGGGAGTTCCAGTTATATATGTAGTTTCGCACAGATCTTTCCGCATCCAATATTGTGTCCCTATCTTTATTATCGGGTGTTCTTTCAGTGCTCCGTTTCTGATATCTCGAATCGTGTACCGGATTACATTAACATCCGATGATTTATCGGGCTTTGCCAGTGTTACTGTTCCTGTTTCATCCAAATAGAATTTATCGATTGTTCCTGAGGTTCCCTGAGTGTACGTGAAAGAATTATTCTCTGTGTTCCAACTTATTTGTCCTCCATTGATGTCTCTGTCATCATCCAACAGTTGAAGTACTGTCCCGTTGTTCAAATCACTTTGTTCATCTACGCCGATAGGATAAATCGTGATTGCTTGTGAATCGATATCATCTGATTTAAGATACTCTTTGCAGATTTCCACGATAGGTTTTCCGCTGTTGTATACTCTATAAACATTTGATTGGGTGAAAGACAGGGCGGCAATGTGTATGGCTGTCGTCTTGCCGCTATTGTCCGTTTCCTTACCTTCTACGGTTGTCCAGTCTTCTATACTGCTGGCTATCCCTGTCAGCACATGACTGGTGGTCTGCATGGCGGCGATGTCCAAGTTGCATTGTGTGCTTCCGGTCATTGTTAATTCCGGCATCGGGCATGTGTATAGTTGTCCGTTCCAATCCATAACGAATGATTGCGTATCGGGATTAATCTCTTGAGGGATAATAATAATCTCTTTTCCTATTAATTTCCCCTCTTTTATACTCCATGTTCCGTAAGGAATGATATCCGCGTCTTCTTCTTTATGAATTGTAAATTCTTCTGTGCTTAGATCGTAATCGGCTTTATTATAGAATCCTGTGGCAATGATGCGTGGATTGGCTTTTAATAAAGCTTCAACGTTTTCATCTCCTTTCGGTGTAAGTGTGATGTTGAATTTCACCAATTTATGATGGAACTTCAGTTCAACGGCCTTTTCGCTGCTTGCTATCTTTGCTTGTGTGGCAATTAGAAAGTCAGATAGAGATCGCTTTTGGGCATTGCTTTGATCGGACTGTACGGAAACTGGGATGATGGAAGAGTTGGCTGCTATCTCTGCCGACTGATATGGAGAATAGCTGATGAAGTCTAGCATTGCATCTCCCACTGGGTAGAAAACAGTTTTTTCGGGGATAAGTTTAGCATCTTCTCCGCATTCTAACAGCAAATTGTTAATGTATCGTTCTTTTGCAATGGAAGTAGAAGACAGCATTGCGTACAATCCCACTTTATCTCCTTTTTCAAAGGCCGTATTGGTTACTCGCGTATTGGTTTTACTGACTTTTGTGGTAAATGTGATCGGTACTGTTCCGGAAGGTGTTTCTGAGTCAATTTTATTGACGCAAGCGGTAAATAAGTGGATGAGGCAGAGTGATAATAGGATCAGTCTGTTTTTCTTGATAGTTGTTTTGTTCATATAATGTTGTTGTTTTGTGGAATACGATGATCGAATTCCCAATTAATAGTTGTTAATCAAAACATTGGAGTATCTGGGGTGGTTGGGACCATAATTGGTATAGAAAAGACTGTTGCTTTGGAATGCTAATTAGTTGAATTCACGCTTGAATTCCGGTTCTGTTCCATCTTTATGTTTTTCAACGTTTATTAACCTAATGGACGTCAAAGGTAAAATAAACTTTTAAAAAACAGAAAGAAAAGAATAACTTTATACCAATTATTTATTTATAATGCTTTGTATGAAGGGGATAAATAACTTGAAATGTCCCTACATTTTCATTCTTTCGCGGGAGATTTCAAAATTATCAGTACCTTTGTACTCTAAATTAAAGATAATCTGATAACTTATGCCATTAAATTTACCTGATAAGCTGCCGGCGATAGAGTTGCTGAAAGAAGAGAACATATTTGTTATTGACAACTCCCGCGCCACGCAACAGGACATCCGTCCGTTGCGCATCGTTATCCTGAACTTGATGCCTTTGAAGATTACCACGGAGACAGATCTTGTGCGTTTGCTCTCCAATACACCGCTTCAAGTGGAAATCTCGTTCATGAAAATCAAGAGTCATACATCAAAGAATACGCCTGTAGAACACATGCAGACATTCTATACTGACTTTGAAAAGATGCGTGGCGAGAAGTACGACGGTATGATTATCACTGGTGCCCCTGTAGAACAATTGGATTTCGAAGAGGTGACTTACTGGGATGAAATAATGGAAATATTCGATTGGGCGCGTACGCATGTCACATCTACCCTTTATATATGCTGGGCTGCACAGGCCGGACTCTATCATCATTATGGAGTGCCCAAGTATGCGTTGGATAAGAAAATGTTCGGCATATTCGAGCATCGTCCTTTAGATCCGCTGCACGCTATTTTCCGTGGTTTCGATGATATGTTCTATGTACCCCATAGCCGCCATACGGAAGTACGGAAAGAAGATATCTTGAAAGTGCCGGAGCTTACTTTACTTTCGGAATCGGAAGATGCAGGCGTACACCTGGTGGTAGCACGTGGTGGACGTGAGTTTTTTGTTACCGGACATTCGGAATACTCTCCACTGACACTGGATACGGAATATCGCAGGGATGTGGATAAAGGTCTACCTATTGAAATACCTCGTAATTATTATGTGGATAATGATCCGGACAAAGGTGTGATGGTACGTTGGCGTGCCCATGCCAATCTGCTGTTCTCTAATTGGTTGAACTATTTCGTTTATCAGGAAACTCCGTACAATATTAATGATATAAAGTAGCTACAAGCTACGAGCTGCGAGTGACAAGACCTTGCGGTATATAGTGTAGCACTCGTAGCTTGTAGCCTGTAACTTGTAACTAAAACGATATGATAAAGCAACGGAAGATAGAGTTACTGGCCCCTGCCAAGAACATGGAATGTGGCATTGAAGCTATTAACCACGGTGCGGATGCAGTGTATATCGGTGCACCTAAGTTTGGCGCACGTGCAGCAGCCGGCAATTCGTTGGAAGATATAGCTGCTTTGGTGGCTCATGCCCATTTATATAATGCCCGGATTTATGTGACTGTCAATACCATCTTAAAGGAAGAAGAACTGGCAGAGACGGAGAAAATGATTTGGGATTTGTATCGTGCGGGAGTAGATGCCCTCATTGTGCAAGACATGGGAATCACTCGCTTAAACCTACCGCCTATTCCCTTGCACGCCAGTACCCAAATGGATAACCGTACACCGGAGAAAGTACGTTTCCTTGCAGAAGCCGGTTTCCGGCAAGTAGTATTGGCACGTGAGCTTTCCCTTCAGGAAATCAGCCATATTCATAAAGCTTGTCCGGAAGTGCCGTTGGAAGTATTTGTACATGGGGCACTTTGCGTTAGTTATAGCGGGCAATGTTATGTCAGCCAGGCTTGTTTCGGACGTAGTGCCAACCGGGGAGAATGTGCACAATTCTGTCGTTTGCCTTTCAGTCTGGTGGATGCCGACGGAAAAGTAATTGTACGTGATAAGCATTTGCTATCTCTCAAAGATTTGAATCAAAGTGATATCTTGGAAGAGTTACTTGATGCAGGTGCTACTTCGCTCAAGATAGAAGGTCGTCTGAAAGATGTTTCTTACGTAAAGAATGTTACGGCTGCTTACCGCCAAAAGCTGGATGCCATCTTTACACGCCGTAAAGAATATGCCCGAGCCTCTTCCGGTACTTGCAATTATACATTCCGTCCCCAGTTAGATAAAAGTTTTAGTCGTGGATTTACGCATTACTTCCTGCACGGACGCAGTGAAGAAATTTTCTCTTTTGATACTCCGAAATCCCTCGGTGAAGAGATGGGAACCATGAAGGAACAACGTGGAAACTACCTCACAGTAGCCGGATTGAAATCATTCAACAACGGTGACGGTGTTTGTTATATCGATGAGCAAGGACGCCTGCAAGGCTTCCGTATCAACCGTGTAGATGGAAATAAACTCTATCCGGCAGGTGAGATGCCTCGTATCCGTCCGCGTACTGTACTTTACCGTAACTATGACCAGGAGTTTGAGAAGTTGCTGGCACGTAAGTCTTCCGAACGAAAGATTTCCGTTTCCTTGCTTTTGGCAGATACTGCCTTCGGCTTTGCTCTGACTGTCACGGATGAGGATGATAATAGCGTTACACTTTCTTTCCCTTATCAGAAAGAACCTGCCCGTACCCCGCAGGCAGATAATCTGCGTACTCAACTCAGTAAATTGGGAAATACTCCTTTTGAAGCCGGAATATTAGCGGATAATCGTTCGCTTGAAACAAATTCCGCCATAGAAATCCGCTTTTCAGATAACTGGTTTCTTCCCGCTTCCGTAGTAGCCGATTGGCGCCGTCAAGCCGTAGACAAGCTGGTTACCGTTCGCCGTATTAATTATCGGCAGGAAGTGGCAGTCTGGAAACCTACAACTCATGCTTTCCCTTTGCCGGGAACTTCTTCTAAGACAACAGCTTCCGCTACTTCATTAACGTACCTCGGTAATGTAATGAATACCCGTGCCGCCTCTTTCTATACCGATCACGGCATTGCTACCGTAGCTCCGGCTTATGAGAAACAATCTGTACCGGGTGCTGTTTTAATGTTCTGCAAGCATTGTTTGCGTTATAGTATGGGGTGGTGCCCTACTTATCAGAAGGGACGTTCACCCTATCGGGAGCCTTATTGTTTGCAAGGAACTGATGGTAAGCGCTTCCGCTTGGAGTTTGATTGTAAGAATTGTCAGATGAAAGTATATGCAGAATAAGAGAGGACATATTCGTTATCACCACAGAGCGGCACAGAGTAACACAGAGTTTCTTAAATATCAGAAAAGACTCCGTGCAACTCTGTGCTACTCTGTGGTGATAGCGATTATTATCAGTCTGGTTTCCTGTCGTTACTCCCGTCCCAATCTGGATGATGAAGGTATCAGTGATAAAACCCGCGACTCTCTGACCTACCTTTACGACCGGCATTATACGTTGAATACGAATCTGGAAGTGGTGCAGGATTCCGTGGTGCTTGCCTGTCTGCCGGTGAAGGATTGCTACAATACTCTGTATAGAGGAGACCGTGTAGTAGTGGCCGAATTTGCCATTCATTCTGCTGATAGTGTGGACAGTGTTTGGGTAAAACTGGCTCATTCCCAGGAGATACAAGGCTGGATCGGGGAGCGGGAAATGATGCAAGCTTTTGTACCTACGGACAGTATCTCACAATTCATTTACTTGTTCAGTGATACACATGCTTCTTACTTCGTGATTATTTTCGCCTTGTTTATCGGTGCCTGGGTGTTCCGTCTGTTCCGTCGGAAGCAGTTGAAGATTGTTTATTTCAATGATATTGATAGTGTATATCCGCTTTTGCTCTGCCTGTTGATGGCATTCAGTGCTACGGTGTATGAGACGATGCAAGTCTTTGTGCCCGAAACGTGGGAACATTTCTATTTTAATCCTACGCTTTCACCTTTCAAGGTGCCGTTTATTCTCTCAGTCTTTTTGCTGAGCATCTGGTTGTTTATCATTGTACTGCTGGCAGTACTCGATGACTTGTTCCGTCAGTTGACTCCTGCCGCTGCCGTATTCTATCTGTTGGGATTGGCATCTTGTTGTATCTTCTGTTATTTCTTCTTTATACTGACTACACAAATCTATATCGGCTATATTTTCCTTGTTGTTTTCCTTGGACTTTTCCTAAAGCGAATGTGTACTACACTTGTCATTTACCGCTATCGTTGCGGGCGCTGCGGACAGAAATTAAAAGAAAAGGGGGCTTGCCCAAGCTGTGGTGCTATCAATGAATAATAGGGTGTAGCAAGTTCTCTTAACCCTTTCATGCTTATGATACTTACTTTTCCCCTCTTTCCTGCTTAGATGTAATGTAAAAGATGGCATCTTTTGCTGCGAAAGATGCCATCTTTTGATGTTAGAGATGCCACCTTTTGCGACAAAAGATGCCATCTTTTGCATAACGGGTTAGGGAGATGTATGGGGACGGAAGTAATGATCTCTATCAGAACCTGCAACGTAGTTCGATTCCCGCCTGTATGGGGCGGCCTTTCTGCATGAATCCGTTGCCCATGCTTTCAAAGTAGAAGGCAGCGTAGTCTTTATCCAGTGCATTGCGAACCCAGAAGTCAATCTGTCCGTTGCCTTTTTGCAGGCTGAGGCGTCCGTTCAATGTGCCGTAGAAGGCTTGGCTGACATCATTCTGCTCGGTCCAATAGATACGTCCTGCACCGGTGTAGTTGGCATTAAGTTGAATACGGTCCAGCCAATGTCCCGGGTTGATGCGGAAAATGTATTGTCCGCCCAGGCTCAGAGTGTGCTTCGGAACGAAAGGAACATAGTTGCCGTTGTAACTTATTTCTTCTAATTTACTGTTGGTTGTTATGTAATCTTTGAATGTGGCATAAGTATAACCATAGCTTGCAGTCAGGGTAAAGTTAGTGGTAACTGCACCCATCAGAGATATTTCTGCTCCCAAGCTGCGGCTCTTTCCTGCATTTACCGTCTCGCGTCCAAGTCCGCTCTGGGCGAAGCGGGAAATCTGCTGGTCGCGCGTTTCAAGCCAGAACAGGGCGGCATCGGCACGCAGACGGTTTTGGAAAAGGTTTAGGTGAGTACCTATTTCATAGTTCCAGGTTTGTTCCGGTTTATATACGGTGGCAGCCCGGGCATCCGGATTCTTACCGCCATCGGGTAGGAAACCATCTACCAAATCTTTGAAGTTGTCCGGAACATTGGGCATGATTGCTTCTTTAGATTGCTTCATCATATCGTTGCGCAAACTGGATTGTAGAAGGTCGGAGAACATCTGAATGTTATATCCTCCCGAGCGATAACCTTTGCTGACGGTAGCATATACATTTCCGGCATTATCCCGGAAGTCATATTGCAAGGCGAACTTCGGAAGTAGTTGCAGATAATCTTTGCTGATGGAACCTTCGTAGCAGGATTCTACAGTCAGGGCTGTTTCCGGCATCATTATTATAGGATCACGAACAGGCTGTCCGTTCTGCATCATCTGACCTGTAATGCCTACGGTGTAATCCATTGCTGTGCCGGAGTTATAATCCATCTTCATCTTCTCATAATCCAGGCGAAGTCCGGCAGTGAATGATAATCCGTCGATACTAAATAGATCTCTGAATGTGGATTGGTGAAACAGGGCTCCATTCAGAAGTGGTGTTTTGAAATCTCCGTTGATGGGCAAACGTGTGCTGGTTACTTTTAATGATGGCATGATATTCATATTCATCACCGGGCTCATCGGTACTTCTATTAGTGGAGGAATTACGCTACCCAGCATCTTGTTCATCATCGCCATACCATCTTCCTTGAATGTGACGGGGGCAGTAGTATTCAGCCATTGATAGAATCCGAAGACACCTGTTGCCCATTGCCAACGCCGGTTGCTCTTGCTTTTCATTACAATTTCTTCACTGATGGTATTGATGCGTTGTTTCTGTTCCAGTGTATACGTATCTGAGGCTGTGAAATCCTGATCCAGAAACATACGATCCTTTAGATGCTGATATCCGGTTACGGCACTGAGTGTGAAATTCTGTGCCTGGTACTCTACATTAAGTCCGGCATTCAGCAGGTTGCGGTAATAGCTACTTTCATCATTGTAAGCCGTTTTGGCTACATCTCCGGTTTCTTTATTGTAGAGTCCATACGGGTAACCGCCCTGGTCACCATATTCATAACTTACATTAAAGTCGAGCTTCCAATTATCGCTGGGCAAGTAGATGGCGCGGATACGTCCACCGGCAGACTGCCCTTTATCTACCTTTTTATTGTTGAGCGCTGCATTGCGGAAGAAACCGCCTTCGTATTCATAAAATCCTCCAGCCGAGAATGCAAAGCGCTCATTCATCCGGTGATAGTGAGTGACGGAAGTATTGTATTGATTGTGTGTACCTGCCCCTATCCGGAAGTCAGTACCTTGATAAGAGAAAGGAGATTTGGTATGTACTTTAATAAGTCCACCCATCGCATTTCGTCCGTACAGTGTACCCTGCGGACCGCGCAGCACATCAATACGCTCGATGTCGGAATAATTGAAATCGAATGCGGATTTATCTATATAAGGTATATTGTCAACATAGAGCCCTACGGAGGGAGTATTGATGCGAGAACCGATACCACGAATGTAGACGGCAGATGTCAGTCGCGAACCGTAGTCGGGAATAAATATATTGGGTACAAGTGCGGTCAGGTTTTTGATTGAGTTCACTTGTGCAGCCTGCATGTCTTGTTGCGAAAGCAGGGTGACGGCATTGGGCAGCTCGCGCAACTTACGGTTTTCTTTAGGTGCTGCAATGATCAGGACTTCTTCAACGTCCACTATTTTCAGGGTATCCACTTCCTCTGCACATACGTTCCCTATCGACAGGAGTGCCAGGGCAAAGGCTAACAATTTACTCTTCTCCATTTTTTGCTTCTATTATTTCGCTTGCAAAGAAAGAGGATTTCTCTTATACCCGCAATCCTCATTTATTAGGATTTAGATACGGTCTGCTTCGACGTATCCGTGCATTACAGCATAAATCGTTAGTCCGGCCACTGATTTAATGCCCAGCTTCTCCGTAATATTCTTTCGGTGGGAGATGACGGTAGTCAGGCTGATATTCAGTTTATCGGCTATTTCTTTATTGATAAGTCCTTTGGTTATCAGTACCAGTACTTCTATTTCGCGGGGAGAGAGATCATGTTCGCTGTCGGCATGAGGATTACCGCACGGATGCGCTGTTGCACCGTGGGGATGTCCGTGGGGGTGGCTATGAGGATGTCCGCCTTTGTGTCCGAACTGATGCAGTTGCAGGATGTTTCTGATCAGTGTTTTCTCGTCCTGATAAATATTCAAGGTCGGTATTCCTGCCAGCTGAGGCTGATTGTCACCGTTTGCCAATACAATGGTCTTGGGCTTGCGCGGTAGGAAAAAAGCGGTATGCTCAAAATATATCTGTGCTGAAACAAAATAATGCGCGTACATATCGGGGGTATCGTCCATCAGTTCCTCGAACGAACTGAATACACGGATGACGGCCATCGGGATAATTTCTTCCAGAAGGCTTTGCAATCCCATACATGATAAGGTGTTGGAGTCAGCAATTGCTATTTCGGGAGCTACCATAGTGTTTCTTAAATTTCTGCAAAAGTACAGATAAATTTTAGGATGTAGGCTATTGTGATTGAAAAACAGTAACTTTCCTTAATAGGTTGCTATAGAACTTTGCGCTCTTCTCTTTTGTTGTTAAGTATATAATTTACTTAATACTACTGATTTATGAAATATGATATAGCTATCATCGGCGGTGGCCCTGCCGGATATACGGCAGCTGAAAGAGCGGCTGCAAACGGGCTGCAAACTGTTTTGTTTGAAAAGAAAGCTATTGGCGGTGTTTGTCTCAATGAGGGGTGTATCCCTACCAAAACTCTACTCTATTCCGCCAAGTTGTGGGACAATATGAAAGGCGCGTCCAAGTATGGCATCTCTGTGCCCGACGGTTCGTCATTCGATATGAAAAAGATTATCGACCGTAAAGATAAGATTGTGAAAAAGCTGACTGGTGGTGTGAAGATGACGGTCAGTTCGTACGGTGCTGTTATTGTGCCGCAGGAAGCCGTTATTATGGGTGAGGCGGACGGACGTTTCCAACTTTCGGCTGCCGGCGAAGTATATGAAGTAACCTATCTGTTGGTATGTACAGGTTCCGATACATTGATCCCTCCCATTAAAGGATTATCTGAAATTGATTATTGGACATCAAAGGAAGCATTGGAGATCACAACTTTGCCCCGTTCACTTGTCATTATCGGTGGTGGTGTTATCGGGATGGAATTCGCCTCTTTTTTCAATAGCATGGGTGTGCAGGTGCATGTTGTTGAAATGATGCCCGAAGTATTGGGCGCCATGGATAAGGAAACCAGTGGCATGCTACGTTCAGAATATCAGAAGCGTGGGGTTAATTTCCATTTGAATGCCAAAGTAATTGAAGTCGGCAAAGAGGGTGTCACTATTGAAAAAGAAGGTAAGACTGCACTTATCGAAGCCGAAAAGGTACTCGTCAGTGTGGGTAGGAAAGCTAACTTGTCCCAGGTCGGTTTGGATAAACTGAACATTGAACTGCTGCGCAACGGTGTGAAGGTGGATGAGCATATGCAGACTTCCCATCCTCGTGTTTATGCCTGTGGCGACATCACCGGGCGTTCTATGCTGGCACATACTGCCATTCGTGAAAGTGAAGTTGCTGTCAATCATATCCTGGGAGTGGAAGACCGTATGAATTACGATTGTGTACCCGGTGTGGTGTATACCAATCCCGAAGTAGCGGGAGTCGGTAAGACTGAGGAAGAACTGAAAGTATCCGGTATCAGTTATCATGTACAGAAGTTACCGATGGCCTATTCCGGTCGTTTTGTAGCCGAGAATGAATTGGTGAACGGGCTATGTAAGTTGATATTGGACGATGATGATCGGGTGATAGGCTGCCATATGCTGGGAAACCCTGTTTCCGAATTGATTGTTCTTGCCGGACTTGCCGTGCAGCACGGATATACGGTGGAAGAGTTTCAAAAGACTGTTTTTCCGCATCCGACGGTCGGTGAAATCTTCCATGAAACTTTGTTTGCGTAATGTTCTGTATTGATAATCGCTGCACGGATATCTATTTTAATCTGGCAGCAGAAGAGTATTTGTTGAAGCAGAAGCGAGGTAACTTCTTTATGCTTTGGCAGTCGGAACCTTCCGTAGTGATAGGGAAACATCAGAGTGTGGCAGCGGAAGCGGACGAGAGGTTTCTGGATGAAAAGGGAATAACCCTGGCACGCCGTTTCTCCGGTGGAGGGGCTGTATATCATGACCGGGGAAACATTAACCTGAGTTTTATTGAAACCGTAAAACAACCGGACTTTGTATATTACCTGCAACAGGTTGTCGATTTCCTCGAAAAGGTAGGCATCTCAGCTTATGCTGACCAGCGTTTGGGCATTTATGTGGATGAACGGAAAATATCAGGTAGTGCGCAGTGTATACACAAAGACCGTGTGATGTATCATTGTACTTTGTTGTTTTCCACTGATCTGGATACATTGAATGCGGCATTGAATGGCGATCCGGATGCGGAAAGCCGTCTACCGGGCTCTCGTACTATGCGTGCAGTACCTTCCGTACGGAGTGAAGTTGTTAATATAAAAGAGTTTTTGTCCGAACCCATGGACGTCAAACGTTTCATGCATTTGCTCTTTCACTCCTTTGTGGATGATGACGATAACCGGATTTACCGCTTCTCTGCCGGAGATATGGAAGCCATCGAACGGTTGAAAGCGGAAAAGTATTCCTGCAAAGAGTGGATATATCATAAATCCGCATTAACTTTTACTTAAGTTAAAAACTTACTACTCAGTTGTTTGTTGTATAATAATAAACCGAGAACCTAAAACTTAACTATATGTCAAGATTTGAAATAAAGATGCCCAAATTGGGTGAAAGTATAACCGAAGGTACCATCATCTCATGGTCGGTACAAGTAGGAGACATCATCAAGGAAGATGATGTGTTATTTGAAGTAAATACCGCTAAAGTCAGTGCCGAAATACCGTCTCCGGTAGAAGGTAAAGTCGTGGAAATTTTATTTAAGGAAGGAGACACCGTGGCTGTGGGTACGGTGGTGGCTATTGTCGATATCGGAGGTGAGAACTCCGGGGATGAGGGTGTTGCGGTTGTTTCTAAGACTGCCTCTGAGGAAACTCCTCAAGTCAAGACTGTAAAAACGGAAGAAGAGCGTTGGTACTCGCCTGTAGTTCTTCAGTTGGCTCGTGAGGCCGGCATTCAGCCTGAAGAACTGGATACTATTTCGGGTACCGGATATCAGGGGCGGGTGAGCAAGAAGGACATCAAGAGTTACATTGTCCGGAAACAAAGTGGTGGTACCACCACGGCGCAATCTGCTGCTAAGCCAAGTCCGCAACCTGTTGCAAGCGTTGCACCGCAACCGGTAGCTACAGCACCTGCCCAGTCGTCTGCTAAACTTGCTGCAACTCCTGAAGTACAACGTACTACACCTGCTTCCGGCACATTCTCAGCAGAAGGTGTTGAAGTAAAAGAGATGGATCGTGTACGTAAGGTGATAGCCGACCACATGGTAATGTCCAAACATACTTCCCCACACGTAACCAATGTTGTGGAAGTGGATGTAACGAAACTTGTGAAGTGGCGCGATAAGAATAAAGATGCTTTCTTCCGTCGTGAGGGAGTGAAACTTACTTATATGCCTGCCATCACAGAAGCTGTGGCGAAGGCACTGGCTGCTTACCCGCAAGTGAATGTATCGGTAGAGGGATATAATATCTTGTTCAAGAAACATATCAATGTCGGTATTGCCGTTTCTTTGAATGATGGCAATCTGATTGTTCCGGTGGTTCGTGATGCCGATCGTCTGAACCTGAACGGACTTGCCGTAGCCATTGATTCACTGGCACTCAAGGCTCGTGATAATAAGCTGATGCCCGATGATATTTCCGGTGGCACTTTTACGATTACGAACTTCGGTACATTCAAGTCTTTGTTCGGTACACCTATCATCAATCAGCCTCAGGTGGCTATCCTGGGAGTAGGATACATCGAGAAAAAGCCTGCCGTAATAGAGACCCCGGAAGGAGATGTGATTGCCATCCGTCATAAGATGTATCTGTCCCTTTCTTATGACCATAGAGTCGTGGATGGTTCATTAGGTGGCAACTTCCTCTATTTTATTAAAGATTATCTGGAAAACTGGAAAGAATAACTTAATACCTTGATAAGTATGAAAAAGTACAATATAAAAACCACAGATGTGGAACTGCTGAAGAAGTGGTATTACTTGATGACGCTGGGGCGTGCGCTTGATGAAAAAGCGCCCGCTTACCTGTTGCAGTCCCTTGGCTGGTCCTTTCACGCTCCATATGCCGGGCATGACGGGATACAGTTGGCCATCGGACAGGTATTTACCAAAGGAGAAGACTTCCTTTTCCCTTACTACCGTGATATGCTGACTGCCCTTTCCGCCGGAATGACAGCGGAAGAGCTTATACTGAATGGTATCTCCAAAGCTACTGATCCGGGAAGTGGCGGACGCCACATGTCCAATCACTTTGCCAAACCCGAATGGCATATCGAGAATATATCCTCGGCTACAGGTACGCATGATCTTCATGCAGCCGGTGTGGCACGTGCAATGGTATATTATGACCATAAAGGAGTCGTTATTACTTCACACGGCGAATCTGCCTCCTCCGAAGGCTTTGTCTACGAAGCTGTCAATGGTGCCAGCCTTGAACGCCTGCCCGTTATTTTTGTATGGCAGGATAATGGATATGGTATATCTGTTCCGAAGAAAGACCAGACGGCAGCCCGTAAAGTGGCGGATAACTTCTCCGGATTCAAGAATCTGAAGATTATCCATTGTAATGGAAAAGATGTGTTCGACTCCATGAATGCCATGACTGAGGCCCGTGAGTATGCATTGCTGAACCGGAATCCGGTAATCGTACATGCCAATTGTGTCCGTATCGGTTCCCATTCCAACTCTGACAAAGACACTTTGTACAGGGATGAAAACGAACTGGCTTATGTGAAAGAAGCTGATCCGTTGCTGAAGTTCCGCCGGATGCTGTTACGTTACAAGCGTCTCACCGAGGAAGAGCTGAAAGAAATAGAGGAGAAAGCAAAGAAAGATCTGGCTGCTGCCAATCGTAAGGCGTTGACGGCTCCCGATCCCGATCCTAAAACCATTTTCAACTATGTATTGCCGGAACCTTACGAACCGGAAAAATATAAAGATGGGACACATCGTGAGACAGAAGGAGAGAAGAAATTCTTTGTAACTGCCATCAATGAGACGCTGAAAGCAGAGTTCCGCCATAATCCTGATACCTTCATTTGGGGGCAGGATGTTGCCAATCGGGATAAAGGGGGCGTGTTCAACGTGACGAAAGGTATGCAACAGGAATTCGGCGAAGCTCGTGTATTCAGTGCACCTATCGCCGAAGATTATATTGTCGGCACAGCAAATGGCATGAGCCGTTTTGATCCTAAAATCCGGGTAGTGATAGAAGGTGCGGAGTTTGCCGACTATTTCTGGCCTGCCGTAGAACAATATGTGGAATGTACCCATGAGTATTGGCGCAGCAACGGACAGTTCGTTCCTAATGTAACTTTACGTCTGGCTTCCGGTGGTTATATCGGTGGTGGACTCTATCACTCACAAAATCTGGAGGGTGCTTTGGCTACTCTGCCCGGAGCGCGGATTGTTTGTCCATCCTTTGCTGATGATGCTGCCGGACTGCTCCGTACAAGTATACGCTCCCGTGGGTTTACGCTGTTTATTGAACCGAAAGCATTGTATAATTCCGTAGAAGCAGCTACCATCGTCCCTGATGATTTTGAAGTTCCTTTTGGGAAAGCGCGTATTCGTCGTGGGGGCAGTGATCTGAGTATTATCACCTATGGTAATACAACGCATTTCTGCCTGAATGTTGCCGAACGTTTGGAAAAAGAAGGTGGCTGGAGTGTGGAAGTGATCGATATCCGTTCTTTGATACCGTTGGATAAAGAAACCATTTATGAGTCTGTGAAGAAGACCAGTAAAGCCCTGATTGTTCATGAAGATAAAGTCTTTGGTGGCTTCGGCGGTGAGATAGCAGCCAGTATTGGTACAGACTTATTCCGTTACCTGGATGCACCGGTGCAGCGTGTAGGTTCTACCTTTACTCCTGTAGGTTTTAATCCGATATTGGAACGTGCCATTCTGCCGGGTGCAGATAGAATTTATGAAGCAGCCAAGAAGCTGTTGGAATATTAATTTAATAATAAGTTATTATGAAAGAGATAGGATTATTTTATGCAATGAATGCTGCCAAGACTTCTCATATCGCAGAGAAGATACGTGAGAAGCTCGGACATAAAGAAGTGGAAATGATTATGATAGAAAAAGCTTGGCAGAATGATTTCCAGGCTTATGATAAACTGATAGTAGGTGCTTCTACCTGGTTTGATGGTGAATTGCCCACCTATTGGGATGAGATGATACCGGAGATAGAAAGCCTCGATCTGAAAGATAAGAAAGTTGCTCTCTTCGGGCTTGGTGACCAAATCGGGTATCCCGATAATTTTGTTGACGGCCTGGGAATACTGGCTGCTGCCTTTGAAAAGGCAGGGGCTGTTCTTGTCGGATTTACGTCTGCCGAAGGTTATTCATTTAACCATTCAAGAGCTTTGAGGGATGGTAAATGGTGTGGACTGGTGATTGATATAGAGAACCAGTCGAAGCTGACGGATAAACGTATAACGGATTGGTGTGAACGGTTGAAGAAAGAATTCTAATAAATTATTAAGGAGGGTATATTTGAATGAGTTAGTATACCCTCCTTGAATTTTATAGATTGAAATAACCGGCTACCGCTTCCGCGCATCGTTCCCCGTCAATACCGGCAGAAACAATACCACCTGCATATCCTGCTCCTTCTCCGCATGGGAACAAGCCTTTTACTCTTACATGCTGCAAAGTTTCCCTATCTCTTATGATTCGTACGGGTGCGGAGGTACGTGTCTCTACGCCAATCATTACTGCTTCATTGGTCAGGAAACCGTGACTGTATCGTCCGAATTGTTGGAATCCTTTGCTGAGTCGTTCTGTAATGAACGGTGGCATCCAGAAGTGTAGGGGAGAAGATATCAGTCCCGGAGCATACGAACTTTCCGGTAGATCATAACTCAGCTTTTTGTGTGTAAAATCCTGCATCCGCTGTGCAGGTGCTGTTTGTCGCATATTGCCTTGTTGCCAGCAATTATATTCCAATGCCTCCTGAAAGTACATCATGCTGAGTTGGGGATAGGTAACACTATCATCCTGCATAGCTGTTCCTCTATTTTCTATCTTCAATCCTTCGTCTTCCAGATCTTCCGGCCTTAACTCAACGACCATTCCCGAATTGCTCCAACGAGAGCCACGGTTACTGGGACTCATTCCGTTCACTACAATCTGTTGCGGACCGCTGGCGGCAGGTACAACGAACCCACCCGGGCACATACAGAAACTGTATACTCCTCGTCCGTCTACCTGATTCACAAAACTATATTCGGCGGCAGGCAGATATTTACCCCGCCCGTTCTTGTTATGATACTGTATTTGGTCGATCAATTCTGAAGGATGCTCCAAACGTACACCGACTGCAATACCTTTAGCTTCAACCTCCACTTGATTGGCAGCCAACCAACGGTACACATCCCGCGCCGAATGTCCTGTTGCCAGAATCACCGGACCCAGAATTGTTTGTCCTGTATGGGTTTCGATACCTTTTATCTCGTCTCCTTCGATAATCAACGCCTCCATACGTGTCTCAAAGTGCACTTCTCCGCCACATTCGAGAATGGTGTTCCGCATATTCTCTATCACACGCGGTAGTTTATCCGTTCCGATATGCGGATGTGCATCCACTAATATAGCTGTAGAGGCACCATGCTGGCAGAATACATTCAGTATTTTGTCCACATTCCCGCGTTTTTTGCTACGGGTATAAAGCTTTCCATCCGAATAAGCACCTGCACCTCCTTCACCGAAACTATAATTAGATTCCGGGTTCACAGTATGTTCCCGGCTGATCTGAGCCAAGTCTTTTTTTCGGTCGCGTACATTCTTTCCACGCTCTACGATGATAGGGCGGAGTCCCAGCTCTATTAATCTCAGAGCAGCAAACAGTCCGCCTGGACCGGCACCTACGACAATAACCTGCGGTTTTCCTTCTACATTCTTATAGATAGTAGGCTGGTATTCATCGTCTTTGGGCATTTCGTTCAGATATACCCGTACAGTCAGGTTGACGAAGATGGTTCGTTGCCGGGCATCGATGCTGCGCTTTAATATTCGCGTAGCGGTGATGTCACGTACATTCAATCCTTTTTCTTGTACGAGGTATTCTTTCAGTCGTTGCTCGTTGGCTGCCACTTCGGGGAGCACACGTAGTTGGTATTCTTGTATCATAATCTTTTTTTTCACCACAGAGGACACAGAGTTCACAGAGGGTTAGGGTTATAAAATAAAACGTTTAATACCGTATTTTAGACTTGGAACATTGAAGTTTAGTAACAGTCCATATTGCAGACCGCTTAGCTTCATGTAAGTAAGAAGCTGGGCGGAGTGAACTGGCAGTAAGCTTTCAACGCTTTTTAGTTCTAATATTAATTTCTTTTCAATTAATAAATCAATTCTATAATCAGTATCCAATGTAATTCCTTTATAAATGATTGGCAACTTCTTTTGCCTTTCTATTTTTATACCAGCTTTACTTAACTCATAAAATAAGCAGGCTTCGTATGTGCTTTCCAATAATCCGGGGCCTAATTGTGTATGTACTTCAAATGCATATTTTAATGTTGTCCCAGTCAATATATTAATATCTTCTTCCATCTATAATATTTTAAATCCTCTGTGCCCTCTGTGTCCTCTGTGGTGAATCAACCGAACAGTACCCTGAACGCCTCTTCCACCTTCCGCACCGGTATCAGTTCTATCTTTATTTTCTTCGTATCAATTCCTTGCAGATTGTATTTCGGCAGCACGAACCGTTTAAATCCTAGTTTCTCCGCTTCACCGATCCGTTGTTCAATCCGGTTTACCGGTCGTATCTCTCCGGACAAACCGATTTCCCCCGCCATACAAACTTCCTGTTCGATAGCCGTATCCATATTGCTGGAGAGTATGGCACTGATGACTGCCAGGTCTATTGCCGGGTCGTTCACCTTCAATCCTCCGGCAATATTGAGGAACACATCTTTCTGTGCCAACTTGAAACCTACCCGTTTTTCCAGCACAGCCAGTAGCATATTCATTCTCCGAAGGTCAAATCCCGTGGCCGAACGTTGCGGATTGCCATATACCGCACTGCTTACCAATGCCTGTGTCTCAATCAGGAACGGGCGTATCCCTTCTATAGCCGAAGCTATCGCTATACCACTCATCCCTTCATGATCCTGGCTCAACAATAACTCCGACGGATTACTGACTTGCCGTAATCCATCCTGACGCATCTCGTAAATCCCCAGCTCTGCCGTACTTCCGAAACGGTTCTTGATACTGCGCAGGATGCGGTACATATAATGCTGGTCACCCTCAAACTGCAATACCGTATCTACGATATGTTCCAACACTTTCGGTCCGGCAATGCTGCCTTCCTTATTGATATGCCCGATAAGCAATACCGGGGTATGCGTTTCTTTGGCAAAGCGCAGGATACTTGCCGAACATTCGCGCACTTGTGCGATGCTTCCCGGGGAGGATTCAATGCTTTCCGTAGAAATAGTCTGTATAGAGTCGATGATCACCAACTCCGGACGGGTATTCTTGATGTGAACAAAAATCTGTTCCAATGACGTTTCACAAACGATGAGGCAATCGGTGGAATTTTGTGATAGACGGTCCGCGCGTAATTTCAACTGACGGGCACTTTCCTCACCCGATACATAAAGAACGCGCTTTTCAGGGATATGAAGTACAGTTTGTAGTACCAAAGTAGACTTACCAATTCCCGGTTCCCCACCAATCAACACTAGAGAACCCGGAACCAATCCGCCTCCCAGTACCCGGTTCAATTCTTCATCATGCAAGTCGATACGCGGTTCATCATCCGCTTCTATTTCACTGAGAACGATGGGTTTTGGCTTTTCTGTCTCAATTCCGGATACCGGACGTTTGTTTACGACTTCTTTTCGTATCACTTCTTCTACATACGTGTTCCACTCTCCGCACGACGGACATTTACCTACCCACTTCGGAGACTCCTGTCCGCAGTTGCTGCACACATAAACCGTTTTTTCTTTTGCCATAAGGAAATCTACTTGCTGAATGATTTGTCAAAGATACGAATTTAGCTGTTTACGAGGCAGAAAAACAGGACAATTTATTCCACCTCGTACCTCCTTTATACCTCCTTCGTACTCTCTTCGTATCTGCTTCGCTATTTTCATCCTTCTATAGAAGCGAAGGAAATGCGAACCGGGTACGGCTGAAAAGAGCTTTTGACCAAATATTAGTTTTTTCTTTGGTATGTAGTGTTTATGTGTAATTCGGCATATCGCTGCATGAATCCGTGGAGAAAATGCGGTTTCTCTCTAAATCGTAGTGATTTCTCCCGCCATCGGAGTACGCATTCTTTTTCGTACCTCATCAGGCGTATAGCCGTGCCCCAGTAGAAACATCAGTTTAGTGACCGCAGATTCCGTCGTGCTGTCATATCCGCAAACTACTCCCGCCTGCATTAACTGATAGCCCGTTTCATAACGTTCCATCTCTACGGTTCCGGCACTGCACTGGGTGACGTTGACAATGACTATCCCTTGCTCGCAAGCATTCCGCAAGCGGCGTATGAACCACTCTTTACGGGGAGCATTTCCCGAACCGTAAGTTTCGAGCACGACAGCTTTCAATCCCTCAATGCCCAATATACTCGATACTACATTCTCCTGAATACCCGGAAAGAGTTTTAGGACAGCAACATTGGTATCTAATAGATAATGTGGCTTCAGCTCCCGTTCGACTTCCTTAAAGCGGATTTGCACATTATTATATTTAATATGAATACCTGCTTCTGCCAATACGGGATAGTTGAATGAACGGAATGCATTGAAGTTCTCTGCATTCATCTTGATGGTACGATTGCCGCGCATCAGGTGATTCTCAAAAAAGATGCAGACCTCGGGTACAAGTGGATTGCCTTTTGCATCACGTGCACTGGCTATTTCAAGACTGGTAAGAAGGTTTTCTTTTCCGTCTGTACGGAGTACTCCGATAGGGAGTTGCGATCCGGTAAGGATGACAGGCTTGCTCAATCCTTCTAACATAAAGCTGAGGGCGGATGCGGTATATGCCATCGTATCCGTGCCATGCAGGATTACGAAACCTGTGTATCTATCGTAATGGTCACTAATGATATGCACCAGTTTACGCCAGGCTTCCGGATCCATATCCGAAGAGTCCATCGGAGGATCGAACTGGTAAGTATCGATATGGAATGTGAAATTTTGCAGCTCCGGTACGTGCTTTTTCAGCTGTTCGAGATTGAAATTCTCTAAAGCACCCGTTTCGGGGTTTTCTATCATTCCGATGGTTCCACCGGTATAGATTAGCAAAATGGAAGTTATATTTGGACTCATACGCATTCTCTTACGATAATTTAGTGCAAATATAATGATATATCTTGGATTTAATATCAAAATGTTATAAAACTGTGCCGCTGGTACTGGATTTTTGTGTAGTTATGTGTGAAAATGACACTTCGTCCTTTTGCATATTTCTGTCTCTTTTGAGGCCTTTCTATATTTTTATTACAAAAAAACCGCAAAATGTGATAGATTGAATGTTTTTATTATTACTTTTGCGACACTTATCAATAATGAAAGAAACAGAGAGTATGAACAAGTACTATCAACATACAGTCACATCCATGTGCATGACCATGACCCTTAGGGGTTAATGGATAGTATTTGTGTTTCTACGTGTTACACTATTTTTCAGCAGTTTTTCTTATTTAATTCAAGTCAATACAGGCATATACGTCCTGTTCCCGACACATTGTATCAACCTTATCAATAGTAATAAAGGATATGAAAGTAATAAAATTCGGCGGAACGTCCGTAGGTTCCGCGAACAGTATTTTGAGCGTAAAGAGAATTGTAGAAGCAGTAGAAGAACCGGTAATTGTGGTGGTTTCCGCACTAGGGGGCATCACAGACAAGCTGATAAACACGTCGAAAATGGCGGCTGCCGGTGATGCTGCTTACGAAAATGAGTTCCGTGAAATTGTTTACCGCCATGTGGAAATGATTAAAGAAGTGATTCCCGCAGGTGAGGGGCAAGTGGAACTGCAACGCCAGATTGGTGAACTGCTCAATGAACTGAAAGATATTTTCCAGGGTATTTATCTGATAAAGGATCTTTCGCAAAAGACTTCCGATACTATTGTCAGCTATGGCGAGCGTTTATCATCCATTATCGTTGCAGAGTTGACGGGAGCCAAATGGTTTGATTCACGCAAGTTTATCAAAACTGAAAAGAAGCACTCCAAGTATGTATTGGATACCGAGTTGACGAATGAACTGATTCGTGAAACATTCAGCACTTTGCCGAAGCGTGCACTGGTGCCGGGGTTCATCTCTACTGATAAGGTGACGGGAGATGTTACGAACCTTGGGCGTGGTGGTTCCGATTATACTGCTTCGGTTATTGCAGCGGCATTGGATGCCGACCAATTGGAAATCTGGACGGATGTGGATGGTTTCATGACTGCAGATCCGCGTGTGATTTCTACTGCTTATACCATTAACGAACTGAGTTATGTAGAGGCAACGGAGCTTTGTAACTTCGGTGCCAAGGTAGTATATCCGCCGACTATTTATCCGGTTTGCCACAAGAATATTCCTATTTTAATAAAGAATACATTCAATCCCGAAGGAATGGGAACGATTATCAAGCAGGAAGTATCCGATCCGCGCACAAAAGCGATTAAAGGTATTTCTTCTATCAATGATACCAGTCTGATTACTGTGCAGGGTCTGGGTATGGTAGGTGTGATTGGTGTGAACTACCGCATCTTTAAGGCACTGGCAAAGAATGGTATCAGTGTGTTCCTTGTATCTCAGGCATCTTCGGAGAACTCTACGTCTATCGGTGTGCGTAATGCGGATGCCGACCTGGCATGTGAAGTGCTGAATGAGGAGTTTGCCAAAGAGATTGAAATGGGAGAGATTTCACCGATACAGGCAGAGAAGAACCTGGCTACGGTGGCTATCGTAGGTGAAAATATGAAGCATACGCCGGGTATTGCCGGAAAGCTGTTCGGTACGTTGGGACGTAACGGCATCAATGTGATAGCTTGTGCCCAAGGTGCTTCGGAAACAAATATCTCATTTGTAGTGGATTTCAAATCATTGCGTAAATCATTGAATGTTATCCACGATTCATTCTTCCTGTCGGAATACCAAGTACTGAATCTATTTATTTGTGGTATCGGTACGGTGGGTGGCAGCCTGGTGGAACAAATCCGTTGTCAACAGCAGAAGCTGATGATGGAGAATGGATTGAAGCTACATATTGTGGGTATCGCTGATGCTGACCGGGCTATGTTTAGCCGTGAAGGCTTTGATCTGACAGATTTCCGTGCAGAACTGGCAGAGAAGGGCAAACCGAGCACGCTGGAAACTTTGCGTGACGAGATTATCGGTATGAATATCTTCAACTCGGTATTTGTAGACTGTACGGCAAGTGCGGCAGTTGCTTCCTTGTACAAAGACTTGTTGTTACACAACGTTTCTGTAGTAGCTGCCAATAAAATTGCCGCTTCTTCGGAATATGAGAACTACCGTGAATTGAAACAGATTGCCCGTCAGCGTGGTGTGAAGTACCTTTTTGAAACGAATGTGGGTGCGGGACTTCCGATTATCAATACGATCAATGACCTTATTCATAGTGGTGACAAGATATTGAAGATTGAAGCTGTGCTGAGTGGCACGCTGAACTATATCTTTAATAAGATCAGTGCGGATATTCCTTTCAGCAAGACCATCAAGATGGCGCAGGAAGAGCGTTACTCCGAACCGGATCCACGTATCGACCTGAGTGGTAAGGATGTTATCCGTAAACTGGTGATCCTGGCACGTGAAGCCGGTTACAGACTGGAACAGTCGGATGTAGAAAAGAACCTGTTCGTACCCGATGATTTCTTTGAAGGTTCACTGGATGATTTCTGGAAGAAAGTGCCGAGTCTGGATGCGGACTTCGAAGCCCGTCGCAAGGTACTGGAAGCTGAGAACAAGCATTGGCGTTTTGTTGCTAAACTGGAGAATGGCAAAGCATCAGTCGGCCTGCAGGAAGTGGGTGTAAATCATCCGTTCTATGGTTTGGAAGGTAGTAACAATATCATTCTGCTGACTACGGAACGTTATAAAGAATATCCGATGATGATACAAGGATACGGTGCCGGTGCCGGAGTGACGGCGGCAGGTGTATTTGCGGATATCATGAGTATTGCAAATGTTTAATTAATGAAGAATGATTAATGAAGAATTAGGCTGCGCTATCACACCGCATGGAAATTCTTCATTCTTCATTCTTAATTCTTAATTCAACTAACTATGAAACATATAATCATATTAGGCGATGGAATGGCGGATTGGCCTGTGGAGTCATTGGGCGGTAAGACGCTGATGCAATATGCCAAGACGCCTTATATGGATAAACTGGCGGGCATGGGACGTACGGGACGCTTGAAGACTGTTGCCGACGGTTTCCATCCCGGTAGTGAGGTAGCGAATATGTCTGTTCTGGGCTATGACCTGCCGAAAGTTTATGAAGGACGAGGACCTCTGGAAGCTGCCAGCATCGGTGTGGATTTGAAACCGGGCGAGATGGCAATGCGTTGTAACATCATTTGCATTGAAGGCGATCATATTAAAAACCATTCTGCCGGACACATCACAACGGAAGAAGCCGATGTATTAGTGAAGTACTTGCAAGAACGTCTGGGTAATGAACGGGTGCGTTTCCATACAGGTGTTCAGTACCGTCATTTATTGGTGATCAAAGGTGGAGATAAGCGTATCGATTGTACGCCACCGCACGATGTGCCGTTGAAACCTTTCCGACCGTTACTGGTAAAACCTACAAGTGACGAGCTGCAAGCTACGAGTGCTATGCAGGATGATAGCGCAGCCCACTCGTCACTTGTAGCTGGTAGCTCGTCACTCTCTCCCCTGACTCCGCAACAAACTGCTGATTTGATTAATGACCTTATCCTGCGTTCGCAGGAGCTTTTGAAAAATCATCCGTTGAATCAGAAGCGAATGGCGGAAGGGAAAGACCCGGCTAACAGTATTTGGCCCTGGAGTCCCGGCTATCGTCCTAAAATGGAACGTTTGTCTGATAAGTTCCCACAAGTGAAACGGGGGGCAGTGATTTCTGCTGTAGACTTGATCAATGGCATCGGATATTATGCGTACTTGCGTCGCCTGACAGTGGAAGGTGCTACCGGATTGTATGATACCAATTATGAGAACAAAGTGGCTGCCGCATTGGAAGCCTTGAAAACGGACGATTTTGTCTATCTGCATATCGAAGCCAGCGATGAGGCCGGACATGAAGGGAATGTGGATTTAAAACTTCTGACGATCGAGAATCTGGATAGCCGTGCTGTAGGTCCTATATATGAAGCCGTGAAAGATTGGGAGGAACCGGTAGCTATTGCCGTATTGCCCGATCATCCTACTCCATGTGAGCTTCGCACACATACCAATGAACCGATCCCTTTCTTCATCTGGTATCCGGGTATCGAACCGGATAGTGTACAAACCTTTGATGAAGTGTCTGTTTGCGAAGGAAGTTACGGATTGTTGAAGGAAGATGAGTTTATTAATGAATTTATGAAAAGCTGATTATGAAATATTACAGTACCAACAAACAAGCTCCCGACGCCAGTCTGGAAGAAGCCGTAGTGAAGGGACTTGCTGCTGACAAAGGACTTTTCATGCCGTATAGCATTAAACCTTTGCCGCAAGAATTTTATGATAGTATCGATACTCTTTCTTTTCAGGAGATTGCTTATCGTGTAGCCGATGCTTTCTTCGGAGAAGATATTCCAGCCGATACGTTGAAGCAAATCGTATATGATACGCTGAATTTTGATGTACCTTTGGTGAAAGTGACAGAAAATATTTATTCCCTAGAACTTTTCCATGGCCCGACGCTTGCCTTTAAAGATGTGGGCGGACGTTTTATGGCCCGTCTTCTGGGATATTTCATCAAGAAGGAAGGGAAGAAACAAGTGAACGTGCTTGTGGCTACTTCCGGTGATACGGGAAGTGCTGTTGCAAATGGTTTTCTTGGTGTAGAAGGCATTCATGTATATGTGCTTTATCCCAAAGGAAAGGTCAGCGAAATACAGGAGAAACAATTTACGACTCTCGGACAGAATATCACGGCCCTTGAAATAGACGGTACATTCGATGATTGCCAGGCGTTGGTGAAATCTGCTTTTATGGATAAGGAGCTGAATGAGCATTTGCAACTGACCAGTGCCAATTCCATTAATGTAGCACGATTCTTACCGCAGGCTTTCTATTACTTCTATGCTTATGCTCAACTGAAGAAAGCTACGAGTGACAAGCTACGGGCTACAAGTACTGTGCAGCATGACAGTGCAGCTCCCTCGTCACTGGTAGCTGGTAGCTTGTCACCGGTTATCTGTGTTCCGAGCGGTAACTTTGGAAATATCACTGCCGGATTGTTTGGTAAACGTATGGGATTGCCTGTGAAGCGTTTCATTGCTGCCAATAACCGTAACGATATCTTCTATCAATATTTGCAAACCGGAGTTTATACTCCGCGTCCTTCTATCGCTACCATTGCCAATGCTATGGATGTGGGCGATCCGAGTAACTTTGCGCGTGTGCTCGATCTTTATGGAGGCAGTCATGCGGCCATTTCTGCTGAAATCAGTGGTACCACTTATACCAATGAACAGATTGCCGAAACGATGCGTGAGACGTGGAAAGAATGTCATTACCTGCTTGATCCGCATGGTGCCTGTGGTTTCCGTGCACTGAAAGAAGGATTGAAATCCGGTGAAACTGGCGTTTTCCTGGAGACGGCACATCCGGCAAAATTCCTCGAAACCGTAGAAGGTATAATCGGCGAAACCGTAGAGATTCCTGCGAAACTGAAAGCTTTTATGCAAGGTGAAAAGCAAAGCCTGTCGATGACAAAGGAATTTGCAGATTTTAAAAGCTATCTGTTGTCGCTATAAGAAGCGGAATTTCCTTAAGCAGGAAGAGATAAATGCCCGAAAACTTGACTTCGGCATTTCAATGTAGTATATTTGTATCTGTAATACTGATTTAGTTTTCAAGAACTACAGAGTAGAAGGGGAGAGGCGGTTGCTTCTCCTCTTTTTTGTATCTATGCCCTGATATTGCTTATTAACAGTATGATATAGGAATGGAAATATTCTTCATCAAGATAAAACAGATCGTCTGAACGGGTGAAATGCATCATCTGTTTGGAACGAACATATCATCTGTTTAGGGTAAACATATCATCCGTTTGAGGCAAACAGACCATCTGTTTCTATAAGACAAAAACAGAAAGGCAAAACACTGTCTGTTCAGTTAATGTTTTGTAAATCTACCCTTGACAATATTTGAATTCAGGAAGCTCTATTCCTTTTTGGAAACCACCTTCAGTTCTCCCATTTTTAGTCGGTTGTCCCACAGTACAACAACTTCTATCTTCTTGAGACTATGTCGATAGAAAAGTGTATATCCTGGGTGAGGAATGATGTAGCGTATGTTCTCTATTTCCGTTGTTTGTCCGATGAATGGATTCATGCTGATACGGTGCAGCATGTTCTGCAATTGTACATAGAGTACTTCACCCAATTGGTTACTTCCATCCTTCAGATTAAGTATCTGGAATGCCTCCTTCAACTGTTTCTTGGCGACGAGCGACCATATTACTTGCTTAGCCATTCTGCTACCTCCTTGTTTATTGTTAAGTTATTCTGTCCTTCGCGATTATCCAATTGGCAACAGGCAGTTTCAATCTCCCGGCGCAGTTGATGAGAGAATGTGAGCACTTGTTCTTTGCTCTTAGGTTCATCTTGGGCTTCGGTACGCAGTGTGTCTTTTTCTTTACTTTTCATAGGGCTATCCTTTTTTGTTTTTCATAGAACATCCTAAAGATACGAATAGTTTTGGAATATCCATGCACGTTGAACAATTTTCTTCTCCCTGCGTTCTCTGCCTTGAAACCAAAATTGCGATATCCGAATGAAAGATAAGAAGCTGGAGGCCAATTTAAGTTTGGTAGTCTCACGAATATTTGCGGGATTGAATATGAATGCCCTGAAATATCTGCTGCCCGTGTGGATGGGTGCATTGACGGGCGTCACGGTGCGTTGTACTTTTGCTGCTGTGGCGTTTTGGGTGACAGGCTGGTTTGTGAAAGAAGCACCTATCACACGGCGGCAGCGTATCGGGTTACTTTGCCTGGGGGCATTCGGCATGTATGGTTTTATGTTCTGCTATTTGCTGGGTATCAGTAAAACGACGCCTGTCAGTAGTGCCATATTCAATTCCCTGCAACCTATCTGGGTGTTTCTTATCTCCGTTCTCTTTCTGCACGAGCGGGCTACACTGATGAAAATCATCGGTATCTCTCTCGGTTTCGGTGGTGCATTGCTGTGTATATTGACTCAAGGCAGCGATGACTTGGCACATGATGCCTTTACAGGTAATATGTTGTGTCTGCTCAGTTCGGTGTTCTTTGCCATTTATCTGATTCTGAGTAAGAAATTACTGGAAGAGATCGGCTTGGTGACCGTAATGAAATATGTGTTTGGGGGCGCGGCGCTGTCCGGTCTGGTGATATCTACTATCCTGGGCTGGGACGCGCCGTTGTTCGCCGACGCAGCACATGGAACTTGGCACTGGATGCCGTGGGTGATTCTGGCATTCATTCTTATTTTCCCTACTTACCTTAGTTATTGGTTGATGCCCATCGGATTGAAATATCTGAAGACAACCGTAGTGGCCATGTATGGCTATCTGATACTGATTGTGACGACTGTCGTTTCTTATATCGTGGGGCAAGACCGCTTTACCTGGGAACAGGGGGTGGCTATCGGGATGATATGTCTGAGTGTGTACTTTGTGGAGGTAGCGGAGAGAAGAAAATAAATTAATAGTTTATCACTACCAAGTATTCCCCTTCTGCATGAATGGTGAATTCTGTTTCCGTACTTTCGTTCAGTGTACCTTGCCACCAGTTGGTGAAGTCACTGAGAGGGTATACCAAGCCTTCGCCTCGCAGATTGTGGGCACCAAAGTTTATGATTGAAATCTGTTGACCCGGTTGGCAGGGGAAAGAACAGGTATCATGGCAAGGAATGAAAATACCATAATCTGTCAGCATGCGGACATGAGCTCCGGTATGCATATAATCAATGAGCAGGCTGATATTTCCTAAAGTATGGTCTTCGCGTTTACCTGTGGCTCCTACGATAGCGATGTTTCTTTTGCCTTGTGATAAAAGGAAGTTTACGGCTTTGGTCTGGTCGTTGGTTTCCTGGTCGGAGATGTAATGAAGAATATGGTGATATTTCCGGCGGTTTTCTTCACTCAGGGAATCTCCGTCACCGATAATAACATCAGGTACGTTGCCGCGATCTATATAAGCATCTGCACCGCCATCACAACAAACAAGATAAGGAGCGTTTGCCAGTATCTGCAAAGGTCTGGGATGGGTTGGATAATCACCATTGGCTAAAATTACTGCTTCGGGTTCACCACAGAGAACACAGAGTTCCACTGAATTCTTATTATTATTTTCTTTCATCATTATTTCTTTTATCACCTTACCACCTTATCACTCTACCGCTCTTTCCATCATCCTCTTCCATTTGAAGTAGCCAAAGATAGCGATTATTGTATAAAGAGCATACAGTCCTGCCGTGAAATCGAGGTCTTTGTAAACATAGAGTCCTGCACTGACAATGTCTACCACAATCCATGCCCACCATTGCTCTACATATTTACGTGCCAGCATCCACATACCTACGATACTGAGAGCAGTGGTGAAAGAATCAAGCCAGGGTACATTACTGTTGGTGAAACGAATGAGTATCCAGGCAATACAGACAAAAGTAACGGCAAATACAATGCCGAGGGGCAGGTAATATTTCATCGGCATACGGGTAATGGGAAGTTCCTGCTGCCCTTCTTTGATATGCAGATGAAGTTTTCGTCTTACAAAACTGCCGTATTTCCACATCATCCAACCGTAGACGGCTGCCCCCAGATAATAGATATTTATTCCGAAGTCAGCATACAATCCGGCATCGTAATAGACGAAAATGTAGATAGCAGGCATGATGATGCCCGCTATCCAAAGATAGATACTCGCCCGGTATTCTAACCAAAGGTAGACAAGCCCGACGATGGTTCCGATAATTTCGAGAGTTTGTTCCATGCTTTAAAAACTCAAAGAGATATGTGCCAGCGCATTGGTTCCGGCTTGTGCCGCATAAGTCGCATAGCTGTAACGTTCTTTTCCTCCTGCGTCATTGAGGGAATATCCGCTACCTGCGAAACCATTGTTTTCGTATGTTTCATTGAACAGATTATATACCGTGCAACCCACTGTGACAGACTTCATACGAGGCAGTTTGAAGGTATATGCCAGGTTCAGATTGCTAACGAAGTAAGCATCCAGTATCTGATCGTCACGTTTAGCATTGGTCATATATTGCTTGCTGACGTATTGGGATTGCAGGGCTGCTTCAAATCCTCTATACGTATAACTGAAACGATTGTTCAGAATAAAGTCCGGTGAGAAAGAGATAGGAGTGTTGCCACGATCTATCTTCCAGGCTTCGGTAGTAGGGTCTTCCCATTCATACAGTGTTTCAGAGAAGTTCTCTACGCGGTTACGACTAAAGGTGGCATTGATATCCCATTGGAAACCACAGTTCAGTTTCAATCCGGCCATGAGTTCTATACCCATGCGGTAACTGTCGGGTACATTGGCTGCAACAGCTTCGCCAATCTCATTCATTTCGCCTGTCAATACCAGCTGGTTTTTATAATCCATATAATAGAGATTAGCGCCCAAATTTAACCATGAATTGGCAAAGGTATATCCCAGTTCATAGTCGAATAAGCGTTCTGCTTTGGGATGTTCGGTAAGCTTTCCGTCAGTATAGTTATTGCGTGTAGGCTCTTTGTGGGCTACGCTGAATGAACCATATAGACGGTTATTAGTATTGATCTGCCAGAACAAACCGGCTTTCGGATTGAAGAAGTCGAACTTATCTTCAATATGCAGGGTTTGAAGTGCATTCGTTTCATCATTCCATTTGTCATTCTGGCCATGCATCTTGTAGGTGATGTGACGGTATTGCAAATCGGCGTATGCGCTGACACCGCCGCCTAACTCGTAGTTGGCTTTCAGATAGATGTTGCCATCGTTTTTAGTAGCGTTGTTGCGGTAGTAATCATTATCTGGGTTTAGTTGTCCCAGATAGTTTTTCACCCACAGAACTTTACCAAAATGGTCGCCATCATAACGATTCAATCCGCCACCCAATGAAGCATTCAGTCGGTCGTTGGTGTAATTTACCGAGAAGATTCCTCCACCAAACCAGTTATCCATTGCTTTTTTACGAACAAGGTCACTTTCGGTTACGTTTTCTCCATCTGCTTCATAAGGTTTCATTCCATATTCTACCAGTTTGCGCCCAATTTTGTATTCCTGATAGTATCCATCTCCTTTTGTATAGTGCAGACCGGCATTCAGATGCCATTGCGGAGTGAAAGTATGGTTGACTAACAGGTGATAGTTCTTTTGTACATAGTTATCCGTCTGGTCATCATAGAAGTGGAAGGTACCACCATTCTTGATTAGCTGACCGGCTTCTTTGACACCGTAGTCGTAATCAATTTCCGGCTGGTGTATTCCACCGTTTTTATCTTCAATATACATGTAGCCGCAAGAATTGAAACGGCGTCCGAATGCTGCCATTTGGTCCTTACTGGCATAATTCCATGCATGATAAGTGCGCTCTTTCCCGCCGAAAGTAATCAATTTTACCGATGTGTTGTCACTATAATATCCGCCTTGGGCATAGTAGGAATTTAAACCAACGGATGCCCGGTCTATATAGCCATCCGAACTGATATTGGATAGCCGTACATCAAAAGACCAATGTTCGTTGATAAGTCCGGTACCTACTTTCACCGTCTCTTTGTGAGTATTGAATGAGCCGTAAGATGCGTTGATTTCGGCATACGGTTTCAATGAGAAATCTCCTGTCTGCATATTGATACTACCACCGAATGCACCTGCACCATTGGTAGAGGTACCTGCACCCCGTTGTACCTGTAAGTCTTTTACGGAAGAGGCAAAGTCTGGCAGGTTTACCCAGAATACAGTGTGGCTTTCTGCATCATTGATAGGAATACCGTTGGCGGTGACATTGATTCGTGTGCCATCTGTGCCACGTATGCGTAAGGTGGTATAACCGATACCGGCACCTGCATCACTTGTTGTAATGGCAGAAGGTATCATGCTTAATAGATAGGGCAGGTCTTGCTCGAAATTCTGTTTCTTAAGTTGTTCTTTACTAACATTGGTAAACGCCACAGGTGTGGTTCCCGTGGCACGGGTAGAGATAATTTCTACTTCCTGCAGGCTTATCACCCGCAAGCTGTCTTTCTCATGCGTCTGCGCACAGACACCCAGCGTTGCCATCAACAGGCAGGCCGCCATTGCATGTTTTTTCATTACAATTTTAACTATTAAAGATGAATACAGAAAAGGGGAGCTTTTCTTCTTTTCCCTCCGCCGGCACTACCCGGATCAGGTCAATGGGTATGATCTCAGCCCGTCATATTAGGGCACCCCTTAGTTGAAATCGGGGGCAAAATTAAGTGTTTTCGTTGAAACACGCAAATCGAGTGAACGATAACCGGAAATATTTGTTAATTTTGTAGGCCAGCGGGTATTCCATAATCCTGCTGGGAAAATATAATTATTAACTTCAAACGAACAAATATTATGTTATTATTATTACAAGCGGCGGCTCCTGCTGCCGAAACTATTGTAGAAGATGGTTTTAGTAAATTGCAGGTCTTTCTCCAACAACTGATAGACTGGGGAGTAAATGCGGGTGGTCATATCATCGGCGCTGTGCTGATTTTCATTGTTGGACGTTTCCTGATATCTTTCCTTAATAAAATGGTAGCCAGATTGTTGGCCAAACGACATGTGGATGCTAGTATCCAAAGTTTCGTAAAGAGTCTGGTGAACATCTTGCTGACTATCTTATTGATTATTGCCGTTATCGGTAAATTGGGAGTAGAAACGACTTCATTTGCTGCCTTGCTGGCATCCGCCGGTGTGGCTATCGGTATGGCATTGTCCGGTAACTTGCAGAACTTTGCAGGTGGTCTGATTGTATTGCTGCTCCGTCCTTATAAAGTAGGTGACTTGATTGAAAGCCAAGGCATCACGGGCACGGTTCGTGAGATTCAGATTTTCCATACGATCCTGACTACCGGTGATAATAAGATTATTTATATTCCGAATGGTGCGTTGAGCAGTGGTACTGTGACTAACTACAGTCGTGAAGCTACCCGTCGTGTAGAATGGATAATCGGTGTGGAGTATGGCGAAAATTTTGATAAGGTGGAAGAAACGACCCGTCGTATCATTGCCGAAGACAAGCGGATTCTTAGTGATCCGGCTCCTTTTGTCGCCCTTCATGCACTGGATGCCAGTAGCGTGAATGTGATTATCCGTGCCTGGGTGAAGAGTGAGGACTATTGGGGAGTTTATTTCGATATGAACAAGACCGTCTACTCTGTATTCAATAAGGAGGGTATCGGTTTCCCTTTCCCACAACTGACGGTACATCAGGCAAAGGATTGATAGTAGTCTGGAATTGATAACCGTAAATGAATAAAGGGCATAACAAATTGTTGTTATGCCCTTTATTCATTATTGTTAATACTCGTGATAGTTTTTATTGTAAATCACATTTCATATACTCCGAGTTCTTCCTCTATGGCTTCGCATTCATCTTTCTCTATATGCAGTAAGCGATTGATTTCCCTTCGCTTTTCGAGATCAGTGAAATAACTTTCTACTACGGTATACAGGTCGAATCCTTTGGTGGAACCTGCTGCCATGTCTAATGACTCTACCATTTTCTCTACTTCCCTGTGAATGCGTTCCTTGTTGATGAAATGCAACTCATTACTATGAATCAGATACTTTTCCATGATCGTTGGTATTTAAAGTTCTATTGATATAACGTCTGCCGTGAACGGTTAGTTCATACAAAAGCTATTAATTCCTCTCTGAGTTAAAAGAGGAATTAATAGCTTTAATATACTAAAAGTAAATCTTATAACTGATATTCGGAATCATACCCGATCCGTTTTCTTTCTCTATCTTATGAGTCTTTTCGTTATACTGGTAAAAATGCATTCCTGTGCGCATGCCTACATTTAGCATTTTAATGGAGAACTCATGAGATATTTTCTTCTTGTTGATCCTATAGCTGAAAGAAATATCACCATTGAGAGAAGGATTAAATTTCTTGCTGTAAGCTTTGGTCTCATCAAATTTGATGTCATGTTCTATCATACTTTTTTCCTCATCTACAGGGGTATATCGATCACCACCTTGGAAGAAGATACGTCCGTTGAGGCTTAGTACATTTTGTTTATTGCGTCCCACCATCCATTCTTTTCCGGCAAGCAGATTCAGGAGATAGTTTTTGTCCAACCGTGTATTACGCCAGATGTTATCCCCGGCTTTGTATTTTGATTTAAAAAGAGAAGCCGTTATCATATAGTAGAAACCATTTTTCATATACTGTTCCAAAGTGATATCTATACCGTAATTCACACCGGAACCTCTATTCTTCAGTATTCTGTCCAGATAAAAATCCTGATGGTTGATGATGGAAAAGGAAGAATTCTCTTCAACAGGTATTCGGAATAGATATTGATAATAGGGTTCTACTTTTAAGTGCATGTACGAGTTGATGTTCCAGTCGTATGTAAGTCCAAAGTGATGGGCCTTAGAGAAATTCAGGTATCTGTTGGATTCAGTTTTTCCATTGACCTTCTGTTCCACAAAGTAGTAGTCAAGCTTTTCCCTGCGACTGTGCAGACCGTATGCCAGTGCCAAGGCGTGTTTCGGATTGAAACTCCATTTAAGGGCTGCCCTGGGTTCTACGGTCCAGTTCTTATTTAGGGTGAAGTACTGTGCGGTGATGCCCAGGCTGGTAGTAAGATGATTGTTTAGGTTGATGACGGAACTGCTGTATGTCGACAGTACACAACTTCCCCCATTCCCTTTTGAAATCTGTTCCATAGGTACATCTAAACCGAAGTTAGGACTGATTTTGTAATCCAGGTCATATTTGAGTCCTGTAACTGTGATACCTGTGCGGTTGATATGGTTGGAACTGAATTTCTTGTTCAGATAGGAATTAAAGACTATGTCCCATTTGGAATTCCGGATATCTCCTACATGGACCAGTTTGTCATCTTCCGTTATCTGATCAGCTCGCGTGTGGTCTTCCGAATAAGTGGCGGCTAATGAAGAACGGATATACGTGTCTGCGTTGATCAGGTACTTGTGTGTAAACCCTCCTGCTGCTTTGTCAAAAGCTGTATTTCCGGACTGTCGGTCACCTTGTGTCTCCCATTCATCACGGTCGATGGCCTCCGGTTTATAACGGTCAATCAGTCCGATTCCCCAAATAGAGAAAGTTCCGGCCTTCCGGGTAGGAAAATTTAATTTGAATGACAAGTCCTGATATTTCAGATTCATATCATTCTTCGTGGCCAGGGAAGTGGTAGAGAAGCGGTAATTGAAGATATAGGAACTTCCATGTTTCCTGCTTATCGGACCTTCCGATGCCAGGTCAATACCCAGAATACCCAACTGAAATGTATGTTCGTACTTCTGATTGTTGCCATTTCGTATTTGCATGTCGAAGATGCCCGATAGCGCATTGCTATATTCGGCAGGGAACGCACCGTTGTAAAAATCGGAGTTACCGATCACCTGCGTACTCAGGGCCGAAAGAAAACCTCCACCCAGCCCGGTAAGGTCGGCGAAGTGAGTCGGGTTGGGAATTTCTACACCTTCCAGCCTCCATTGGGTAAACTGGGGTGAATTTCCTCTGATAGCTACAGCATTGGTTCCTACATCTCCTGCCACGCCTGCAAATGCAGAACTCAGGCGTGCCGGATCATCAAAACCATTGGCAAATCTGCCTGCTTCTTCCATACTGATCATGCGTCCACCGGTGATGGCCATTGCATTCAGGGGCTTGTCTTTCTTTATCTCCGGTTGTATGATGACTTCCGCCAACGAGTGAATGTTTTCATCCAGAGTGATTTCCATATATACTTCCTTGGAAGAGGTTACAGGTATTTCATTGAAAATATTGGCATTATATCCTACATAGGAGGTTTGTATATTGCATCGTCCCACAGGAACATTGTCTATCCGAAATCTCCCCAGACTGTCTGTTGTGCTGCCCAAAGAACCGACATTCATAATTCTTACGGTAGCAAACTCTATGGGTGCATTGGTTTTGGAATCCAGTACAATTCCTCTGACTGTTTGGGTAGGTTTCTCTGTTTTTTCCTTGGTGGATTTCTGTAGTTCGTTGCCGGATGGAGTGATAATGATATGGTAGCCTGTTATTTTGTACGAATAGCGGGTGTCTTTCAAGATTTGCGATAACGCCTTGTCAATGCTCTGGGCTTCTAACGACAGGGATATTTTCCTCTTTACATCTACGGCCGATAATTCATAGGCTATGCTGTATCCGGTTTGTAGTTCTATCTCGGCAAAAGCTTCTTTCAGTGATATGTTTTTATTCTGTATGGTGATTTGCTTTCTGTCATTCTGTGCTGTGGCATTAAATGAGAGGAAGGCAAAAAATAAAAAAAGGAGTATCTTATCTGTTTCTTTATTAATGGTTATTCGATTCATTGTTGTATGTTTTTATAAGATAAGCTGCATTTCGGCATAACTTTTTCATGTAAGCATGAAAGTTCTGCACTCAATTTGCATTATCTTTGTATAGTTAATACTTTGTTTTACTTTACGGTTTGATGGAGCATTAGCATTTCAGAACCGGGTTGAGGGTCTCAAGCTGCAATCCGGTTCTTTTTCTTCATAGGCAGTTTCTTTTTATTGTTTTTTGATTAGTTCCACTTTGTTTCCCTGTTTCTGATAACTGAAGCCGATCATCTCACTCAATACAGGCAGTACTTCTTCCAGATTTTCATTTTTCAGGAACCGGACGGTATATCGTTTGGAGGCGGGAACGTTCATTGTATGATTGATAGTTACATTATAACGTCTCTCTAATGTTTGCAGGATCTCGGTGAAAGGTGCATCGGTAAATATCAGTTTTCCCGTGATCCAGCCATCTGCATCGGTTGGAGAAACTTCGGTAATGTTGACGGTGGATGTTTTTTTATCGTACGTCAACTGTTCATTAGGTTTCAGTATCCGCGAGTCGTGAGAGGGAGGGGTAACTTCAACTTTTCCACTTGTCAGGGTAGTGGTCACCAGTTCATCATCAGCGTATGCCTTTACATTGAATTGGGTTCCTAATACTTTAACAGAGAGTTGGGGCGTTTCTACAACAAACGGTTTTGTGGCATCTTTCCGAACAGAAAAATAGGCTTCACCATCGAGGTGCACAAGGCGCTGTGCTTTCGGGAACTTTTCCGGGTATTTGATTACTGTTCCTGCATTCAGCCATATTTCGGAGCTATCAGGTAATAGGAAGTGCTTTTTATCACCGTATACAACAGATATCTCAATCCATTTATCCTTCGTGGAAGTATAGTACAGATAACTTCCTGTAATAATCAGTAGCGGAATCAGGGCTGCTGCAATACGCATTCGTTTTTGATAGAAAGGTCGGGGCACTATTTTCCTATAACCGATCTTTTGGTTTACTCTGTTTAATGCAAGTTTAGTGTCCGGGTCTGTTTTTGTTTCCAATTGATCCCAATATTCCAATGAAGCTTTTTCTTTTTCTTCAGTGTCTTTATCTTTAATGATCCATTTCTGAACCTTCTCTTCCGTTTCGGGAGAGAAGCGGCCGGATAAATATGTTCCGATGATTCTAACGATATTATTCTTCTCCATTCTGTTGCATTTACTATATATACAGTCAACGGATGAAAAACTCAGTGAGGAAATGAAACTTTTATTGCGGTTATCCTAATCAATATGTAAATGTCGCATATTTTCATCTCTGCATCTTTTTACCTAAAGCCGGAACATCAATGTCCAAATCACCTCTACAGTGCCTTCTGAGAGGGGGTAAGGAAAGGTAACGACTTTGGGGTAGGAAAGGTAACGACTGAGGCACCCAAAGGTAACGACTGAGGCTGGCAAAGGTAACGACTTTCCCTAACACAGGTTTTCGGAAGGTTTCAAAGCAAGTGAAGCACTCCCTTTTGTACTATTTAATCATCAAGGAATAAAGTTTTTTATATATTGATCCTTTGGGGACATTTATTCATTTTTGAGCGGTTATGAATCTTTTCACCACAGAGGACACAGAATTCTAAGACCTGAGCAAATAATTCGGTCTAAAAACACTGTTAATAAAACCAAACGAGTAGTGGAGCGTAATGCTTCCCTGCTCGTTTATTCTTTATACGTGATTAAATCAACAAAGGGTGTCCCTCTTCTGACTACTGCAAACATTCTGCACACAAGTTTAAACTTTACCGCATTCAGCACTACTCCATGTTCTTTTCCCTCTTTTCTTTTCCTTTCATAATACTCTTTGAGTTCCTTATCCCATACAACGGCCGATCTTGCAGCCTGCGATAGATCCGCTTTCAATAGTCTGGCTCCCGTAGCACATACCCTTGTTTTCCCTTTCACACTGGTTCCTGAAGAATGTTCAAAAGGGGCAATACCCAGATAACAGGCATATTGCCGTGCGGTTTCAAATGCCTTGAAATTATTAGTATGTATGATTGTATTGATGGCATTAACACTACCAATCCCTTTAATGCTGTTAAGAAGCTGATAGTTTAAGTTCATAGTCGGATCAGAGCTGACAATCCCGTGCATCTCATCTTCTACGCTTTGAATTTGTTTTTCCAGAATCTTAACCATTTCTTCTGCCCGCCTGCTCGTAGAGGTGGACTCCCGGTCTTTTCTGTCCGTGATAAATCCCTTGTTTTCAGTCAGATGCTTAACCAGGCGTTTCCTTTCGGACGACAAGTCACGCAAGATAAGGACAGCACTGCCGGAAAGTTTGGAATAGGTCAATTCATCCCGATGCAAGTAACCGTAGTAAGCTATCCGCTCGGCATCCACACGGTCATTCTTTCCACGGACAAGCCCCAGAGAACGCTTTAAATCCAGAGGAGTGAAAGAACTGTAATCTTGTTTACATGACTCTAAAAACAGACATAAATCATAGCTGTAAATGCCTGTATTCTCCAAGCAGATGACAGTCTGTTTAGGAGAAATACGCTTCTGCTTCATCCAGGCAAACAATGCTTGATAACCCGTTTTATTATTCGAGACTTGCTTGTAGTTTGTCTCATCCGCATGTTTCTTTGCGGGATCGTAAATAACAACATCAAGTGTTTTTTTACTGATGTCAATGCCAATAAACCATTTCTTTTTCATAACTTCGCATTACTTATTTGAAGTTAACCATAGGTTGAACTCACTAAATCCTTTAATAGGCCAACGACCTAAAATTCTAATTGGGACGATTCAACTGAAAAGGGAGGCAGGACTAGTTCTGTGTATAGGGCTTCTGCCTAGATCTCACAATAGGTCACCCGCTTCCCTTGGTTAACTCTTATTAACTACAAAGGTAATATTTCAACCCTAAGTTTTAGTAATGCAAATCTAAAGGAGTCTCACAGAGTTTAATCAATTTGAAATCAAAAGAATAGAACTTCGTGAGACTCTGTGTTACTCTGTGGTGAAAACTCATTTCTGCACTATTATGCCAGCAATAAGAAGAAGTATGAAATAGTTTTCCGTATCTCTTTCAGAGCGAGGCTTAACTGACTTTCCACATTTCTCTTGGTAGTATTCAGTCGTACGGCTATCTCTTCATTGCTTAGGCCCTCGTTGCGACTTAGCATGTATATCTTTCTCCGTTGTTCCGGCATTTTTTCTACCGTGTCGTCTATTAGTAATCCGAGTTCTTTGGCTATCAGATCTTCTTCCGAAGTAGAACTACATTCCTGCTGCTGGACATTACTCAGATAAGTATCCTCTACATATTTGTGTTTCAGAAAGTTGATGGCAGAATTTCTGGCAATTGTATGCAGGTAAGAATCAAATGATTTGGAGATATCGACAGAGTGGCGGTTCATCCAGAGGTTTACAAATAAATCCTCTGTCAGTTCTTCAGCATCCGGACTCGACTTGATGTAGCCCTGTATAAAGGCTTTTGTCTTACCGTAATAAGTGATAAAAACCTCCTCGAAGGCCTCATGGCTATCTTGTCGTAAAGCCTCCAAGGTTTTTATATCAATCTTATTGCTCATTTATGGTCCGGTTTTGTTTTTTGACGGGAGCAAAAGAAGTGATTATTTGTTTGATGAAGCTATTCTTTTGGATTAATTAACCATGTCTGTTTTATTTTCTATTCTCAGTTTTTGATTTCAGACACATTCTACAATGTTTCCGTATTGCTCTTATTTCAGATACTTCTTCAGTGGGCAGTCCGTAGCTTTTAATCCTTCGGCTATACTTCGGGCATTCATTCGCGCCCCCTTCAAAGATGTATGTGTATGATCTGTATTATAGAAAGCAGCTGATTTTTTTGCTCCCATCTTCTGGAGTTTATCTGCGGATATTTTATTCAGATCAATAAAGCAGGCTCCGGTTGCTTCTGCCGCTTCACGTGTCCATTTACCGTAACTCTCGCTATTGCGTTCTATTTGTTCGTCTTTCCACTTATTGCGGGGCGTGTGGCTCAATACAATTGGGATTGCTCCTTTTTCTTGTGCATCCCTGATGAACTTGCGGAGATACCAGCCAAAAGTATAGACTACCTGGTATTTTCCGGTCTTTTCCATCAGAAAGACTTTGCTTTCATCTCCCGAACCGTGTAATTCACCACGGGCTTTTCCGGTATTGATATCTCCTCCGTCATTATGTCCGAACTGGATAAGTACGAAATCTCCTGGTTTAAGTGCATTATACACTTTGTCCCAGCGCCCTTCGTCCAAGAAAGTACGGGCACTGCGTCCGGCCATAGCACAATTTTCTACAGATACCTTCTTTGAATTAAATATCTCAGTTATTACACTTCCCCATCCCCACATACCGTCTTTATCATCATCTTTATTCTTTACCGTACTGTCACCGATAGTGAATACCACCGGGCATCCTTCTTTCCGGCTGGAACCGGTAATTGTATCCTGCTCAACCGGTTTCAAATAGTTGGCCAGTTCTAACCTTTCATAGTTTCGGATACCTTCAGTTGCAGATTCTGCATTCACTTTTGCCCCGAAGGCACTGGTGTGGATACGGTCTAAGTAGAACATATATTTCACTTTTTCCTTGCCGAATTTCTCAAATTTGGAGGCGGTGATATCATTCAGGTCTATAAAAGGGACTTCTTGTTCTTCGGCTATTTGTTTGGCCCACAGGCCGAAAGTTTGGTTGACGCGTGTGATAATTGTACTGTCTTTATCTTCCCAAGCATTGCGTGGAGTCAGTGAGAACAGGATAGGGTGGGCACCTTTCGCCTTTACATCCTGCACGAAGCGACGCATATATTCTCCATAGGAATATACAGTTTCCTTCACTCCGGTTTCCTGGATCGTTACATTCAGGCTATCTTTACCGATTCCCGGTATGGAAGCGCGTGCGCGCCCGCTGTCATAAGGGCCGTTGTCATTATGTCCCAGCTCGATGATCACCCAATCGCCTGCTTGGACCCCTTTTATAACATCCGGCCAGAAGCGATTGTAGAATGTACGGCTGCTTGTTCCTCCCAATGCATGGTTTTCTACGGTAATCCGGTCTGATTCGAAATAATCACCGGCATAATATCCCCAGCCCCATTGACCGTTATTCCCATTTCCCAAGGTTCCGGTACGCATGGTAGAATTACCCACCAAAAACAAAACGGGATTATTTCCTTTTCGGCTTGAACCGGCCACAGGTCTTGCTGTACGGGCCTTATTCAAACTGTCCAGTGTATTGTCAATCACGTGGTTGACATCCTTCATCGGTGCAGATACCTTATTCTGAGCCTGTGCCGAGAAAACAAAAGCGAATGCCATTCCTAAAATCAGATAGCTGTGAAATGTGTGTTTATTCATCTTTCTATAACCTTAATTCTTTGTTTGTGCAAAAATAGGTGAAATCTGAGTCTCTGCGAATGGAATATCATTCAGAATTGCTGTCTTTTTGTGCAATTGAGTGGGATTTCCTTAAAATAGGATTCCTAATTTAACTGAAATGGAGTTATGGTGTAGCTTTTCATGGAATTCTGCCGTATAATTATTATTCTCGTATTTCTTCAGGCGTTCCAGATTTTGTATCTCATATCCGATGCCCAACAATAATTTTACTTTGCCATGTATTGCATATTGCATACCGGCTGATGGATTAAAAAAATATCCTCCATTCGTATGCTTGTCAGGGGCAAATGAATATCCGATACTGCATTGCAGGTAAGGAATCCATTTGCCAGGTACTGTCAGTTGATATCTGATATCTGTAAAGACTGGTATCAGTGCTTTTTCATAAAAAGACAATCCTGTGCCAATTCCGGCAGAAAAGCGTTCCGTTACTTTATAATGCCCTGCTATTTGCCATGTGAATGGAGTAGAAGAAGGCTCATTTATCGGGATGCCTGTTCCGAGTGTTGTAATATAGGTGAGACGGTCTGATATCTGACCATGCGCTGTCGATACCAACAGGATGGATATGAATATAAGAATTGTTTTTTTCATTGTACATTTACAGTTATTCGTTCTACGATATAAAGGGCTGTAGTCAGGGTAGACAGATCGGCATTTATTTCACCGGAACTTCCGTCAGGACTGCTATGCCCAAGCAAAGTTGCTTCGAATGATTTTTGTCCGGATGCCAGATCTATGTCTGCGGAGTAGACTACTGCGGGTTGTCCGCTACCTTCCTTACCACCGGAGTAATTTGCATCACCTTCTTGAGCCGATTTGGGGTAGTAATCATTGAAATCAGTTGAATGATTGATTTCTACTTTAATTCTGAATTGCTTCAGTTTGTCTGTCAGGTGTAGTTTTACATCAAAGCTGCTGCGGGGAGTCGCGCCTGAAATGCCATCTGTGAGAGGTTCTTTTTGAGTGGGTAGATAGAGCCCGTCTTCATACTTCACCCCGCGTGAATAACACCAATGTGGAAGTGCCTCTTTTCTCCGATTACCTCCCGCACTTTGCCAGGACTGCGTGGCAATTTTATGACTGGCATAAAGAGTTGATAAATAATTACCATTCATATCTTCCATCCAGATTACAATCTGAGGTGGGTTTTTCTTTTTGATTCCTAAGAATAGCGGAAAGTCATGTAGCCATTCATCGCCTTCTTCTATACACACTTTTATATCTCCTGCTTCATACTCAATCAGGTCCTTCTGGCAGGAACAGAAGCTGAATAGCGATACACACAACCATGTCATAATCATTTTCTTCATTCTTTAATTCATTTAATTGTTACTATATTTACTTTGTTACCGAGTGGGAACACTGGGGCCATAAAATATCCGGATGCTGATCCCTTATTGGGTAAGTCACATCCGAAGAAGCTTATCTATAAGAGTGTTTATTCCCTCAATAATCTGCTTCCAACCTGCATCTTTGTTTAAAGGTATCCCGTTATAAACCGGACAGAACTCTTCCAGCATTACGAGGTAGGTGATAGATGCTGTCAGGATGGTGGCTAATGGTGCAAGTTCCTCCAGTGAATAGCCTGTCAGTTCGCTTATCTTTGTCAGGCGTTGCATGCCGGCTTTCTCTCGTTGTTCCTTTAATGTCATTACTATTGCATTGTCGGAAGATAATTCCCATCGGTAAAGCCTTTTTAAAGTTGGGTTGCTGCGCAGTTGTTCAATCTGTTCCTTAAACATATTTTTAAGAAATGCCGGTAACTGGTTACGGTCAGGGAGTTCCTGTGGAAAGTTTATCCAGAAATCGTGTTGCCGGATATAAGCAGCCATAAGCCCTTCTACCGAACCGAAATAACGGTATATTAATATTTTGGATACACCGGATTGACTGGCAACCGCATTGATTCCTATCTTCTCGAAGCCGCTTTCAGTTATCATTTGCCCGATGGTGTCCAGCAAGCGTCTTTCTGTGGTTTCTCTGTCTCTTTCGGTAGGGGTAGTCTTTGTTTTCATAATAATGGCATGTTACTAATCGGGAACAAAGATGTGTTACCGATCGGAAACATGCAAGGAAAACAAGAAATAAATTTGTAAGTGGAGTGTATTTTACCTTGAAATTCAAACATTAAAGCTTTTTACGATGTTATATTAATAAACTTCAATCGACATGCTTACTACTTTCTTAAATGCATTAGCCACTATAATCAGTGTGACAAGTCTTCTCATCGTCACTTATGGGGCATTAATTGGGATAATTTCTTTTCTGGTCAATGAGTTCAAAAGATTCACGGGCAAGTACTCAACTACCAATATCCGGAAGTTACGGGCTACTTTCGGAACTTATTTGCTACTTGGACTTGAATTTCTTATCGCATCAGATATCTTAAAGACCGTACTGGAACCAACTTTGAATGAACTGGCAATTTTGGGTGGTATAGTCGTTCTGAGAACTATCTTATCCGTCTTTCTAAACAGAGAAATCAAAGATTTGGAGGCTGAAGGTGAAAAAGAGCAATGATTCTTGGGAAGTAAAAAGCACTATTAAATCCCTTCTTTAACATATTATCTGAATTGTGTTAATCGTTAACATAACGAATCTGAATAGTTAACAACCTCCTTTATTCTATTAAACCATGTTATAAATGCTCCTGTCTGGATCTGAAAATTTGGAGATATCCTCAAAGTCCGTATCTTTGCAATGTGTTTTTCATAGTATTAGATTTAAGGTTAACAAAAGATTGGCTGTCTGGGATAGATAGCCTTTTTTTATGTTGATATGTTTACTTTATCCTGTCTCTATACAATCCTCCATCGTAATCCTTATATTTAATGTTGCTGTAGATGCAGACTAACATATTGCTATATTCCAAAATCGTGGTATTGGATTCTTGAGATAAATTTGTAGCTAAGATGCCACTACCTAATATTCCCGGATTACAGATAATCGTATCTTTCCTTATTGAATTCATTATTAGCTCAACGCAAGTATATTCTTCAATATCTTCTTCTTTGAGTCTGTTTATGATATATTGGTTGATGTGCCTTTTGTCATCTTCAGTCATAAAACCATACCACAACAAGCACTTTATGCCTGCCTGGGTGGCTTTTATTAATATATCTAAGTAACTTATTCCCGATATTCCTTTTTTGTCGATTTCATAAGGATCAATATGAAGAAAAGAAGAATTGGAAAGCGTGGGTAGCAGTTTTATAACTCCTTCGAGAGAATCTGCATGATATGTTTGAATATGTGTTTCTAACTCTATTTGTCTGGCGTAAAGTTCTATGTTTTCTAAAGCATCCTTTTCAATATCAAAGAAGATATATTGGGATGCTCGTTTTTCTAGTATATTCATAGCTAAAGCCGGAGATCCTAAATAATTTCCTTTTTCCGTTTCTATACTTTCCAGCTTATAATAAATAGAATCTCTAAGAAACTTTTCATTATTGGCTTTTTCCAGAAAATGATAAATACCATATTGTTGTTCCACAGTATGTGACATTTGATAAATGGCAGATGCCGAATTTGTCTCTACGTACATTTGTGGTTTTTCGATTTGAAGAATCTCACAGAGTACCAGATGTTTAAATACATCTGCTTGTTTCCCGAAATGAGTATAAGTGGTCATATTTTTATGATTAATGTTTATGGCAGCAATATTAGGCTATATAAAAGATAAAAGCCTTGACCAAAGTCAAGACTTTTAAGTATACAGTTGTTTTTTTCGTATTCTGCTGAGGGTTTCGGGGGTAATGCCGAGAAACTGGGCTATTTCTTTTAAAGAAAGTTTTTCTTGTAAATCGGGACATCGTTTCATTAATGACTGGTAACGTTGTTCGGGACTATCGCAATAGAAGCCTAATAAGCGTTGGTATATCTCGGCAAACATGGCTTCGGCTATCTGCCTGCCTAGTCGTTGGGTATCCATGTCTGTTTCCCAGAATTGATTAAGCCGGTTTAAGCTAAGAAGATAAACTTCACATTCGGTAGTAGCCTGTATATTGACCGTAGAAGTTGCCTGTTTTATAAAAGAGGGGTAGTCACAGACGAAATCGTTTACGAAGCTGTAACCGACAATCCATTCATTGGCGTCTGCATCTATATGTGATAAGCGGAACATGCCGGACTTGATAAAACCTATCTGATTTGTTTTTTCATTTTGCCGTACCAGATATTCATTCTTCTTGAATTTAGTAAATACCCCTTCTTCCAGAAATAATTTTTCGAGCCTGGAAATATTGGGGTGACTATCTTTTATGTTAAATTTGTCCATAGCTATTGTATTAGTACATATGGCAAAGGTACAAAGATTACAGAAAAAATCATGTATTAATCGAAAAGTGCTGAAATATGGGAAATTAATGTATTTTTAATTCAATATTAATATTGTTTCGGCTAACTTTTTAATGCTGCTCCGTTTACTTTGCAAACAGGAAAACAAATATGTCTAATACCTAATTAATAGTATTCTTAAATGAAACGAAATGCAATTTTATTAAGCTTGCTGACGGCTTTGTTCTTGCTACCGGGAAAGGCAGTGGGGCAAACCACATCAAGCGATGGTAAATTGGTGTATAATTTCCCGTTTGCACCAAGTGAGGGTCTTGTAAATAGGACAGAAAAGGAGTATAGGAAAGAAGTTTGCCTGAATGGTTACTGGGACTTCCAACCTGTGGCTTTGCCGAGTAGCTACGTGCAAGGTAAAGGAGTTGCACCGGAACTGTCGTTGCCTAAAGAAGGGGCTTGGAGCAAAACCCGTATAAAAATACCTTCTCCCTGGAATATTAATTCCTTTGCCAACCGAGATGTGGAAGGTCCCGATCATCGCAATTACCCGTCTTATCCGAAAGAATGGGAGCAAGTGAAAATGGCATGGATGAAGAAAATGATAACGATTCCTGCTGACTGGGATGGTCAACAGATAAAACTTTATTTTGAGGCTGTATCCGGCTATACTGAAGTTTATATTAATAAGGAGAAGGTGGGAGAAAATTTTGATATTTTCCTTCCGTTCAGTGTGGATATTACGGATAAAGTGAATGCAGGTGAGACAGCTGAAGTATGGGTAGGCGTTCGCAGTCAGTCTTTGTTTGAAAACAATTCTACGATTGGTCGCCGCATTGTTCCTGCCGGTTCTATGTGGGGATATCATATTGCCGGTATCTGGCAGGATGTATATTTGCTGGCATTGCCCAAAGTGCATGTGGAAGATGTATATGTGAAACCGTTGGTTTCTCAAAATATGCTTGAACTGGAAGTGACTGTACAGAATAATACGGAAAAAAAAGCTGATCTGCAACTTCAAGGTAAGATTAATGAATGGGTAAACCTGGCTGGGACAGATGTTAATTCTGCTCCTGTACCTGCATGGAAACTTGGACAGGAAGCTTTGAAAGTGGCCCCTGTTAAAGTTAGTATCCCTGCCAATGCTTCAACAAAAGTTGTGTTGCAGGTTCCGGTATCCGGTGAGTTGAATTACTGGACTCCTGAACAACCGAATCTTTATGCCGTATTGCTTTCATTGCAGGCTAAGAAAGAAACCCTTGATATGAAATATGAGCGTTTCGGATGGCGTGAATGGACATTGCAAGGTACCACACAGTACCTGAATGGTAAACCTTATCAGTTGAGAGGTGATTCCTGGCACTTTATGGGTATTCCGCAAATGACACGTAGATATGCGTGGGCATGGTTTACTGCCATTAAAGGTATGAATGCCAATGCAGTCCGTCCTCATGCACAGATATATCCTCGTTTCTATATGGATGTAGCTGACGAAATGGGTATCTGTGTGTTGAATGAAACAGCTAACTGGGCGAGTGATGGTGGTCCGAAACTGGATTCCGAACTCTTTTGGGAGGCATCTAAAGAACACTTGAGACGTTTTGTACTCAGAGACCGCAATCATGCTTCTGTTTTTGGCTGGAGTATCAGTAATGAGAATAAACCGGTGATTCTGCATGTTTACAACCGGCCTGAGCTTATGCCTCAGCAGAAGAAAGCCTGGGAAGACTGGAGGGATATTGTTCGTGCTAATGACCCGACCCGCCCGTGGATTTCTGCCGATGGAGAAGATGATGGAGATGGTATATTGCCGGTTACAGTAGGTCACTATGGCGATATGGGCTCAATGAAACATTGGGTTGAAATTGGTAAGCCTTGGGGAATTGGCGAACATAGTATGGCTTACTACGGTACTCCCGAGCAGGTTGCCAAATATAATGGTGAAAGAGCTTATGAATCGCAGTTGGGACGTATGGAAGGACTAGCTAATGAATGCTATCATCTGCTTGCTAACCAACGTAATATGGGCGCTTCTTATAGTACGGTTTTCAATATGGCATGGTATTCCTTGAAACCACTGCCATTGGGTAAAAAGGATATGACTACGCAACCGGATATAAATAAGGATGGTATCTTCTTCACAGAATATAAAGAAGGTGTTCCGGGGGTACAACCGGAACGTGTAGGCCCCTATTGCACTACATTCAATCCTGGATATGATCCAAGTCTGCCTTTGTATGATCCGTGGCCTATGTATAATGCTATGCGTGCAGCCAATGCACCGGGACATCCTGGTTGGTCTGCTTATGCCAATATCGACAAGAAACAATATGAAGCGCCAGCCGCTACTCCGGCAGAGAAATATAAAGAAGTCATTTTCATTGGAGGAGATGACAGTAAGCTGAGGAATATTCTGGATGCGCAAGGTGTGAAATTTGCGACTAAAGTAACTGCTCCTGCACGGATGCTTTATATTGTGGACGGTACTTATGTTTTGTCTGCTGCTGAAAAGAAGAGTATGTTGGCTAATATAGCTAAAGGTGCTGATGTCTGGATTTGGGGATTGACACCTCAGACTGTGAATGTGTACAATGAGATTCTGCCTCTTCCGGTGGCTTTGGATAATCTTAAACGTTCTTCTTTCCTGCCGGTTCAGAAATCATGGATACGTGGTTTGAACAATTCAGATTTCTATTTCTGTGAACTTCAAAGAGCTGATGCCTCGGAATACTCGCTGACAGGCGCTTTAGTGGAAGAAGGAGATGTATTGCTGAATGCATGTAAGACTGATTGGAGAGCTTGGAATAAACGTCCGGAGGAGCTGAAAACGGCCAGTACGGTACGGAGTGAGTACGAATGTACAGCTGCTACTCCTGTATTTGTGAAATATCAGGATGGAGCTTCTTGTTTTTACATCAGCACGCTGAAAGAGTTTACTAATTCAGAAAAGGGATACAATACATTGGGAGTTATTTTGAAGAATGCCGGAATTGACCGTAATGAGATTGAGGTGAAATCAAATGAAGTTTTCTTTTTGCGTGATAACCAGTTAATGTTCCCGACTGCTGTAAAAGATAAGTTAGTGAAAATGTCGGATGGATGGACTTTGGATATCTATGTATTTAGTCCACGTCCTTTGGATGACTTGTTGATTGAACCGAATATGCCGAAACTGACTTTGGTTGTGAAAGCAAGAGAATGCCAGCTCGCTATTAATGACAAAGCGTATGCTGCTGCTTCACAAAACAGGCATGAGGCTACTTATAAAGAACTGCCCTTGTTGCAAGGTTGGAATAAGATAAGCATAAAAATAGGACAAAGAGATAAGAATGAATTCACAGGTAACTTCAGATGTGATAATAGAAATGAATTCCTTTCTTCTTTGAAAGTGATGTATATTAATCCTGAAGCTAAATGATGTATAGGTAATGATTAGAAAGGTATAGTTTTTAATAGGGTCTTTTTCGATAAGTTCAGTGTTACAATCCAGTGGCATGCGTATTATTGGCATGCACTGGATTGTTGTTTATTCACTATTCTCTACCGTTATGAAGGCTTCTGTTATCTTTGATATTTAGTTGGATGGCTGTTTGGGCATCAATACCGCGATATCTGTTATTTTGTACGGTGTTCTGATGGATTGTAATGTCTTTACAAGGGTTCATTTGCTTCTCAATGAATATTCCGTGCTCATTGTTACCTTCAGCAAGACTATTGTTGATGCTTATCCGGTTACTTTCTGCACATCGTATGCCTGAGAGTCCGTTACGGGCCATCTCTGAGTTGATAACTTTCACATTCTGGCAGAAAGTAGCATTTATACCGTTTCCGTAGGGGGAGGTATCGAAACGACTACTTGTTATATCACAATTTGTGATGTATGACAAATGAAGATTATGATGGAAACCGGCACCTGGCACTACGCTGGCACCATTATCACTGAAATCACATTGGTTAATACGAATATTCTTTCCACCAACTATGGCTACACCGTTTTTGGTGAAATTCTGTATGGTAATATTGTCAAATGTAATGTTCTGTATGCCATCTTTCTCTTTTGATTTGAAAATGACGCCTTCCCGGCTGGGAGCGTTCATATATGAGCGGCTACGACGGTCGTGATTAGGATCGGCATTTTCGGTTACTTTAGTGGCACCTTCTATCAGAAGATTGCGAATAGTGACGTCAGAGAGAATATTTTCTCCATTAATGATTGCAGTTTCTGTTTGTGGAGCCGGAAAGATTATAGTTTCGCGTCCCTGACCAGCAAGGAGGGTGCCACTATATATCTTTAGAGGAGCTTTCAATGTATGTACTCCTGCTTCCAAAATAATCCATTTGCCACTCTTTTGATTGGAGTCTATGGCTTCTTGTATGGACTCTCCCGGTTTTACAAAAATACTGTTGGCAGGAAGTTTTTTTGATTTGCCTTTTAAAGCTCCGATTACTGTTGGTTTCAGGAATTTATCGAAACCTGTATAAAGAGATGTTTTTGCCGGAGCATTGGGAAGCGGAGCTTTGGCAGCCGTCAGAAAACCTACTGATGACTTCGGGCGTGTATGTTGTTTTATTGCTTTCTCGGTATATGGCAGTAATAGGCCTTTGGTATTTTTGTAATGCTGGTATATGGATTCATAGATATCTCTGAATTTGTCGTTATCTCTGTCTGTAAAGACTCCGAATAAATCAATATGTTCTCCTAACATGAAACGTGCTGTATATTCGAAACCTTGTGCCAGCCTGTCATCAGCTACACTATAAAAATCTAATCCCTGCGTGTCGGCGGTTTGTGCTGCTTTGGCAAATTCACCTATACCTAATTGTACATGTCCCCAGTCGCGAGTTGTCTCTTGGCATTGTCCACCCGGATAGAGATAACGGGTGATGCCGGAGTTACCTTCTCCCCGGTAGAATCTTTCTACTGCCCGGTTGAAAATTTCGTGATTATCAGTAAAAATGCCGATACACATGATGGTACTAATCATGGATGCATCCCAGTTACCGTTAGCTTCGGTAAAGAAGCCTTTAATAGTGGGATAAAGGACTGTAAGGACCATTTGCGTGAATTGTTGCAGGTCTTTGGGCGCCCAGCCGGAATCGGTATGTTTCAGAATTTCAGCAGCATTGAGGTAGTAATATCCGAATAAACCTACATTCAGCTTGGCATTGTTTGCATCGAATCCCCGGAGAACATAACTCCACGCATTCAGGATTTCAATGGCTTTATGCGCATAGGCTTTGTCTTGGGTTATATACCACATTAATGCATGGTTATAGGCTGTTTCTGCACTTTCGGAAAACTCACGTCCGCCTATGCTGTTTGTTCCATAGGGACCTACTGATATTTCAGCAAATGGTTTGGGGATAAAATCTAAAGAAGTGTTTTTCTTTAAATTCTCAAAAGCGGTTTTCCAGGGTTGTATGCCTTTTACTACCATTTCGCGCATATAGTCGAGGTCCTGTTTGCTTTGAGCCATGCCCGGATGCACGAAAGCCTTGGTTAGAAACTCTGGGTTAGAACTCTTTTCCGGTTGGGCTGCTATACTGTGTACTAAGGTACACAGTATGCATATTAATAAGAGTATTCTTTTTCTCATGTTCATTCCTTTTGTTTTGTTAATCAGTGTTCTACCAATTGTCTGTTCTGAAGGGAGCTACGGGGATACCATAGATGTTGAATACGCTTGCTTGGGTATAATTCTTATAAGCATATCGGACGGCTACCGGATGCTGTACTTTATCGCATGATACGGCAAGACGGGTAGTTTTGGTTTCTATTTCAGCATGGGCCGGGTAGAAAACTTTGTCTTCACCGGCAATTTCAAATCCTTCGAGTGGGGTCCACATAGGACAAAGACCACGCTGTGCGTTGTCCACATTGATGTATATTTTGTTACCTGATATTTCCATGGATTTATAAACAGGAGTGGCGTAACCGAATCCTTTTCGTCCATAAGTTTGGGCAAGTGCCCAAAGAGCAAGGCGATTACCTACCGTTTCTTTATCTGTAGGATGGATAAAGACCGGATGACCTATATCCAGAGTGGTAACCATTCCACTATTAGGAATATCCTTCATATTTTGTTGTTGGACTTCACGCATGCGGGCGGCTGAGGTGCCATCGGCCCCTTCATAATTAAAGGGGGCAATCTCTACGAAGTAAAAAGGGAGTTCTCCTATATTCCATTTACTGCGTAAGTCTTTGACAAAAGCAGGCATCAGACTTTGGTATAAATTAGCATTGTCACGATTACTTTCGCCTTGATACCAAAGGAAGCCTTTAATGGTGAAATTCGTGAAAGGAGCTATTTTCCCATTATAGAGTACACATGGAGTATCTGTGATGTTTTTTACAGGTTCATCATTGTCGAGTATGGCTAAATCAATACTTTTAAATGGGCTTATGGCTTCCCGGCTCATCCATGCTTCTACTTTTGATCCTCCAAGAGAAGATACAATAATACCGACTGGTACTTCCAGTACTTCCTGAATATATCGGGCGAAAAAGTAGGCTGTTGCACTTGTGTGGGATACGTTGACTGGAGTATTCTCTAACCACTCACCTTTACAATCTTCCTGTGGGGTTTTGCTATATTGCCGTACCCATCTTCCATCTTTGGAATCGGTGTTGTAGATGCGGATTGGGGTAGAGGCTTTCGCTTTGGCTATGATATCGTTTGTGCCCTGAGTGGGTTGGCGGTCGAAACCACTCATGGGCATTTCCATGTTCGATTGTCCGGAGCAGAACCAGACTTCACCTATTAATATATTTTTCAATGTTAAAGCCTCTCCATCGCTGAATGTAATTTCATAGGGGCCTCCGGCTGTTGGTGTGGAGACATTTAATAACCATTTTCCTTGCTTGTCTGCAGTTGTTTTATAGGTTCTGTTATCCCATGATGTTTTTATGGTAACAGACGAGTTTTCTTTGGCTTTTCCCCATAGCTTTATATTTGCTTGTTGTTGCAATACCATGTTGCTACTAAGTACGGAGGGTAATTGTACTTTGGCTTCTACGAATGTGGAGACAGATAAAAAGTGTGTTAATAGTAAAAAAGTAATCAACGATTTTACTTTCATGTGACTAAAAAAAAGTTTTTCCATAATACTGTTTTAATTTGATGATAGAACAAGCTTTTTGTCCTTTGCAACAAAAGTAAACCAGAGATATTACTTCTCTGATTAATTTGTTATTAATTTGCGCATAATATCGGTTTAATTGAATTCAGATTCCAAATTCTCGTGTCCTTTATTTGTTATGGGGGATTTTTTTATACCTTTGCAGAGTGTTCTTTAACGAGATACTATGAAAAGTAAATTGCTAATTTGGATATTATGTTTCTTCTCATTGGGAAATATGAAGGTGTTGGCTTCTACAGATTATGGCCTTCATTTCAAATCTCATTCTGTGCCAGGCAATGAACGCACCTCTTTGTCTCTTGATGGGAACTCTCCTTTTTATGTGGAGAAGGAGTTTATTATTGATTTTCAAATGTGGGTTCGTAATGAGCCTGATTTCGGGGCTATTCTTCATTTATGTACGAATGAAAATCAATTTCTTCATTTTGTTTTTGCTGCAGGTGATAATAACAGGAATTTTCCAGCTCTCGTTTTCAATGAGGGAATGTTTGCTATTAATACCAATATTGAAAAAGGTAAATGGGTTCCTGTGTCTTTACACCTTAATATAAAGGAGAATCAAATTGATTTGAAATATGATAGTAGGGACACTACGATGGTAGTGCCATTGCGTGGTACCAAAGATATTACAGTTTCGTTTGGAAAATCTCCATATTTCTCGGCAGATGTAGTTCCTATGAATATTAGGGATATAAAGATTATCCGGGATGGGGAACTGATAAGATATTGGAAGTTGTGGAAGCATAATGGCGATGTTTGTCTTGATGAAGTTGAAGGGGCTGTGGCATTAGCTTCTTATCCTTCATGGCTCATTGATAATCATATTGAATGGCGGAAAATATATACAGAGAAAACATCAGGTCGTTTGGATGTCGCTTTTAATGCCCGTGATGCCTTATTCTATCTTGTGCGACAAAATAAAATAGAAATATTAAATGGTATTTCCGGTGACCGGAACGAGGTCTCTATTGTGGAGGGATATCCGGCTATGGAATATACAGATCACATGGTTTATGATACACTGACTAATCAGTTATTGTCTTATTCTTTACACGAAAAGTTGGTTTCAGCTTTGTCTGTCGATGAAGGGAAATGGAGTCTGAATGAAAGACATTTGGATGAGCCTCGTTACTACAACCATGCACGTACGTTTAGTCCGTCTGATTCTTCATTTTATTTTTGGGGAGGATATGGATTCTACCAATATAGGAATAACCTATATCGGTTGAAAGTGGGTATGAAACAGGTTGAAGAAGTTGCATATACCCCTGTTATTTCTCCTCGTTACTCATCTGCAGCAGCTATAGTAGGCGATGAACTGTATATTTTTGGTGGTCGTGGAAATAAACAGGGAAAGCAAGAATTCAATGCTCATTTTTATTATGAGTTGTGTGCCATTAATCTGAAAACGGGAAAGTCTCGTAGTGTATGGAAGAAAAAACAATCTACAGATATGTTGTTGATGGCATCTTCCATGTACTTTGAACCTTCGGACAGTTCTTTTTATGCTGTTAGTTTGAAAGACGGAGGCAGCCTTTGGAAGGTTTTCATGAATGATTCTGCTTGGGTAGAGATATCGAAGCCTATTCGTAATGATTTGGTTCATCAGGATTGTGATTTTAGCTTTTATTCCTCTCCTGCCCATCATAAACTGTATCTGGTGATGGATAAAATTTTGAGTGACCGTACACATGATGTGGCTATTTATTCTATCAATACTCCTTTGTTGAATGATAATGAAATTGCGCAGACGGCGAATAAGGACTTTTCTACGGTGTGGTTATGGGGCTCATGTGGTATCCTGTTATTGGGAGGATCAGTATTCCTTTTTTACCGGATAAAGTACAGCAGGAAGAAAGTCGAACTTGAAGATACAAAAGAAGATAATACTCAGGTGGAGGTTCTTCCTGTTAATGAAACGGTAGAGGAGGTTGCAGCGGCAGAAAAGTATTTTGATCGCAGTCGTTCGGCAATCTCTTTGTTGGGCACATTTAATGTTCGTGATAAAGATGGTAATGACATAACAGGAGCTTTTACACCACGGTTGAAAAGCTTGCTTATATTGCTGGTGCTTTATACAGAGAAGAACAAGCAAGGTATCTTGACTAAAAAAGCTACCGATATTCTGTGGTCGGACAAAGAAGAGGAGTCTGCTCGTAATAACCGTAATGTGACTTTGCGTAAGTTGCGTGTATTGTTAGAAAAAGTAGGTGATGTGGAAGTTGTCAGTGATGCGGGATTTCTGTGTATCAGATGGCATGAGGGAGTATTTTGTGATTATCGGATGGCGCTGGATTGTATTCGTCAATTTAAGGAAAATGGTGAACATGGGAATGATAAGCTTCTGAATCAGATATTGGAAATTTTATTGTATGGTCCGTTGCTGTCAAATACCATTGTTGATTGGTTGGATGAATTTAAAGATTCTTATTCCAGTCTTTCTATTGATTTGCTGAGGAATTTGTTGGATGTACAACGTAATAATTACGATACAGTACTGCGTATTGCTGATATCCTATTCTTGCATGATCCTCTGAATGAAGAAGCTTTGGCTGCTAAATGCTCTATTCTTTTTATACAAGGTAAAAAGGGTATTGCAAAGAGTGTATATGACCGTTTCTGTAAGGAGTATAAAGATTCATTAGGAGAGGAATATAAGGTCCCCTTATGTAATTTATATAAATGATAATTTATAAACATAAGAAAAAGCGCTTAATCATAACAATTAAGCGCTTTTTTAATGTCCAATTAATAAAGGATGGCTCTGTTTTTTAAGACTAAGGCTTTTATTTTGCATTCGTGGAAGTATTCCTCTTCCATATGAGAGAAGTCAAACTGATGTCTAATTTAGTCTTTAAACTATGAAAAAGCACTTGTTGATAGGATTGTTTTTATTAGGTATGTTTATCTATCCTATTAAGGCCATTTCAGGTAACACTCCTGAAGAATTATATGAGAATTTGCAAAAACGATTGGCTTCCGGTTGGAACACCTGGGATACCCGTAGTGTGCTGACTCATGTATTTCTTCCTTATGGTTTTGCTGTCGACCTGAATATGATGGATACAGATGGAAGTCGTGTAAAGAAATTCAGAATCGGAGATAGAGTTAAAGGGGCGCCATTATTGCAGCCGGGACCTCATTCATTTGATGGAGCTTATACTCAAATGACCATAGATTGGAGAGGATATAAGTTGCAGGTAGAAAGTGCTGCTATGGGACTTAAAAACGTAATTCTAATCAGACCACTGACTGAGACGAAGAAAGGAGGACGATTGGTGGTTATCCCTGAAAGTCTTTGGAAACGGGGCAATACACTTAGCGTGGATAGTTTAGGATTTACATTGGCATCACGTGATAAAGTTGTTGAAATAAAAACTTCTATAGAAGGTAAACTTCTGGAAAAAAAAGGAAGGGAGTTTATTCTGTCTTTAGATACTCCGGTTGCTATCTGTTGCGGAGAAAATATGGAATTGGATGAGGCAATTGCTTTCATTAATGACCGTGCCCGGGATTTTATTAATTCTAATCAGAAACAATTTGGTGAAAATTATGATTGCTATAATGCCATGCAGAGTGTTTTGGCTTGGGATAATATATATGATCCTGGCATTAGGAGGGTGATTACTCCTGTAAGTCGGATTTGGAGTTCCGAATGGTTTGCCAGTGAAGATTTTGGTGGTTTCACACTGTTCTGTTGGGATACCTATTTTGCATCGATGATGCTTTCTGTTGGCAATAAAGAGTTAGCCTATGCAAATGCTGTAGAGATAACTAAGGCGATAACAGAGAGTGGATTTGTACCTAACTGTTTTTATAGCAATAATTTTAAATCAAGAGATCGTTCTCAGCCTCCTGTTGGCTCTTTGGCTGTCTGGACAATATATAAACAATATCAAGAAAAATGGTTCTTGGAGTTATTATATAAAGAATTACTAACTTGGAATCGCTGGTGGAGCCGGAATAGAGAGGATGGAGGGTTATTATGCTTAGGTAGTAATCCTTATGAAAAGGTTACTTATTTCAGGTCTGAGTTTGATACGGATTGTCACTATGGTGCTGTTTTGGAATCAGGATTGGATAATTCTCCAATGTATGATGGAGTACTTTTTAATAAGCAAAAACATTTGTTGGAACAACATGATGTAGGCATGTCTTCTTTGTATGTAATGGATTGTGACTATCTGGCTTTAATAGCGGAAGAACTCGGGTATAAAAAAGATGTAACTGAACTTAGAAAACGCGCGGAATATTATCGCAATAATTTAGCAGGGTTGTGGGATGATAAGACTGGATTTTACTATAATCGTTCTACCAGAGATCTGAAATTTAATTATCGCACTTCACCCACTTGCTTTTATCTATTGCTGGCAAAAGTACCTACAAAGAATCAGGCTGAGAGGATGATAAAAGAGCATTTACTGAACACTGATGAGTTCTGGGGGGAGTACGTAATTCCTTCTGTACCTAAAAATGATCCTGCATTTAAAGATAATGAATATTGGCGGGGACGCATTTGGGCTCCATTGAATTTTCTGGTATACTTAGGATTGAATAACTATGAATTTCCGGAAGTGAGACATGCCTTTGCCGAAAAATCCCAAAAATTATTATTGAAATCCTGGTTATCACATGGATATGTCTTTGAAAATTACAATGCCCTCACTGGTGAAGGTGATGATGTTGTGCGAAGTGATAAGTTCTATCATTGGGGGGCATTGCTGGGATATATTTCCCTTATAGAGAATGGAGTTGTAAGTAAATGTAATTAATAATAATCGATCATGAAAAATATAATTTTGATTATCAGCTTTTTGTTTTGTACAGTTTCTATTGTATATGCCCAGAAACAGCCTTTTTTAAAGGATTCCTGGAAAGGGGATATGACCTCTATAAAGCAAGAAAAAGGAAACTCGCGTTTGGGCTTTTCATTTGAGAAAGGTAATAGTGAAAAACTATTTGTTGAAGTCAAACAGACGCAGGAGCCTCAGTTGGTTGTAGTACGTATCGATTTTTCTGAAAAGGCTGATAAGGCATATGTTTTTTATAGCCCTACCGCAGCTTCTGTTCCTGATTTGGAAAATGCCGAGTATACTTTATCGGGTAAATTTGATTTTGACCGCATTAGAATCATAGCAGAAAAAGGGAGCAAAGGGATTTTTAGCGATGTCTCTTTGGGTGAGAATTATCAGGATGTAGTACATCCTAATGTCTTACAAGTTGTAGCCAAGGAAGGACAACCACAAACAGTTCTTTCCTGGGAAAAGAAACAGCAGGCTTTGTGGATTCATACTTCAGGTGGAACTTTGTATTTGCAACCTTATAATATAGGAAGTGTACATGTGATGTTCGGCTCTGAGAATGAAATAAAAGAATATAAGAGTTTTGCCGTAACGCAACAGGCAAAAGTGGCAGAGTTTAAAGTGGAGGATACTCAGGAAGATATTGTATTACGTTCTTCCCGTTTAGTTGTTACTGTAAATAAGAATAAAGGGTATATTAGTCTGCTTGATGAGGCTGGAAAAATCTTACTGAAAGAGTTCCCGGAAAAGGCGAGAATGAATATATATGGAGATTCTGTCAATGCATATTGTAAGTTCCAGTTACGGGATGAAGAAGCTTTATATGGTTTGGGGCAGTTCAGAGATAACTTAATGAACTTGCGGAATGCAAAGCGGGAACTGGTTCAGTTTAATACGCAAGCTGCGGTACCGGTTATTTATTCTACTGGCCGTTGGGGATTGTTTTGGGATAATCCTTCCCGGACTATTTATACAGACAATAGTACTGGTATGAGTTTTGCCTCTGATTATGGTAAGATCGTTAACTATTATCTTTTTGTAGGTGATAAAATGGATAATTTGGTAGCTGCATATCGTTCTTTGACAGGAGTGGCTCCAATGTTGCCCGATTGGGCTTTAGGTTATCACCAAAGCCGTAACCGTTATGCTACGCAAAAAGAGGTGATGGAGATAGCTAAAAAGATGAAGGAAGAGGATATTCCTGCAAGTACTATCTTTATAGATTATCATTATTGGGGTAAGTACGGAACAGGTTCACATAGGTTTGATGAAACTTTATTCCCTGATGTTCCTTCAATGTTGGACAGTCTCCATAACGTTTATGATATGAAGGTAGTTTTGACAATGTGGCCCTGCTTCAAACCGGGTATCCCTAATTATAATGAAATGTCACAAAAAGGGTATATATTGGAAGGAGCCAAAGCTATTGACGGCTATATATATGATACTTTTAATCCGAATGCAGCCAAAATGTATTGGGATAAGGTTTCTTCTTTAGTGGACTTGAATATCGATGGCTGGTTTTTAGATGGACCGGAACCTGACCATGTAGCCTCATACTTGCCACTTAATACTTATGCCGGACTAGCTCAGAAGGTACGAAATGTATACCCTTTGGTTCATGCATCACATTTTTATGAAGGAATAACCAAAGCTCGTCTCGGTATCCGTCCTTATATGTTGACCCGTTGCGCGTGGGCTTCTCAACAAAAGTGGGGAACGGCTGTATGGTCTGGTGATATTCCAACGACATTTGCCGAATTACAAACACAGGTAGCAGCAGGATTAAACTTTACAGCAACAGGAATCCCCTATTGGACTACAGACATTGGTGGTTATTCAGGAGGAGACCCTTCTAAAAAAGATTATCAGGAGTTGTTTGTACGTTGGTTTCAGTATGGAACATTCTGTCCCGTTTTTCGTTGCCATGGACGTCGTTATCCGGGAGATACGAAAGCACCGAATGAGTTATGGGCATACGGTCCAGAGGTACAACGTATCTGTACTGATCTTATAAAATTACGATATCGGCTTTTGCCTTATATTTATACCCTATCAGGTAAAGTTACTCACGAGCATTATACACCAATGCGCTTACTGGCTTTTGATTTTGCTCATGATCAAAATGTATTAGACTGTAAAGATCAGTTTATGTATGGACCTGCTCTCCTGGTTTGCCCCGTTTTGGAGGCAGGAGCAACTTCCCGCTCTGTATATCTGCCACAAGGATGTACTTGGGTAGATTTCTGGACCGGTGCAATCTACCAAGGAGGAACTACAATTACTGCAGAAGCACCTCTGGATAAAATGCCTTTGTTTGTGAAGTCTGGTTCTATCATCCCCTATTATACTTCTGTTGAGAAAAATATTAATGTTGATGTTCCGCTTGAGATTCATGTCTTTGGTGGGGAAAACGCAAGTTTCAATTTATACGAAGATGATGGTGAGACGTTGAAATATAAAAATGGCAATTATAGTACTATTCCGTTTAAGTGGAATGATCGTACAAAGGAATTTATAGTTGGAGAACGCACTGGCGATTATGCTGTAAAGGACAGGGACCTTATTATTAAACTCAAAGGTAAAGATGTGATAAAGAGGATAAAATATAGTGGTAAAGAAATAAAAGTTATATTGAAATGAGCCTCAGGAGATTGATAATAGTTAGTTTCTTTTTCTTATCTTTCTTTGCAAATATTTTTGCAGATGGAAGTGTTAGGGGATGGATTATTCTGTCTGACAATATGGAACGTGCTATCCGGACAATAAAAACAGCAAAAGAGTATAATATCAATCAGCTTCAGTTGTCCCATGAGATCATCCATGATTTAAAGGCCATTAAAGAAGAAAAGGTATGTGAACAGGTTAATAAACTCATTCGTCTTGCACATTTAGAAGGTATTGATGAAGTGTTGCTTTGGGATCATAGCTTATATTCTCTGGATTATTATCCATCGTGTTTTAGAACAGGACCTAATGGTACAATAAATCTGGATAATCCTAAATTCTGGGAATGGTTTAAAGATGACTATCGCCGGATGCTCAACAGGGCTCCTGAAGCAGATGGACTTGTGCTAACATTTATTGAAACTGGAGCTTATGCGGAAAAGCAGTACTCAATGAATATGAAAACCCCTGAGGAAAAACTGGCAGCTGTTGTAAATGCTATTTCCGATGTCGTTATTGGTGAAAGAGGAAAGAAACTCTGTATTCGTACTTTTGCTTATTCGGAAGAAGAGTATAAGAGTACTGTTGGATGTATAGAGCATATAAAGAGTGATAAGGTCATTTTAATGATGAAAGAAACCCCTCATGATTTCTTTCTGACACATCCGGATAACTCCTATATCAGAAAGATGAATAGACCTACAATTGTAGAGTTTGATTCTGGTAATGAATACAGTGGGCAAGGTGTTGTTGCTAACACATGGCCTGAATATACAATGAAAAGATGGGGTAGTTATATTAACTGTCCCAATGTTACCGGATATGTTGCAAGGACGGATCGTTATGGAGATACCAGCATAGTAGGAACAGCTAATGAAATTCAGTTGTATGCACTGAAGCGGATGACGGAAGAACAAACTGTATCTCCAATGCAAATCTATAATGAATTTATTACGTCGAGGTATGGTGAGGATGCTTTGTTGCCCATTAGAAAAGCGTTTCAAAATGCATATGATATAGTTACATCTGTTTTTTATACCTTAGGAACAAATCTAACAGATCATTCTTCTCTAAATTATGAAAACAATAAATGGGGATATAGCAGGCATGTGTCTGGAAGATGGATTGATCCGCCTATGGTTCTTGTTAAGCATGATATAAATAAAACATTTCATTATTGGAAAGATATTATAAATCATATTGCTCCTGTACACTTTAAGTCATTATCATCTCCGTTAGCTGTTGAAGTGAAGACCGTTTTTGATAATCAATGGATAGAACCTGATGAAAAAATGGATAGTGTATATTATAATTATATTCTAACGGAAAAACAGTATGGAGTTAAACTAGCTTCCGAAGCAGTCGCTGAAATAGAAAAGGTAAAGCCTTTATTAGAATCTGCGACATATAATGATTTATACCAGCTGTTTTATCGTACTTATTTGACTGCATGTTTGCATGAAGCTGTATGCACGGCATATTATGGTTCCAGAATCTATGTCAGAGCTAAGCAGTTTCATCCTAAAGGTTTGAAGGAACGTATTTTTTTATCACTAAAAAAAATAGAACAAGTTTCGGAGGATATGAATTTATTGGTGAATACATATCCTGTCGGTCAATATGACTGGTTGAATGATGTAAAGATTGCTTTAAGATGCAGGAGTAGAGTTCTGAAGATGTTGAATTCAAAATCGCTCCAAAATGAATAAATTCCTCCAATGGATAAAGTTGGATCATAAGTTTGTTCCCCAATCGTTCTATGTATTAACAAAGAAGCGATTAATCTTTTAATTTAATTCAAAATTAAGCACCAGATAAGCGTGATATCACTCAATTTTTAATCTTAGGCATGTAATTTTGCCATATCAAAACGATAATAATAGGTTCGATAATAAGTTCTTTTTTTAAGAATAAAATACAAGATTATATTTAGGATAACAATTTAAAAAAGATAAGTAAATTGAAAGAATACATAACTTTAAAAGAAATGCATATGAAAGATACAAGTTAACCAAAGACACATCCTTCCTACTTATTTGATCTAAAGGATACGTTATTTTTTATGAAAAACAATTTTAAAAGTGAGATTATGAAACACATGAAAAACAAATCTAATTTTGTGAAAGTTAGCAAATACACTTATTGGTGTGTGCTAATGATGTTCTTGATGGTGCTTACTCCGATGCGTGCACAAACTTCCCGAAGTATATCCGGGCAGGTTGTTGACGAATTGGGTGAAGCAATTATTGGTGCTAATGTGACTGTAGTTGGAAATAAGTCATTAGGTACTATAACTGATATTGATGGAAATTTTACTCTAACGGTTCCTCAAGGAACAACATTGGAAGTTTCTTATATTGGTTATGTGAATAAAAAAGTGGCAGTGGATAACAAAACCAGCTATAAAATTACTTTAAAGGAAGACTCTGAACAATTGGATGAAGTAGTGGTAGTAGGATATGGTACTCAGAAGAAAGTGAATTTGACGGGTGCTGTGTCTGCTATTACTAATGAAGAGTTAGTTGCTACCAAAAGTCAAAATGCTCAGAATATGTTGACTGGTAAGGTTCCTGGCGTTCGTGTAATCCAAAAAACATCTGAACCGGGTGAATTTACTAACCAGTTTGATATCCGTGGTTTTGGTTCTCCACTAATCGTAGTTGATGGTGTTCCTCGTGGCAATTTACAACGTATGGACCCGAATGAAATTGAATCAATTTCTGTTTTGAAAGATGCTTCGGCTGCTATATATGGTGTACGTGCGGCTAATGGCGTTGTCTTGATTACTACAAAGAAAGGTGAAAAGAATAAGCCAAAGATTGAATACAATATGTATTATGGTATTCAAACTCCGGCAGAAATGTTGGAGCCTGTAGGTGCTGTAGACCGTATGAGACTATTTAATGAAAAGTCAATGCGTAATCTGACAAATCCGCAGCTTACTTATTCAGATGAGCAGATTGAAGAGTATCTGAATGGAACATTGAAATCTACTGATTGGTATGATGCGGTAATTCGTAATTCAGCTCCCCAGCAGCAACACAATGTTTCATTGAGTGGTGGAAGTGAAAAAACTGATTATTATGTAAACTTCGGTTATACAGATCAGGAAGGTTTCTTCAAGTCAAAAGCAATGGATTATAACCGTTATAATCTTCGTGCAAATTTGAATGCAGAAGTAGCTAAGAATTTGAAGGCTTCAATTAAAATAAATGGTATAATTGATAGTAAACAACGTCAGTACTTATCAACTTGGGAGGTTTATAAAGCTTTGTGGCGTGCAAGTCCTAATGAGAAATTGTATGCTAATGATAATCCGGAATATTTCCAAAAGATGTCATCCGACCAGTTGAATCTTCTGGCAGCAACAGATCCTGATGTTTCCGGTTATAATAAGACAACAAATAAAATCTTCCAGTCTACGATGGAACTTGAATATGCTGTGCCATTTGTAAAAGGTCTGAAGGTGAAAGGCATGTTCAGCTATGATACTTCTATAGCTGATAATACCATATATAAGAAAGAGTATAATGAGTATACTTATAGTGAAGCAACTAATACGTATACTGCTTATGCTATGCAGTCACCGACTAATCTGGAACGCTATTATGGTAATTCATGGACTACTTTGTGGCAAGCTTCTGTAAGCTATGAGAATACTTTTGCATCAAATCATAATGTATCTGGATTGTTGCTGTTTGAAGAAGCACACAGTGTAGGTGATAACATTCGTGCAGCTCGTGATTTCTCTATTCCTTTGCCTTATTTATTTGCAGGTAATTCAGCTAATCAAGTTGGTACAGCTAATGCAAATGGATTGACAGAAAGTGCTTCTCAGGCGTTGGTTGGTAGATTTAATTATGATTATAAAGGACGTTATTTGTTAGAATTCGCCTTTCGTTATGACGGTTCTTCCAAATTCCCGTCACATAGCCGTTGGGGCTTTTTCCCCAGTGCTTCTGTGGGGTGGCGTATGAGTGAAGAAACTTTCATAAAAGATAAATTGCCGTTTGTTAACAACCTGAAACTTCGCGGTTCTTATGGTAAGATGGGGGATGATTCTGTTGCTGATTATCAATTTATTTCCGGATATGATTACCCGAATACCAGTGGTGATAAATTTAATAAAACTCCGAAAGGATATTTTTTCAATGGCTCATTCATGAATTCATTAGGTTTCCGTGCGGTAGCCAATCCTAATATTACGTGGTACACTGTTAAGACTCTGAATGTGGGAATTGATGCTGATTTGTGGAATGGCCTATTAGGTGTTTCTTTTGATTTATTTCAGCGTGACCGTGATAACCTGATGGCTAATCGTATTGCTACTATTCCAGGAACATTCGGTGCTGCAATGCCTAAAGAGAATTTGGAGAGTGACCGTACAAAAGGTTTTGAAGTTGAACTAAGACATCGCAATCGTGTGGGGCAGGTTAATTATAGTGTTTCTGGAAACATTGCTATTACTCGTTCCATGTGGCGTTACAAAGAACGCACCCCGTCAGGTAACTCATATGATAACTGGAGAAATAACTTAACTAATCGTTATAATGACATTTGGTTTGGTTATGGGGCAGACGGTCGCTATACCTCATGGGAACAAATTGCTAACTCGCATATATTTGCTGGTAATGCAACTCTTCCTGGTGATTATATTTATGAAGACTGGAATGGTGATGGTACAATTGATGATATGGATAGATATCCTATTGCTACAACTACTAATTCTACTGCTGCTAATTTCCAGGATAAGAAAAATTATCCGTTGATGAACTTTGGTTTAACTCTTTCTGCTCAATGGAAAGGTTTTGATGTTAATATGACTTTCCAAGGTGCTGCAATGTCCTATGTATCTTATGGTGAACAGTTGTCAGCCCCCTTGCAATTTAATGGTAATGCTTTGGATATGTTCTTGGACAGATGGCGTCCAGTTGATACAAAGCAAGATCCCTACGATCCTTCTTGCCAATGGATTTCAGGATATTATTCATATGGTGGTACAACTCCGGATGTTAATTCTGAATTCTCTATTCAGAAAGGTACTTATTTGCGTTTGAAGACGGCTGAAATAGGTTACACTTTACCAAAGAATTGTTTGTCATTCGTAGGTATAAAGAATTTGAGAATTTATATGAATGGATATAACTTGTTCACTATAACAGGTGTGAAAGGTGTCGATCCGGAAAGACCGGCTGAACTCTATGGATATATGTATCCGTTGAATAGAACATATAACTTTGGTGCAAGTGTTACATTTTAAGTAAAAGGAGATTATCGTATGAAAAAGCTAAGAAATATATTGATGTGTGTTGCTATAGGAGGTCTGTTTGTAGGATGCCAGGATTTGGATATTCCTCCTAAGAATATTCTGTCGGGAGAAGATATATATAATGAAGGTGGTATTACAGCCTATATGGCAGGTTTGTATAGTCAGTTGCCGATGGAAGATTTTAATATGTCAAATGATGGTGATTACAATGGTTTTTATAACTGGAATTGCATTATTTGGGATATGCTCAGCACGGGTGAAACTGTAAATCGTAACAATACAGGTATTTATATTCCCCAAAAGGGATATTGGAGTATGGGTTACAAAACGATTCGCCAGGCTAATGATCTGATTGCTAATCTGCCTGCATATGTGGGAAAGCTGAAAGGTGCTGAATCATGGATTGCTGAAGCAAAGTTTATTCGGGCTTATGTTTATTTTGCGATGGTAAAACGCTATGGCGGTGTACCTATTTTGGAAACACCACAGGAAATGACTGATGATGAGAAGGCATTGTGGGTAGCGCGTAGTAGTCATGAAGAGTGTATAGACTTTATTCTTTCAGATTTAGATTATGCCATTGAGAATTTAGGTAAAACCAAAGTGGCAGGTCGTGCAAATAATACTTATGTAGCAGCAGCTTTCAAGTCGCGTGTTGCTTTGTATGCTGGCTCTGTTGCCCGTTATGGACAAACATTTAATTATTCAGGAAGTGAAAGTGGCAAGATGCTTACTGGTATTCCTGCAGGGAGAGCCAATGATTATTTTATGCAGGCTTATAAAGCATCCAAGATTGTAGAAGAAGGTGGTTATAAATTATATGAAGGTAACTCTGATAAAGAAGCCAACTTCCGTGAGATATTTGCGAATGCTGATAAGAGTGATGAATCTATTCTTATCCGTCAGTATAGTAAAAATGACTTTGTTCATAGTTTTGATGCTGTATATTGTCCGCCTCGTATGACAGCAACTTATGGTGACCGTTATAATGTAACATTGGATTGGGTAGAACTGTTTGATGGTCTGCCTATTGATCCTGCAACAGGATACTTGAAAACAACGGATGACGATGGTAATTATATTGTTTACAATGATGTTAAAGACTTATTAGACAATGCAGAACCTCGTTTAAGGGGCTCTATCTTATTACCTGGACATACTTATAAAGGAGTTGAACTGGATATTCGTTTTGGTATAATAAAGGAGGAAATTGATCCGTCTACACCTATTGCCAAGTTTATAAAGGATGATGGACAGACTACCGCCAATTATACAAGTAATGATTGGTTCAAGAATAACGTTTTGACAACAGCCGAGAATATAAAAGAACAAAAGCCTTATGAGACTTCTACAGGTGCGAAACTTAATAAGAGTGGAATGGATGGTCCGGCTAATGGTGGAACGAGTAATACATTGACAGGCTTTCATGGAGCTAAATGGTTGAATTTGAACTGGACTATTGCCGAAACACAGTTGCATAGTTCCACACAATCTTGGATTGATATTCGTTATGCCGAAATATTATTGAATCGTGCCGAAGCTGCATTGGAACTTTACCAGAATGGTGTTACTAGTATCGATGAAAAAGATCTGCAACAGGATGCTTACGAATGTATCAATAAGATACGCTCAAGAGCTGGTGCTGAGTTGCTGACCAGCCCTGCAGAATTATCCAATGTATCACGTGATGGTATTGAACGTGGACAAGGTATCCGTTCGTTTGTATTTGCTCCGAATGAAGGTATGCATATCATTCGTGTAGAACGTTATAAAGAATTGGCTTTCGAGCATAAAATTTATTGGGATCTGCGTCGTTGGTTTACTTTCGATTCACAGATTTATCAATATCGCCGCAGAATGCTGTCTCCATTCTTGTTTGCCAAAGGAGCAACAGTAAATGAAGCTGGCAATCCGGTGGGTAAGTATATTTTTGACACCCGTGTTTGTGAAAGAGCTAATAACTCATTGACATTTGCTACTAAAAATTACTATGATAAGATTCCTGATGGTGAACGTAAGGTAAATCCGTTACTTGAGCAAAATAATCAGTATTAATTAGAAAAAGGAAAATAGTATGAAAAAGATATTTAATTTGCTGTTAGTTACTGCATTAGTTTTAGGCTTTTCATCGTGTGAAAAGGATAATTATGATGCACCGGAAGCTGGTGTTTTCGGGCAGGTCGTAGACCATAATGGTAAACCTCTGCAAACAGCTATGGGACAGGGAAGTATGAAGATACAGATTACGGAATTGAGTTATGCGGGTGGTGATGAATCGATTGTTGTGACGAATCAGAACCTCAATATGAGGCAGGACGGTTCATATTCCAATTCTAAACTGTTTGCAGGTACTTACCGTATGATTCCGTTGGAAGGCGCATTTTATCCTTATGATGCAGAAGGAGAAACGGTGGAACTGAAGAACGGGAAAATGGCAGAACGTAACTTTACTGTTACTCCTTATCTGGAAGTAGAATGGGTTACAGAACCTTACTTGACTTCTGATAATTTTTTGAAATGTGCAGTGAAATTTAAGAGAATAGCAAAAGAAGGAATTGTTATGCCTGATGTAAACAACATACAATTGTATATTTCGCATACGCAGTATTGTGGAACAGAATCTGACGGAAATTATACTCCCGGTTCTGTGAAAATAACTAATGATCAGGAGGGCACAACTATCGAGTTAACTTCTAAAGCTGCTATTAAATATTCCAATACCTATTGGGTAAGAGTAGGTGCGTGCTGTAATGACACTTACAAGAAGTATAACTTTACTGATATCAAGAAAATCGATCTGAAATTGAATTGATTAAATAAGTAGGTAGGTAAGTAAGGAGAGTATTTGTTTCCGTAATAAGTGCTCTCCTTCTTTTTTGAACAAAATTTTAATACTGCTTTTGGTCAGAAGCTCTTTTGTGATATACCCAGTTCGTATTTCCTTCGCTTCTATACACAGCTAAAAATAGCGAAGCGGGTACGAAGCAGGTACGAGGAGGGTATATACCTGATACGAAGCGGCTCATTTTGTTCTATTTATCGGTTACAAATCTGATTAGGGAATATGTACCTTATCCCGAAGCTGATTATCATGGCAACATAACATAATTTAAAAGTTTATTTGATGAATTGTAATGGTACCAGCTACGATTAATTGCTTTTTAATGTCTAATTAATTATTTATTTCACTTTCTGTTAATGAGTCGAGGTTACATTTGCAGAAAATAATATTATATTTTAATATCATGAAGAATTTCTATACAGTCTTTTGGACTGCCGCATGCCTTTTGATTTCATTATCCGGATATGCGCAATCTGAATGGAAAAATAATTTCTCCGATCAGGGAGAAATACTGAAAACAGTAGGACGGGGTGAATGCAGCATTGCAGACGGGGTGTTCCGTTCAAAAGGTTCTTATGCTTGTTTCGGTAATCCTGAGTGGAAGAACTATACCATGTCCTTTAAAGCGCGCGCTCCCCAAGAAGCGGAACAAGTTCAAATCTGGGCAGGATTTCGTGCCAATAATCGTTTTGATCGTTATGTAGTCGGTATAAAAGGCGGATTGCAAGATGATTTATACCTGATGCGCATGGGATATATGGGTACGGATGAATTTATGGGTGTTCGTCCGTTAGGATTTCATCCGGTACCGGGTCAATGGTATCAGTTAAAAGTAGAAATCTGTGGTAGCCGTATTCGCGTTTTCTTGAATGATGAGAAGGAACCACGGATGGATATCACAGATAAAAACAGCAATTTGGCGCCTTCCGGTCCTGTGACTTTGGGAGGCGGTTGGATTGAAACAGAGTTTGATGACCTTGTTGTTACTCCGTTGGAAGAAAATGCATTGAACAATGTGAAAGTTGCAGAATATCGCAAAGTGGCAACGCAACAAGAAAAAGAAAGCAAGCGCCAGCTTGAAAGAGCAAATTATGCGTCTGTGAAAGTGAATAAACTGGAGGAAGGACGCACGGATATTTCATTGGATGGTAATTGGCTCTTTATGCCCGGATATCAGTTGGACGATAAAGAGAAAGCTGTATCCACGGCTACGGACGATAAGAATTGGCATGTAATGTCTGTGCCTAATTTCTGGAACCCAATCCGTATCTGGTTACATGGAGAAACCATGCCCTCACCTACAGGCCCTCAGCCCAAAGGAGTCTCGGATACCTATTATCAGCAGGAAACCGATCGTTGCGAGGGCTATACATTCGATTATAGAAAGACGAACGCTGCCTGGTATCGTCAGTGGATAGAGCTACCTGCTGGCATTGAAGGTAAAAATGTGACTTTGACTTTTGATGCTGTTTCAAAAGTTGCGGAGATTTATATTAATGGAGAGCTGGCAGGTTCGCATATCGGTATGTATGGCGAAATACAAGTAGATGGAAGCAAGTTACTGAAACCCGGCAAAAATCTGGTAGTAGTGAAAGTGACCCGTAAGGCGGATGGAAGTGCTTCTGAAAACGGTAGTGCAGCTATTGATTTCTTCTATTCTTCTGTTCGCGAAAGTGAAAAAGAAGGCGGAAAGGTAGCTATGAAGAACAATATCCTGAAAGATATAGCACATGGATTTTATGGCGATGAGCCTGCAGGTATCTGGCAGCCGGTAAAACTTACTATCACCAACCCGGTGAAGGTGGAAGATGTCTTTATTAAACCTACTCTGGAGGGAGCTACTTTTGACCTGACGGTAAAGAATCATAGCGGTAAGAAGAATCAGTTTGATCTCTATACTGACATTGTGGACAAAGAGACCGGTTCTGTGCTTTACAGCAGTCTTTCTTTGCAAAAACTGGTGCTGAATGCTGATGAAGAAAAGATGTTCACTTACAGTGTAAATGGACTTAAACCTCGTCTCTGGACACCTCATCATCCCAATCTATACGATTTCCGCTTTAGGCTGGTTACTGCCAAAGGTGTTGAATTAGACTGTCTGGCAGAAACTTCCGGTTTCCGTACTTTTGAGGTGAAGGAAGGGTTGTTCTTCCTGAACGGTAATCGCTACTGGTTGCGTGGTGGTAATCATATTCCGTTTGCCCTTGCTCCGAACGACTTGAATCTGGCTAATACTTTCATGCAGTTGATGAAAGCTGGTAACATAGATGTCACCCGTACTCACACCACTCCGTGGAATAAACTTTGGATGGGAGCTGCTGATAAAAATGGTATTGGCGTTAGCTTTGAAGGTACTTGGCCCTGGCTGATGATTCATTCCACCCCGCTTCCTGATGCAAAACTGATTGAGATGTGGAAGGAAGAATTCCTCACCTTGCTGAAAAAGTATCGTAACCATCCTTCACTGCTTTTCTGGACGGTGAATAATGAAATGAAGTTCTACGATAATGATAATGACCTGGAACGTGCTAAGGAGAAATACCGTGTGATTTCGGATGTGGTAAAAGAAATGCGTCGCATTGATCCTACACGCCCCATTTGCTTCGACTCCAACTATCAGGCAAAGGGCAAAAAGGAAAAGTATGGTGCTGCCTTTATGGATAGCATAGATGATGGAGATATTGATGATATGCATGCGTATTATAACTGGTATGATTTCTCACTCTTCCGGTTCTTCAACGGAGAATTCCAGCAGAGGTTTAAGATGCCCGAACGTCCGCTTATCAGCCAGGAGATGTCAACCGGATACCCGAATAATGAAACCGGACATCCTACCCGCTCTTACCAGCTGATTCATCAGAACCCTCAATCCCTGATAGGCTATGAATGTTATGACTTCTCAGATCCTAAGTCATTCCTTAACGTGCAGGCGTTCATTACCGGAGAATTGGCTGAAGCGCTCCGCCGTTCCAACGATCAGGCATCGGGTATCATGCATTTTGCCCTACTCACCTGGTTCCGTCAGGTTTATGATTATCAGAAGATTGAGCCATATCCAACGTATTACGCTTTGAAGCGTGCTTTGCAACCTGTATTGGTAAGTGCCGAGTTGTGGGGACGTAATCTTTATGGTGGAGATAAGCTGCCGACACGTATTTATGTAGTAAATGACCGCGAGGATGGTACAGCCCTGAAACCTACTTTATTGCGTTGGGAAGTACAGGATGAAACCGGAAAGAAACTGGTTTGGGGCAGTGAGGAACTCCCGGCTGTGAAGCATTATGGACGCTACTATATTGAACCGAATATCCAATTACCGGTTAACTTGCCGGCCGACAAGGTGAAAGCTAAATTGGTATTGAAGTTGACTGAGAATGGCTTACCGGTATCGGAAAATGAATATAACTTGCTGTTGGCCCGTAAAGACTGGAACATCAACCAAGTAGCAGAAGGTAAAAAAGTGCTTCTTCTGGATAAAGAGGGTATGAAAGACAAATTTGATTTCCTTCATATAAACTATCAGGCGGTTTCTACTATAAAAGAAATGATGAACCCGAAACTGAAAGCTAACCTTTGCATTATTTCCGGATTGACCGAGTGTACGAACGAAGAAAAAGAAATGCTTCGCTCTTATCAGTCAAAGGGAGGAAAATTGCTTTTACTGAATAGTAAAGAAGTTGCGAAGACCATTTATCCGGAACATATCACGAGTTGGATTATCCCGACAGAGGGTGATATCGTGAATATGGAACGCAATGATGCACCGGTGTTTGATGGTATTGATGTATTGGAACTGCGTTATTTCAATAATAATAAGAGAGAAATTCCTTTGGCTTGTAATGCTACCCTGAAGGTAAACCGGAATGAAAACCTGATAGAATTGGCAGGGCAGATGAAAATACATGCCTATATCGATGGTGGAAAGCCGGAAGACCGTATTCGTAAAATCGATTCGATGCGGGGGTTAACCTTATTGCAGATAAAGGATGGAAAGGGATTGGCTACAGTTTCTACCATGTGTACGGAAAAAGCTGATACCGACCCGATAGCTGGAAAGCTGTTAGTGAACATGATAAATGAATTATTGAAATAGCAAGCAACGAATAGTTTGATACGATTCTGATTTTACTGATACAATCAAAATACTATGGTCAAGAAAATTCTGATATCCTTTTGTTTGAGTGCTGTAGCCCTGGTGGCTACAGCACAAAATGAACCCTACAGAAACCCGGATTTATCACCTTCCGAACGGGCGTGGGACTTGTTGAAACGTATGACTCTGGAAGAGAAAATCAGCCAGATGAAAAATGGCTCGCCAGCCATTGAGCGCCTTGGAATACCGGCATATGACTGGTGGAATGAAGCACTGCACGGAGTGGCGCGCGCCGGAAAAGCAACTGTTTTTCCTCAGGCGATAGGACTTGCCGCCACTTTTGATAATCAGGCGGTTCATGAAACCTTCAGCATCGTATCGGATGAAGCCCGTGCCAAATACCATGATTTTCAACGTAAGGGTGAGCGGGATGGTTACAAGGGATTGACGTTTTGGACTCCGAATATTAATATATACCGTGATCCGCGTTGGGGACGGGGCATGGAAACTTATGGTGAAGACCCGTATTTGACATCTCTGATGGGATTGGCCGTAGTGAAAGGCTTGCAGGGGGATGGCACCGGAAAATATGACAAGACACATGCTTGCGCCAAGCACTATGCCGTGCACAGTGGCCCGGAATGGAACAGGCATAGTTTTGATGCCAAGAATATTTCCCAGCGCGATTTATGGGAAACCTACCTGCCCGCTTTTAAAACTTTGGTGACGGAAGGGAAGGTAAAAGAGGTGATGTGTGCTTATAACCGCTATGAAGGAGAACCGTGTTGTTCTAACAAGCAATTGTTGATTCGTATCCTGCGCGAGGACTGGGGATATGATGATATTGTGGTTTCAGATTGTGGGGCTATCGGAGATTTCTACTATCCTGATCATCATGAAACCCACCCTACGGCTGCTGCAGCTTCGGCTGACGCTGTTGTTTCAGGGACAGACCTGGAATGTGGCGGTAGTTATTCTTCTTTAAATGAAGCGGTACGGAAAGGACTGATATCAGAAGACAAAATCAATGAATCGGTTTTCCGTTTATTGCGCGCTCGTTTCCAGTTGGGCATGTTTGATGATAATACACTTGTTTCGTGGTCTGAAATACCATATTCGGTGGTAGAGTCAAAGGAACATGTAGCCAAGGCTTTGGAGATGGCACGTAAGAGTATGGTATTACTGACTAACAAGAATAATATCTTGCCGTTGAGTAAATCTGTTCGTAAAGTTGCCGTGCTGGGTCCTAATGCCAATGACTCCGTGATGCTTTGGGCAAACTATAATGGTTTCCCTACTAAGTCTGTCACCATCCTTGAAGGCATTAGAAGTAAACTTCCCGAAGGAGCTGTATATTATGAGAAAGGCTGTGATTTTGTAAATACACAGACTGTTTTTAGCTACTTCGACTGTTGCTCGTATGATGGGAAGAAAGGCTTTAAGGCAACCTTCTGGAATAATAAGGAATTGGAAGGTGAAGCGGTGGCTGTCGGTCATTTTAGTGAGCCGCTGAACTTTGGTAATGGGGGCAACACCGTATTTATGCCGGGAGTAAATTTGCACGATTTCTCGGCGCGCTTTGAGTCGGTATATACCCCGAAGGAGTCCGGCGAAGTCTCTTTCATTATTTCTGCGGATGATGGTTCCCGGCTGTTCATTGATGGAAAAGAGGTTTATTCTGAGTGGCATAATGGAGCTACAAGAGAGAAAATGTATAATCTGAATGCAGTGAAAGGCAAAGCCTATAAGGTTGTATTAGAGTATTTCCAGGCTGGCGGAGAAGCTTCATTGAAATTTGATATAGGTATTAAGAAAGAAATAAATTATAAGGAAGTGGCCGATAAAGCGGCTGAAGCTGATGTGATTATCTTTGTTGGAGGGCTTTCTTCTTCACTGGAAGGTGAAGAAATGCCGGTGGACCTTCCCGGGTTTAGAAAAGGTGACCGCACCAATATCGATCTGCCTCAGGTGCAGGAAGAGATGCTGAAAGCTCTGAAAAAAACAGGTAAACCGGTTGTTTTTGTCTTATGTTCCGGCAGTACGCTGGCATTACCTTGGGAAGCGGAAAACCTGGATGCGATTATTGAAGCATGGTATCCCGGTCAGCAGGGAGGAACAGCCGTTGCAGATGTCCTGTTTGGTGATTATAATCCTGCCGGACGCTTGCCGCTTACTTTCTATGCATCGAGCAGTGATCTACCCGATTTTGAGGACTATGATATGAGCAACCGTACATACCGCTATTTCAAGGGAAAACCTCTGTTTCCTTTTGGACATGGATTGAGCTATACCACTTTTGACTATGGTAAGGCTAAGGCGGATAAGAAAATACTTCGGGCAGGTGAGGGGTTGACTTTAACCATACCGTTGAAGAACATCGGTAAACTGTCGGGAGATGAAGTTGTGCAAGTCTATCTGCGTAATCCCGGTGATAAGGATGGGCCGATTAAAACATTGAGAGCTTTCCGCAGGATTTCTCTGGAAGCTGGTCAGGCGGAAGATGTTCTGTTTGAATTGCCCGCCTCAACATTTGAATGGTTTAATCCGGCTACAAACCGCATGGAGGTTCTTCCTGGTAAGTATGAACTGCTCTATGGCGGAACTTCGGATGAGAAAGCGCTACAGAGACTAACAGTTACGTTGAAGAAATGAAACTCTGCATTTTGCAATGATATTTAAACGCTATTTGAACAATCCTTAACTACCTGTAGGTAATCTACTGACTACTACGTAGTAGTTGGCAAACTACCTATAGGTAATCGGGTAACTACTTATAGGTAGTTTTATCACTTATCCCGCACGATTCGTAATAGATTGAACCTTTAACACTGATATTTATGAAGAAGTATTTTCTTTTTATGTTCTTTTTCCTTTTTGTCCTTTCTGTTAATGCCGGAGAAGGAAGATATACCCTCCCGTTGACAGGAGGAGGCTGGTCGCTATGGCTCGATAAGGAAGCGAACTGGCAGAACGATCGCCTTTACCTTCCGCACGAGATAACTGACTTGTCTTTGCTGCCTGTGAATCGTCCCACAGGTGGCTGGCAGGTTTTGAGTAATAATCCTGATGCCGTCTCTGTCGGAGTACCGGGTACGGTGGAAGAATATCTCACCGGTTCTGATAATCCCCGTCCGGAAGATTTCCGGGGAGTCAGTTGGTGGTATCGTAAGATTAAGATTCCTGCTGACCAGAAGAATAAACGCTTTATAATTTACTTTGAATCAGTCAGAATGCGTGCAGAAGTTTATCTTGACGGTAAACTCATGGCTTACGACCTGATTGGTGAAACTCCTTTTCAGGTAGACATTACCGATGAGGCCAAGCCGGGGACAGAACAATTACTGGCAGTACGTGTCACCAATCCCGGAGGTAATTTCCATTGGCAGGATTTTGATATACTGAAATGGGGCGAGTATAATATTCCTCCTGCAAGAAGTTTCAGTGGAATTATCGGCAGGGTCAGGCTGGAGAGTGTGAACCCTGTGTTTATTTCTGATATTTATATGCAGAATACTCCTGAGTTGACAAAAGTAAATGCTATTGTTTCTTTCACTAACGAAACGCCTGCTGATGTGAAGCAGGATGTTGAACTTACAGTGAGCGAAAAAGCGAATCCTGATAAAGTTGTGTTCCGGCAAACACTGAAAAAAGTTTCTTTTCCTTCGGGAAATCATGAGGTGACAATACCTGTAAATGTCCCCGATGCCAAGCTATGGGACCTCTCAACCCCAGAGTTGTATACCTGCAATATTCAGATAAAGAAGGGTAAAAAGATACTCGATCAGGACCAGAAGAACTTCGGTTTCCGCTGGTTTACCGTAGATGGCGTAGGGAAGGATGCAGTATTACGTCTGAATGGTCGCCGCGTGATGCTGAGAAGCGCAATCAGTTGGGGATACTTTCCGGTTACGGGATTGATAGCAACGACCGAGATGGCCGAAAAGCAGATTCTTACGGCTAAGAAGTTGGGCTTGAATATGTTGAATTTTCATCGCTGCATAGGTAGTCCGGTGGTTCTTGAAAAAGCGGATGAGTTGGGATTACTCTATTATGAAGAACCGGGTTCATTCCATTCAGCCAATCATGACCCGTTTATCCGTACAATTGTGAATGAGAAACTGAAACGTATGGTTCACCGTGACCGTAGTCATCCGAGTCTCGTAATCTTTAATCTGATTAATGAATTTGGCGGCCGGTTGTCACAGGATAAAGAGCTTGTTGCTAAGCGTATGAATGATATGCGTGAGGCACATGCTGTAGACCCCAGCAGAATTATGACGTTTACGTCCGGTTGGGCAGGCAGTGAAGACAAAGAAGAGGATTCCAAAGCACACATGTTGCCGTTTGACACGACGTTGTACCGGAAAGGATGGCACGATAATCATCGTGCCGGAGGGCCGGAGACTTGGGTGGAAAATTACTATAAAGGACCGAAGGATAATATCATGTATACCGGCAACCGAACAGAAGTCTTTCTGCGAGGTGAAGAAGGAGCGATATCTACTCCTCCCCGCATTCAGTTGATAAATGATGAGGTAGAACGTACCGGTAAGACCGGCTGGGATGGCCTTTTCTGGAAAAGCCAGTATAAGGCTTTCACTGATTATTTCCAGAAGAAAGGGCTGGCGTCCCACTTCGGTACTCTTGATGATCTGACACGTTCTATGGCTAATGTGTCATTCGAACATCAGGGCAGGCGCATTGAGGGGATGCGAATGCAGAATCTGGGTGATGCCTACATGGTGAATGGCTGGGAAGCGATGCCTTATGACAATCATTCCGGCATTGTAGACATCTACCGCAATCCCAAAGGGGATGCTTCTATATTGGCGTACTATAACCAACCGCTGTATGTAGCCGTTGCTTCGCGCAATCAGGTTGTAAAACTCCCGGGCAGTGCAATCGTAGATTTCTATATCGTGAATGAGAAGAACCTGAAAGGCAATCATACTCTGGAGATAAAAGTGATTGCTCCCGATGGAAAAGTGGTTTATACCCGGAATGAAACAGTCAGCATCGAAGGCGGTGAAACGTTTGGACAGCTTTTGCTGGAGAATGTGGAGGTTCCCGTAAATGGTAAAGAAGGAACTTACCGCATACTGGCTGATATAAAAGCTGATAATCAGCAGATATGCGCCCAGGGGCACGATGAAGTAGTAGCTGTAGGCTGGCAGGCAAATGACCTGGCTGGCAATGGAGCTTATTATGGAAGTGAGAATGATAAAGTGGCCGCTTTCTATAAGGAGACTACCGGAAAAGAACTTCCGGCCTTTACTTCCGAAACCGGTAAATTGGACTGGCTTGTTGTGAACCGTTCATCGTTGGATGAACCTGTTGTCATACCATCAGACTTTTTCAAGGATAAGAATGGAAATTCCACTTTGAAAGCCACCTGGTATAGTGAACCAGATATGAATATTGTAGCTTCCATTAAGCCGGATGCGGAGCTTAACCGGACTTTTGTAGACGGTGCGCAGCCTGATGAATCTGTTCCTGCCAATCAGCCTTTCTCGGTAATATGGGAAGGTGAACTATATCCGCCTGAATCCGGACAGTATTTGCTGGGTGTTGAAACCAATCGTGGCGTGCGTATGTACGTTGACGACAGACAGCTGATTGATGAGTATTATAATGCTTCTCCTATGAAGCAGGACAGACCTGTGGTTATGGAGGCCGGAAAGCCGGTTAGGGTGAGGGTGGTGTATCGCCAGACTCATCAGTCCGGTCAGATACAATTGAAATGGTCCCGGCCGAGTGCAACCGCCATTGCTCCGCAAAAGTTATTTGAGCGGGTGAAGAATGAGGGTACCACTTTGATTTTGCTTGGCTCCACCGAAACCTGGATGAAGGCTGTGGCAGAATATACGAATACTGTATATAACGGTTATTATAACGTCGGAAAGAACTGGATTGGCGGAATTCATTTTGTGAAAGAGCATCCTTTGTTTGCAGGGCTTCCGGTGAACGTTGCCTTGAACTGGCCTTACCAGGCGGTAGTGAAGAATGGCGACCAGAGGTTTGGCTTCCGTATGCAAGGAGAAGAATTGGTAGTTGGTTCCTATCGGAGCACTCCGTTTGAGTTAGGCACAGCCGTAGGAATCATTCCTTGTGGAAAAGGAAAGATTATTTTCTCTTCACTGGATATTGCAGACAATCTGGATGACTCGTCGGGACCTGCAGAAGTGGCTAAGAAAATATTGTGTAACTATATCAAATACTCTTTTCATGAAAACATCTTCTAAGTTAGGGGCGGCGGCTATATTGATTCTGCTGGCGTTGCTCCCTATGAACATTGCCTGTGCGCAAGCACAAAAACAGCAAGTACTTCAGCAGAGTATCAAAACCACTTATCCGACAAAAGACTGGGCGATATCCGACTTTGTTGTGACCGACCCTGCCTTCGGTGCCAGGGCCGAACCGGGATTTGACAACAGGGCTGCTTTCCAGGCGGCTATTGACGCTGCTTATGAAAGCGGCGGCGGGGTAGTGTATATACCTGCCGGAAATTATGAATTCCGCAGTACGCAGCTCGGTACAAAGAATGTCAGAGTTCGCCAAGGCCGTTCGGAAAGCAAGAAAGACTTCCACTTTGAATACGTTTTGCGCCTCCATCCCGGAGTACAACTTCGTGGCGACTGGGCTAATCCGGAGGCCAATAACGGAAAAGTTCTCGGAACCATTCTTGAAGTACGTGTCGGCAAAGATGCACCGAACTATGACGGAAGTGTTGAAAGCTGGTGGAACGACGGACAGGCGGACAATGCACTTCGCACGACCTATACGAGCATAGCTGACCGGTTCATCGAGATGAATGCAGGCACCGGAGTTACTAATCTCTCCATCTGGTATCCTGAGCAGGACATCAATGATGTGAAGCCCTATCCGTGGACGTTGTTCCAAACCCAGGGAGACTGTGCTACGATAGAGCATGTCACTCTCGTCAACTCTTACAACGGCTTTAATTCTGCGCCGAGTGAGTTGCACTATGTGCTGGATAGTTATATCACAGCCCTGAACAAAGGTATCGAAGTGCACGTATGTACCGATATCGGGCGTATTGAGAATGTCAGGATAAGTCCTGAGTATTGGGCTAAATCCGGTCTTCCGGGAGCACCTTCTCTGGCTGACGTAACAGCCTATACAAAAGCGAACGGCACGGGATACCAGATGCACCGTTCGGACTGGGAGTATGTTTCTTATCTGCATGTATCAGGTTACAAGACAGGCGTATGGATTGGGCGTGAACCCGGTTTTGCCGATGCCCCGAACGCTCAGTTGTATGAGGTGCATGTAGATAATTGCGGGAATGGATTGTATGTGGAAGATGTCAATCCGTATGGCATACTTATATCCAATTCTTCTTTTGGAGCCGCCAAAGATGGCAATGCCGTATACTTTTACAAAGATTTCAGCACATCGGTACAATTCAATGGGGTGGATTTCAACGGACCTGTTGTAAGTGATGGCAGCGATGGAGTCGTGTCGTTTGAAAGCTGTACGTTTAGTGAATACAGGGATTATGCCCTCAAGATGAACAGTGGCAATGCATTGTTGTCTCAATGTGATTTCAAGAAGAATGCCGGACATGTATATCTCGGCGCGGATATGCATACGCTGAAATCGGTTAATTCGGGCTATAAATGCAATCTGAGAGTTGATAATCACAGCACTTCGGCTAAAGTAGAAGTGATTACGGGGAAGAAGTACTTTTTTGAACCCATACCTAAAAACGTAAAAACAAATATAGATGTGCACCCGAGACCGGCATCGGATAAAGTATTGAAAGCAGATTTGGCAAGAGCAACGGGCTTTAATAATAACCGTCCTGTGAAAGATGTATCGGCTGAACTGCAATCTGCACTTGATGCGGTGAAAGCTGCTGGTGGCGGTACGCTCTACTTGCCTGCCGGAAGGTATCTGGTGGACAATCCTATCAAAGTTCCTTCGGGAGTTGAATTGAGGGGCTCATGGGATGTGCAACATCACACGCAAAGTGGTGGTACTGCTATATTTACCAACTATGATGGCGGAGCTGCCGGAGAAAAAGGTGCTTCACTTATACAACTTGAAGCGGGTGCCGGCATCAGGGGCATTACGCTGGCACAGCTCAATATCGCTTCTGATGGCTACAGTGTATCAAACCCGCGAAAGACTCCATTTTTGATACAGGGACAAGGCCCCAAAGTGTATATAATCAATGTAACCATAGCAGTAGGCGACAAAGGTATAGACCTGGCTTCATATGACACCAGTGGCCACTATGTCGATTATCTGGGTGGTGTGCCTTTAAGGGCAGGTATCTGGGTTGGCGGCGGAGCCGAAGGTGGATTCATCCGCAATATGCAGTTTAATCCTCATTATGGGTCGAGGCTTCCGGAAGGAGGACAAGGGTATCCGGAGGTATTTATGATGCGGTTTGTGCAATCTAATTGCAGTGCGCTTAAGTTTGCGGATGTCAAGAACCAGACTATTTTCAATAATTTCGTTTATGGTTCGGTATACGGAATACATTTCCTGAAAGATGCAATAACCGGTAAGTATCCGGGCAAGATGACCGTTATAGGACATGGCTCTGACGGATGCACCTATTCTTTGTTTGTAGAAGATGCGGATAAGAATACGAAGATCGTTACGGTTAATTCTGAGTTGGTTAATACTAAGATTCCCAATGAGCCGGTGCGGTCGTATGTTCTCATGGGAGATGAAGTTAATACCGGTAAGGTTCATCCTGATGCCCAACTTATCTTGTACAATAGTGCATTCTGGGGAAGTCCTGTTTTCGGGGCGATTATAAACAATGGTATTGTGTCATTCCAACAGGCCAATTTCACACGTTCCGGTACACAGGGTGTAGATGTCAGAGGTGGTAAAGCGCATGTGTATACTTCTTATTTCGCTCAGAAAATAGCAGAACCGACCGCCGGAGATGGTGGGTATGCAAGACTGGGGGGACAGGGTAAATCAATAGAACTCACTAATAACTACTATATCTCCGGATTGCGGTTTAATAAATCGGGAGAGGGACTGATTTATGGTTCTGATAAGAAGTAGTGTGTTGGTAGGGTTAATTCGTTTCTGTGCAGATATAAATGAAGTGATATACTGAGTATCTTCATTCCCCTCCTCCAGTCGGAGGAGGGGTGCCCTTTAGGGCGGGGTGGTAGGTGAGAAAGAATTCCTTATTTTTATGATTAATAGGTATTTTATTGTTTTACCTACCACCTCCCCCCGTTGGGGTACTCCTCCTCCCGAGAGGAGGAGAATTAAGATAGTACTGCTTAATCATTAGCTTCTTTTCTTATCAATAATGAATTGAATTCAACGACTGATTCACATTATCTAATAAAAGGTGAAAGCCTCAGTATTTTAAGTACTTGAGGCTTATTTTGCCATCATTAATTTTAAAAACATAACAGTTATGAATAATAGTATTTTTTTTAAGTACTGTTTGTTGGGAATTGTTCTCTCTTTTTGGGGGATAACCGGTCTTAAATCTCAGACAGTAGTATTTCCACGTGATTTTTCACCGGCTGAGGGACTGGTCACTGCGCAAGAGAAACCTTTTCGTGATGAAGTCTGCCTGAACGGACTTTGGGAACTGCAATGTATTCCTGTTCCTTCTTCCTGGAAAAGCGGCTCGGGAATTGCCCCTGAACTGTCAGCACCACAACCGGGCAAATGGGAAAAGGTAAAGATAAAAATACCTTCTGCCATCAACGTGAACGATTGGGGGAGAGGCAGCAATGTAGGTGATGGCACACAAAATCCGTATGCTCCGGGTTCTGTTTATTTTCCAAGTTATCCGGACCATTGGAAGCATACCCGCATGGGATGGTTGCGGAAGAACTTCCGTATTCCGGAAGAATGGGCACAGAAACGTGTTTTACTTCATTTTGAAGCCGTTGCCGGAGATTGCATTGTTTTAGTTAATGGTAGGGAAGCGGGCCATAACTTTGATTCTCATCTTCCTTTCGACATGGATATTTCCGACTATATTAACCGTGATGCAGAGAATGAATTGTTGGTAGGTGTTCGCCACACCAAATTGTTTGATAAGTCGCATCCTGTATATAAGAAGATGGGGGCCACTTATCCTACGGGGTCCAATACGGATGATCTGATTGGTATCTGGCAAGATGTGTACCTGCTTGGAGTGCCGGAGGTGAGAATCACAGATGTGTTTGTGCAGCCTTGGGTCGACAAGAATGAGCTGGTGCTGGAAGTAGCAATGACTAACCTTACTTCAAAGAACAAAAAGATAACTTTAGGTGGAGTCGTGAAGGAATGGATCAACCATGCCGGTAAAGATGTATTGACTGCTCCTGAAATCAGTTGGAGTCTGGGAGAAACTGCCCTTACGATACCTGCCGAATCAATAACCCTTCGGGCAGGAGAGAGTCAAACGGTTACAATTCGCCATCAGGTGAATGATGCATTGAAATATTGGACTCCTGATACTCCCGATTTATACACCTTACTACTGAATGTAGAGGATAAGAAGCAGACCTATGATTGTAAAGCCACCCGTTTTGGCTGGCGGCAGTTCAAGATAGTCGGCGATGAATTTCAACTGAACGGTAAGAAGATACAATGCTTCGGAGATATTCAGCATCCGTTTAGCGCTTACATCTGCTCTCGGCGTTTTGCATATGCGTGGTATCAGATGATAAAAGATTTTGGTGGAAATGCAGTCCGCCCGCATGCACAACCCTGGCCGCGAGTGTACTATGACCTGGCTGATGAAATGGGATTGATGGTGCTGGATGAAACAGCTTTGTTCGGCAGCTCTATCCGGTTGAACTTTGAAGAAGATTTAACCTGGCAGCGTTCGCACGAACATCTGGAGAGATTGATTCTTCGTGATCGTAACCATCCTTCTGTGATAGGATGGAGTGCAGGAAATGAAACTTTTGCCATTGCTTTATTGAATAAACCGGAGAAAGAAGTGGCTGCTGTCTGGGATGACAAACTGGTAGATTTGACATTGAGTGCCAGGAAGTCTGACCCTACCCGTGACTTTATTACACTGGATGGCGACCGTGACATGGAGGGACGCCTGCCGGTATGGAGTAAGCATTTTGCGCATGGACTCAAGTTGGAAGACTTGCCACGCAACCTGGATAAACCTCTTGTTGTGGGTGAGTCGGGGGCTACTTATTACGGGCGCCCTATTCAATTATATCCTTTTGTAGGTGAAAAAGCTTTTCTGTCTTATGAAGGCCGTAGTGAAGCATTGGCAATAGATGTTTATCAGAATGCCAGACAAATGGCGCTCCCTTATCTGTCATATTATTCTCCATCGGAAGTTTGCTGGTTCGGATTGGAACATATGAATTTAGGTTATCATGATTTCAATCGCTTACCGAACCTTACCGATGGCATTTTTGCCGGGAAACCTTATGAAGAGGGAAAACCGGGCTATCAGTATGAACGCATACCACCTTACGTCACGACTTTCAATCCGGGTTTAGACCCTCAGCTTCCTTTATACAAGGCGTTGCCTATGTTCAATGCTTTGAAAGCGGCATTGAAAGGAGAAGCATGGGCACCTTATAAAGAAGTGAAGCATTCGGTAAAACCTGAACTGCCTCAACCGGTGTATAGAGTTGCCTATCTGGTGGGTACACCTCAACTTGAATTAGCCGACTTTATCACCAAAGCAGGAATCACCTTGACCGACAAGCCTCAAAAGGCCAATTTATGGATTATGGATGCCGAAACAGTCACTGCGGAAGACCTGCAAAAGGTTCAGGCTGTTTTGAAGAAGTGGCAGAAGAAAGGAGGAATGTTACTTGCCCTTAGCTCCGGCAATGGACTGAGTGGGGCTTTTTGCGACTGGTTGCCGGAAGATGTGAAACTGACCGACCGCCGGGCTTCTGCCTTAGAAGTAAATAAAAACACATCCTGGGGAAGTCATTTTGAGCTCCCGGACTTGTATTTCAGTGAGATGGATGGTGACCGCTATATCCTGAAACATGGTTTAACGGGAAATCTGATAGAAAAAGGAGAAGCTATATTCAGTGCTTCACGTACCGACTGGAACTTGTTCAATAATGTGGCCGAGCATTGGAAATGTGCACAGGTTGTTTTATACGAAACCTTGAATAAACCGGAAGGAGTAGCTCTGGTTACTTATCCTTTGGGAAATGTGAATCTGGCTCTTTCAGTGATCGACTATCATTTATGGACAAAAGAAACAAGTACCTTCTGGAAAAACTTGTTTAGGGTAATGGCCATTGATGTGGATAGAACCAATCTTCAAAATCAAAATGTGAAGAGAAAGGAGCATGATTTGCTGATGGATGGTCCTACAGATTGATAAAAAGGCGATTAATGTTTCATTTTAATTGAAAATTAATTCTCAGGTAAGCGCAATATAGCTGAAAGCTTAATCTGTAGATTTTACTTTTGCAGCAAAGATTATAAGGTGGAATAGGTAGCAAGTTTTTAATAACAGATATAAAGATAATACATTATGAGGAATAAGTTATTCGTTACATTGGGTATACTTGGTATGAGTATGTTGGCTTATGCCGGTCCCAAACACTCTCAGGAAACTTCTTATCCAAGTTACAAAGGATTGATTATGGCAGGATACCAAGGTTGGTTTCGCGGCCCGCAGGATGGAACCAATCAAGGCTATGGCCATTATGGGGCCGGAAAGCTATTTGATGAGAAACATTGCACTATTGATGCATGGCCCGATGTGAGTGAATATGAAAAGACCTATGAGACGTCTTTCCGGCATGCCGATGGAAAAAAGGCACGTGTATTCAGCTCAGCGGACAAGTCTACTGTCGACCTGCACTTCAAATGGATGAAGGAGTATGGCGTAGATGGGGTATTTGTGCAACGTTTCTTTAGCTATACCCGTGGAAACCAACAAAACTCGGTACCGAACCGTATTTTAGCGAATGCCTTGGAAGCTGCTTCAAAGTATGACCGCGCCATAGCTGTCATGTATGATTTATCCGGGTTGAAAAGCTCAGGTGAAGACTGCTCCTTGATTATGGAAGACTGGAAAAGACTGGTAGATAATCAGAAGGTAACGAATCAGGCGGGGAAAAAGACTTATCTGCATCATAATGGAAAGCCCGTGGTAGCTATATGGGGAGTCGGTTTTCCCGACCGTCCTTATAATATCAGGAACATCGGTTTAGACCGTTTGATTGACTTCTTGCAGAATGACCCTGTTTATGGTGGTTGCACGGTAATGTTGGGTGTTCCTACTTTTTGGCGTAATCTGGAGGCTGATTGTATCAATGATCCCTATCTGCATACAGTGATTAAGAAAGCGGATATAGTTCTGCCATGGACTGTTCAGCGTTTTTCTCCTTTGTTGCATAACGACATGGACCGCTTCCGTGACTTGGTGATTGAAGATATTCGCTGGTGTAAGGAGAATGGCGTAGATTATGTTCCTGCCGTAACTCCCGGATTCAGTTGGCACAATCTTAGCAAACTGGAATTTCCGGACGACGTGAAGCCTGTTGGCAGTATTCCCCGTCAGGGAGGACGTTTTTATTGGCAGCAGCTTTCTACTGCAATGTTGGCGGGCGCCGAGATGATTTATGTGGCCATGTTTGATGAAGTGGACGAGGGGACCGCCATCTTTAAATGTACGGGAGACCATCCGGTTAGTGATGTGGCAAAGTTTATTGATATGGACGGACAGCCTTCCGACCATTATCTGTGGTTGACAGGTGAGGCTGCCCGCATGCTCAGGAAAGAGACTCCATTGACGTTTAAGATGCCCGTAAGAGAATAACTTATGAAACGATCCTGCTTTATAATAGTCCTGTTTGTATCTTTCTTGCTTTGGGCGGGCGGGGTACAGGCACGAATAACATTACCGTCCTTTTTCTCGGATGGGATGGTATTACAGCAACAAAGTTCAGTTGCCATTTGGGGAAACAGTGACAGGGAACAGCAAAAGGTTACTGTAAAGACTTCGTGGAATAACAAAAAATATACAGTAACGACTAATGAATCGGGTAGCTGGAAAGTAAAAGTGGAAACACCGGTATATGGTGGTCCCTACCATATTGAGGTGAGTGACGGCGAGACGGTACGAATTAATGATGTATTGATTGGTGAGGTCTGGCTCTGTTCCGGTCAGTCTAATATGGATATGCGTGTAGGCGGTCGTTATAGCGATCCGGTGATGGGTTCGTTGGATGCGATTGTGACTTCAGGAAATTCCGGAATACGTATGTTTACAGTAGGAAGCAAAATGACCTCCGAACCGTTGACTGATTGTAAAGGTGAGTGGCAGGAAGCCTCATCGGAGACAGTTCCCGAGTTTTCGGCTGCGGGATACTTTTTTGCACGTAAACTAAATCAGGTATTGGGTATTCCCGTGGGCATTATCCATGCCAGTTATGGAGGTTCACGGGTGGAAGCCTGGATGAGTAAAGAAGGTGTAGCGCCTTACAAAGACTTGTCGGATGTGCATAATGCTTCTATTCTCTATAATGGGATGTTGAGTCCTGTGGTTGGATATGGCATTCGGGGATGTTTATGGTATCAGGGGGAAGCAAATGTGGATGCACCTGATTTATATACGCAGTTGTTTCCCTCATTGGTGAGCGACTGGCGCAAACAATGGGGAATAGGGGAATTCCCCTTCTACTATGCCCAGATTGCTCCGTTCAATTATAATAAAGGAGAGGGGAAAGGCAAGAATTCGGCTTACCTGCGTGAAGCGCAAGTGAAATGCCTTCATCTTATTCCTTCTTCGGGTATGATTGTGCTGACGGATGTTGGCGATGACCGCACTATACACCCTATGGAGAAAGAAACGGTGGGCAATCGGTTTGCTTATCTGGCCCTGGGGCGTACTTATGGTAAGAAGGGCTTTCCGGTAACGGGGCCGTTGTATAAATCTATGCAGACGGAGGGCAACAAGATTATCTTGTCGTTTGATGAAATGGGTAAAGGATTGACTACTTATCGGCAACCCTTGAATGGCTTTGAAGTAGCCGGTGAGGATAGAGTATTTCATCCGGCCCATGCACGTTTTGGTAAAGATGCGCAAACGGTTATTGTCTCAAGCCCGGAAGTGGAACATCCTGTCGCGGTGCGCTATGCCTTTAAGGATTATGTAAAGGGTTGCCTTTATAATATGTCTGGTCTTCCGGCATCTTCATTCAGAACAGATAACTGGTAATAAGGAAATATCATGAAAAACAAAAACGATTTATTTAAAATAGCTTGTGCCGTTCTGTTACTTTGGGTAGGAGTAGCCGGGAAAAGCTGGGCACAAGAGACAAAGAAGAGTTATTGGAATCTGCGTACCCAACTGATGCCTTTACGCTTGCCGCCTCCGCCACCCGGCTATAAACCGGAGTATCTGGACCTGAATGGAGACGGGAAACCGGATGCTATTAAGTCTGTCACCCACAACGATATACCCATCTTGTGGCTGGATGATGACGGCAATATGAAAGAAGGGGACCTGGAAGGTGATATGGTGAATGATTGCCTGTTGATTGACCGCAACAAGGATGGCATTTATGGAGGTCAGGGCGACTTGATTATCGACTGGGTGGATACGGATGGAGACGGGAAAGCGGATATGCAGATTGTTGTAGAGTATCCGAAAGAACGTACGGGAGAGGTATGGCCCAACGGGCATTATATGATTATGCTCGATCTGGATCATGACAATGTCTTCAATTATATCAACTGGAATAATTTTACCCTTCAGTGCTGGGATCGCAGTGGTTTGTCCGATTTCTATGAGGATTACAGTGGCCGGACAGCTTTTATGAAGATACACAATTCCACCTATGACATAAAGGACTTACGCCTGAATTGGGAGAATCCTTTCCTATTCTACGATCCGGATGGAGATGGCAGGACGGAAATGGCTATTCGTATGTTGGACTCTCCTAAAATCCACGATCCGAAAGCCCCTTCCAATAGCTACGTAAACCGCCAGGTAGAGGGTAGAGTTGACTGGGTTTCATTGGCAGTCGATCTGGATAATGATAACACTACCGGAAATGAATTCGACTTTGATTTCACGATTGGTTTCCAGGGAGAAGGATTCGATTATATGGATCAGGTTCACTCCATTAAAAACCTGCGTGGAATGCCGGAGGCTGATAAGTTCTTTATGGACCCCCGCTATCGCCAGTTGACGGAACTGATTTATCCCGACCATGACAGTGCGCAGGAACTTATCTTCCAGCGTGGCAAATGGAACCGTATAAACTTTGTATATGATGAAGATGACGATTGTAGCCGTTGGGAACGTGTAGAGTTCTATGATCCTAAGGATCCGTTTAAAGTAGGATGGAATAAAGGTGGCATCGACAACAACAAACAGAGTGATGCTGCCGGTGACCGTGGTGAGTGGGATATGGATAATTCGGGTAATGCTCAACTCTATATCAGTCGTTTTGACGGTCGCCTGCACTTGTATGGGGCGGAAACTGGAGTTTGGCGTATCGACCAGAATGCCGAATATTTTCAGGGATGGGATCGTATGTGGATGGACTTCCGCGACCCGAAGCGCTTTGCTACTGTACTTTATAGTGACCGTGACAACAATGGTTTCTTCGATCATATTGAATATGACCTCGATGGTGATACAAAGATGGAGACCGTGATTGACTTTAAAGAACTGGGTATTGATGACACCTGTGAGGTGATTGATATTTCAAAATTTACCTATAATGATTATGTAGCGTTAGGTAAACGGATGTCTGAAGGAATCTGGAAGAATGCCGGACAAGCCATTCAGGTGGCACGCCAATATGGAGTAGAGCCTCTTTGGTATGCCAAATGGATGCAAGCCTCCACTACTCGCGAGAAATATAACCGTGGTTACTGGTTGCAATTCTATTTATATAAGGATTTGGAAAATCTGTTTGTCCGGCAGGGAGATGCGGTGAAACTTCGTTTGTTGAATCAGGCTTATTATTCCGGTGATTGGTCAATTATAGCCAAGAAAGGCAACGAAGGTTTTTATTTCTTCTCTGATGAAGACGTTGCCGCTATTCGTTCATCGGCAAAAACACAGTGGGGAAAGAAAATCATAGCCGATTTGGAACAGAAGGTGAAAGAAAGACGTAAGCATCCGTTGGAAGTACCTAAAGAAGAAGGCGGACATTTTCATGATTACTTCTGTCCGGTACATAATCTGCAATTTACTTTCCGTTGGGATAAGCCTTTGGCACAATATTGCTCGGCTTGCGATAAAGAGTGGATTGGAAACAATCGTTATGACTGGGCGTGGATTTATGAAGTACACATGCTGAACAGGGATTATATGTATCAGTGTATGTACCTTTATCTGGCCACCGGAAAACGACAATATGCAGATTATATCCGTACCATGTTATTGGATTATGCAGGTGAGTATGCCGGTTGGTTCGAGCATAACTCCGGCAGGAAAGCTACGGATCAACATAGTGGAAAAGCATTTGCTCAGAGTCTGGATGAAGCCAACTGGGCTACTAAAGTGGCAATGGCCTATATGACTATTAAACCTGTTTTGTCGAAAGAGGAGGTCAAAGCGATAGAAGAAGGATATCTGCAACCTGCAGCTACTTTATTGTTGCATCGTCCGGCCGGAGCTAACTGGCAGATGTGGCATAATAGTGGATTGGCTGCCTTGGGCATTGCTTTGGAAAATGACTCTATTGTCGATGTAGCAATCAATAAGGATAAGTATGGCTACCATTATCTGATTGGAAAACATAAAAATAGTGATGGCTGGATAAATGAGGGGTCTCCCCATTATCATTATTATCCGTTGGAAGCCTTGCTATTCACGGCTAATGCAGTAAAATGCCGGGGGATAAAACTGTTTGATAAGGACTTGCACGACATGTTTGTGGAACCGGTGAAGGGCACTTATCCCGATTTGTCTTTTCCGGCACATAGCGACGGATGGTATGGAGCTAATCTGCTTTCTCAGTCGGCATTGTACGAGATTGCTGACGCCTGTTATAATGACCCACTGCTGAAACGGGTGTTGGAACTGACCTATGCACAGAAGAAGCGCCTTGATCCGGAGGCTCTGTTGAACAATCAGACTATAAATGCATCAGATGAAAAAATGATTCAGCAAAGTTACTCATTTGACGCATCAGGATTCTGCCTGTTGCGCAGTGATGCACGCACAGTGGTTCTGAAATTCGGTGGCGAGGGCATCGGGCATGGACATCCTGACAAACTTTCCATCACAATTCATGATGGCAAGAATGAACTGGTTTCCGACTTTGGAACTTCCGGTTATGGAGTTCCTGATTATCTGAAATGGTATAAACGCAGTCTGTCGCATAATACGGTGACGGTGGATGCAAAAGATCAGAAGAGAAGTGTGGGCAAGCTGTTGAAATTCACACCCCGTCCTGACGGCGGATATGCCGAAGCTGAAACGGTTACTGCTTATCCGGGAGTTGATATGAAGCGTAGCCTGGATTTGAAAGGAACTCAGTTGCAAGATGTATATACTTGTACTTCCGATTCTTCTCATCTGTATGAGTATGTGATTCTTTTCAATGAAAAACCTGTTTTAGAGGGTCAGCCGGTGGCAACAACACTCACGGGCAGTGAAGTGCATGAACGGATTCATAATACTTATTCTTATCCTTATCAACCGGGATTCGTTTGTCGGACTCCGTCGGCTACTGTCCGCCTGAATGTATCTGAGGGAGAAGTAATGGAAGTGGTGCTGGGGGAAGCCTCGGGAATACCCGCAAACCCGACCGTAAAAGACGGACCGGGAGCGGGAGATGTAGCGGTAAAGCCTTGCTATCCGTTGATTATCCGTACAAAAGGTAAGACGATGAAGGTAGAGGGTGACTGGAATCTTATACACTAATAGAATCGTATAAAATATAAACTTATAATTTTATGAAGAACAAACTCTGCATGCTGTTACTGGCTACGGGGATCGGATTGTTTTCTTGTGCAGAAAAGGAACTTCCGGAAGAATATACCGATAGCGTAAATGTATTTATAGGAACAGGAGGACATGGACATACTTTTCCCGGTGCTACTTTACCTCATGGAATGGTACAGTTAAGTCCGGATACCCGTCTCTTTGGCTGGGATGCCTGTTCGGGCTATTATTATGACGACACTTCTATCATGGGGTTCAGTCATACCCACCTTAGCGGAACCGGTATCGGCGATTATGGCGATATACTTTTTATGCCGGTAGTAGGAGAGAAACCATTGATTGCCGGAACAGCGGAAAATCCGGACGAAGGTTATCGTTCCCGTTTCTCGCATGAACAAGAGAGTGCCCGTCCGGGATATTATCAGGTTTTGTTGCAGGATGATTCCATCAATGTGGAACTAACGGCTACTTTGCGTGCCGGATTGCATCGGTATACTTATCCCAAGGCAAGTGATGCCCGCCTGATTGTGGATATGGAACCTACCATTCATGGTCATCAGCACCCTGTTACTCAAATTCGTGTGGTGAACGACTCTACTATAGCCGGAATGAAATATACGAAAGGCTGGGCTAAACACCATTATGTGTATTTCTATGCTGTATTTTCAAAGCCCTTTGACTATAAGTTGTATTCAGGAACCGAATACCAGCCGGATAGTACCTCTGTCACCGTCAATACAGCAAAAGCTGTGATGACTTTCAGGAATCTTGCTGCGGATGGACGTGTGTTGGCTAAAGTCGGCATTTCGAGTGTGGATGAAGAAGGTGCGAAGCGGAATATGGAAGCGGAAGTTCCGGATTGGAATTTTGAAAGAATAGCGCATCAGGCGAATACTGCCTGGAATGAAGCCTTAGGCAAGATTGATATTGAAACTTCGGACAATGACAATCGTACTGTTTTCTATACTTCTTTGTATCATGCATTCATACAGCCGAGTCTGGCATCGGATGTAGACGGTCGTTATCGTACCATGGGGCATGAGATAAAGCAAGATACTTCTTATACCAATTATACGGTGTTCTCACTATGGGATACTTTCCGTGCGGCTCATCCGCTTTACACCATTGTAACGCCGGAACAGAATCAGGCATTTATCCGTTCGTTGCTTCGCAAATATGATGAGTCAGGTATTCTGCCTAAGTGGGAATTGGCTTCCAATGAGACCGGAACGATGATTGGTTATCATGCTGTTTCTGTTATTGCAGACGCCATGATGAAGAAGCAATGCGATTTTGATGTGAAGAAAGCATTGGAAGCCTGTATACGGTCTTCGGTATATGACACTACCGGCATTACGCCTATGATGGATCGTCAGATACTGAACGGAAAGGTTATGCCGATTTCAATTAAGTATAAAAACGAATTGGGATATATTCCTTGTGATAAAGTGGGCGGTTCCGTTTCACAAGGTCTGGAGTTTGCCTATAATGACTGGCTGATTGCACAAATGATGAAGGAATATAACCGTAAAGACATGTATGATAAATACATGAATTTATCTAAAGCCTACCGTGCTTATTTTGATCCGGAAACGAAGCTGATGCGTGGCAAGTTGAGTGATGGGAGCTGGATTACTCCTTTTGATCCTTCTTCTGTGCAACGTCCCAGTAATTATGTAGAGGGAAATGCCTGGCAATGGGCATGGTTTGTACCACAGGACGTAGATGGATTAATGGAGTTGGTGGGCGGCAAAGAGGCATTTGAAGCACATCTGGATACGCTGTTTACCACAAGTTCCGAACTGACCGGTGATCCGAATGCGGCTGCCGATGTGACCGGGATGATCGGGCAATATGCACATGGCAACGAACCGAGCCATCATATACCTTATCTTTATAATTATGCCGGTGCACCCCGCAAGACGCAAGCTTTGGTAGATCATATTCTTCGTACACTGTATCACAATGATCCTAACGGACTTTCGGGTAATGAAGATGTGGGTCAGATGTCTGCCTGGTATGCGCTGAGTGCTATGGGATTCTATTCGTTCTGTCCGGGCCGTCCGGTTTATGAAATTGGCCGTCCGATGTTCGATAAGGTAACCATTCATCTGGAGGGTGGAAAAGATTTTGTGATTCGAACTAAGAATAATAGCGTAGAAAATAAGTATATTCGCTCCATGAAATTGAATGGCGAAGAATTGACTGAGCCAAGGTTCTCTCACTTTGATCTGATGCGGGGTGGTGAGCTTGTTTTTGAAATGGAAAAATAAATAAGTACTATGAAAAGAGGAATCACTTTATGTATTGCTGTATCGCTTTGTGCGGGTGTGTATGCGGGTAATAATCCCGATATATATAAGAAAGGCTGGATTGATTTTAACAAGAACGGGGTAAAGGATATCTACGAAGATCCTTCGGCACCGATAGAGGCAAGAGTAAAAGACCTGCTGTCGCAGATGACACTGGAAGAGAAAACTTGCCAGATGGCTACCTTGTACGGGGCCGGCCGTGTACTGAAAGATTCTCTCCCCACTGAGAAGTGGAAAGATGAAATCTGGAAGGACGGTATAGCCAATATAGATGAACAGGCCAATGGCTTGGGACGTTTCGGTTCTTCTTTATCATACCCTTATGTGAATAGTGTAGAAAATCGGCAGACCATTCAGCGATGGTTTGTGGAGCAGACCCGGCTGGGAATACCTGTCGATTTCACCAACGAAGGTATTCGCGGACTTTGCCATGACCGGGCCACCATGTTCCCTGCCCAATGCGGACAGGGGGCTACCTGGAATAAGGAACTGATCAGTGAAATAGCTCAGGTCACCGCTGAAGAAGCAAAAGCATTAGGTTATACTAATATTTATTCTCCTATTCTGGATATTGCACAAGATCCGCGTTGGGGACGTGTAGTAGAATGCTATGGAGAAGATCCTTTTCTGGTGGGAGAGCTTGGAAAACGGATGATTAAAGGACTTCAGCAAGAAGGACTGGTTGCCACTCCCAAACACTTTGCAGTATATAGTATCCCTGTCGGTGGGCGTGATGCCGGTACCCGTACCGATCCACATGTAGCACCGCGCGAGATGCGGACTCTTTATATCGAACCTTTCCGCAAGGCTTTCTGCGAAGCCGGAGCATTGGGAGTCATGAGTTCGTATAATGACTATGATGGTGAACCGATTACCGGAAGCTATCATTTCCTTACTGAAATACTTCGCCATGAATGGGGCTTCAAAGGTTATGTAGTGTCTGATAGTGAAGCGGTGGAGTTTCTCTATTCCAAGCATAACGTAGCTGCCGATGCTGTAGATGGAGCTGCCCAGGTAGTAAATGCAGGATTGAATGTGCGTACTAATTTTACTCTGCCCGAGAACTTCATTCGTCCGCTTCGGCAGGCTATTAGTGAAGGAAAGGTTTCCATGCAGACGATTGATAGCCGTGTAGCTGATGTGTTGCGGGTGAAGTTTGGGATGGGATTGTTTGATAATCCTTATAAAGGAGATGCAAAACATCCTGAAAAGGTGGTGCATAGCAAGGAACATCAGGCGGTATCCATGAGAGCGGCTTTAGAATCCATCGTTTTATTGAAGAATGAAAATAATATCCTGCCACTCTCCAAAGATTTGAAGAAAGTAGCAGTGATTGGTCCCAATGCGGATGAAGTGCAAAACCTGATTTGCCGTTATGGTCCGGCTAATGCTCCGATAAAGACGGTATATCAGGGGATAAAAGAGTATTTGCCTGATGCAGAGGTGCGTTACGCAAAAGGAACAGATATTATTGATAAATATTTTCCGGAGAGTGAGCTTTACGAAGTGCCATTGGATCAGGAGGAACAGGCTATGATGGATGAGGCTGTAGCCTTGGCAAAGGAATCGGACGTAGCTATCATGGTACTGGGAGGAAATGAGAAGACGGTGCGTGAGGAATATTCCCGTACCAATCTGGATCTGTGCGGACGGCAGGAAAAACTGTTACAAGCTGTATACGCAACGGGCAAACCTGTAATCCTGTTACTGGTAGACGGACGTGCCGCCACCATCAATTGGGCTGAACGTTATATTCCGGGTATCGTACATGCCTGGTTCCCGGGAGAATTTATGGGAGATGCCGTGGCACAGGTACTTTTCGGTGATTACAATCCGGGTGGTAAACTGGCGGTAACCTTCCCTCGTTCGGTAGGGCAGATACCTTTCGCTTTTCCTTTTAAACCGGGTTCCGATTCAAAAGGTTTTGTACGTGTTACCGGTACGCTTTATCCTTTCGGATATGGTTTGAGCTATACTACTTTTGCTTATAGTGATTTAAAGATAGAGAATCCGGTCATTGGTGTACAAGGTAGTGTGAAGCTGAATTGTAAAGTGAAGAATACAGGAAAAGTTGCGGGAGATGAAGTCGTTCAGCTTTATCTGCATGACGAGATGAGTTCTGTGACTACATATGTAAAAGTATTGCGTGGCTTCGAACGTATCCATCTGGAACCGGGCGAAGAAAAAGTGATTGATTTCGTACTCACCCCGCAAGAGATAGGATTATGGAATAAGGATAATCACTTCGTAGTAGAACCGGGTACGTTTGCTGTAATGGTAGGAAGTTCTTCACAAGATATTAGGTTGCAAGGGAAGTTTGAAGTGAAATAATTGCTACCTTTGCTATGCGATATGAACCATAGTCTTTAATCACAATGAAATGGCAACTCTGTAAATAGCTTCGTTTTGTATGATAGGGCAATAGCTAAGTCTGTTGCCCAACTTAATCGTGACAGTTTCCGTCATAAGATATTAAAATACTAAACATACAAAAAGAAGTAATTACAATGAATACGAAAACATATCCGCGTACCAACGATTATCAGACTATCTATCTGAATACCATAATCAAGGATTCGAATATCATAGTTGGTGATTACACCATTTACAATGACTTTGTAAATGATCCGACTCAATTTGAGAAGAATAATGTTCTCTATCATTATCCTATCAATCAAGACCGCCTAATTATCGGAAAATTCTGTTCTATTGCCTGTGGGGCAAAGTTTCTTTTTAACAGTGCCAACCATACATTGAAATCCTTGTCCAACTACACATTCCCCTTATTCTTTGAAGAATGGGGATTGGATAAGAAGAATGTAGCCTCAGCATGGGATAATAAAGGTGATATCATTATAGACAATGATGTCTGGATAGGTTATGAAGCCGTAATTATGGCAGGCGTGCATATAGGAGATGGAGCTGTTATCGCAGCCCGGGCAGTGGTAACTAAAGATGTTCCTCCCTACACCATAGTAGGAGGAACACCTGCCAGAAAAATACGGATGCGATTTGAGGAAGAGACAATCGCCAGGTTACAACAGATACAATGGTGGAACTGGCCTGTTGAGAAGATACGTCAGTCCTTACCCTATATCATGGACGGAACGGTTGACAGACTTATCTAATTTCTCTTTTTGTATCAGAATCATATCTCCATCTTTCACTTTATGCTTCTGAGGCGGTTTGTTGCCTGAAATGGTAATTATACCATCATCGAACATACGTTTCACCTGATTGGCAGAGAGTGAGAAATATCTTCTGATTAATGATGATAATTTGAGATCAAACTCAAACTCGCACTTGATGTAGATTTTGATAACCTCATTGGATAGATTCAGTAAATCTTCCAATGAGGTATCAGGAACGACTTCATATTCTACGCTACCATAATCCAGCCTCAGGTTATTCTTTCTTTCCATTTCAGTAGAAAAAGCATACTTCCAGGCCGCATCTTTATCATTCATTGAAAAACTCTGGAATAATGTCTTGTCAATCAAATCCGGTTTACTGCGTGATAACAAAGTGAGGTTACAAGTGTTGTCGCACTTCACGCATCTGTAAATCAACCATACATCTATGTTCTTCTTTTGAGCATTCATCCTGAACTTGTCGCTACAATAAAATCGGTTACTATCGCAGTGGCTGCACTTCTTAATTAATAAAGGGGTATTCTTCACCTTTACTTCCCATGTAATTGTTGTCTCCATAAATAAGCTATTATCTTTCTTTGCGGGTTAAGTAATTTTCCGGCAAAGTTGGATATTAGCCATTTGCATAATTCACAAGATGTCACAAGACGCTATGAAATATTCTTTGTTTACCTGTCAAGTTCGTCCATCATTTGGGTTATTTTCTCTTTCAGTTTATCCAGAAATTGTGTCCTGCTTTTCTTCCTGTTCCTGATTTCAAGAAATATCCGGTAGAAATCACCAATCTCAATATCAAAGAGAGTTTCGCAACAGAAAGCGATGTCTTTCAGGTTCGTGTTGCCATTATTAAAGCATTTTCCGGCATATAGTGCATAAATGAATTCTACCAATGAAACCTTACTTTCCGTCCATTGCAATAGTTTGTTTTCTATGATGGAGGTGAACTTAAGGTGTAGTTTCTCCGATAACGCATCAATCTCCGTGGAGAGATAGTGAGTGAGTTGCTTATTTGCTAAAATCTCTGCTACGCTGGAATCATGCAAGGTGGAAAAAGAAGTATCTCTGTCCAACGAGTGACAGTGAACATCTGAAAGGATATCATAATGCTTTCTCATGAAATACAGATGATCTGAGTCGGTTTTACCGGATTGATAATAGTTATAGAAATTCTTGTCTGAAGAGACGTTCTTCAGACTTTCGTATTCTTCCTTCAGATATTTATATTGAGCTGACGGTGATTTCCCAATCCGGTTCTTTTCAATCTGATACAGACGGATATAAAATATCAGTAGACCGGATATTTGTGGTTTCCGGACTTTAAAGAAAAGAATCTCCTCCTCGGGATTAATAAACTGATAATCCGCAACGGCTGCTTTTAGCCGGGCGAGTGAAGTCTGTATGAAGCCGACTATTTGCTTTATCTTATCAAGAATATCAATATCTTGTTGCTCAATTCTTTTGATTTCTACTTCTATATCTTGCTTAATGTTCTTTACGAAATTCTCCATTCGCATTCAGCGCATCCATAACTTTCAAGCGGTTGCTGCGAAACCTGCTAAAAGTCTGAATAGCAAATTACAATTGCCTTGCAGAGGCAATGTAGTTAATACTAAAAATGATAAAATGAAAAACCTGTCCGAATAAGAATTATTCAAACGAAAGAAATTAGCCTGTGGTTTGTGAGGCTAATATTAAGCAATAACAAATTTAAGAATTGTACCCAAAATATTTGCTTTTAGAATTCGGGGCAAATATAGTCCTTTTTTTGTAAATCCCCTAAATCTACAGTCAAAATGTAGATTCAGAAGATATTTTTTGCTGGCACCGAAATTTGCTATTCGCGTTCTATATTTTGCATCCTGAAATTTGGTTGAGGATAAATTAGTATCTTTGTTATTCATTTTAACCACGACATTTCAGATGGATGGCAATTCTTATATATATACCGATCTCTCTGCTCTTCCTGCAGATGAACATGAAGCGTATTTGGCAGAAGGATTTGGTGGGGTTTGCACAGGTGGAACGGCTGTAATAGAGGTTTTTTCAACCAGCTGCCGAATATCCAAAAACGACCTGGTGACAGTTTTGCCGCTACAGTCAGTGTCAATCCGTGAGGTAAGTCCCGATTTCTCCATGACTTTTTTCAAAATAGATAAAACGATGTTCTTGGATACCATGAGTAGCTTGGGGAAGATCACTCCTGATTTTTTCTTTTATATGCGGAAGAATTTCCAGTTTCGGTTGACTCGGGCTGAAGTTCAGAGATTTCTTAGTTTTTGCCGTGTAATTGATTTTCGGAACAGTTCTGGCGATCCCGCTTTCCGGCGGGAAACCATATTACACTTGTTGCGTATCTTTTATTGGGATTTCTATGTTCATTTCCACAAGACCGTAAGCCGGGAGGGAGCACCTGTTCCCTTGAATTCTAATAAGGAGAACATTGCTTTCCGGTTTGCAATGCTGGTCTATGAGCACTATAAGCAACATAAAGAAATGGCATTTTATGCGGATAAGCTGTGCATAACTCCTCAATATCTGACCCGAGTTGTTCAGGAGGTAAATGGCCAGTCAGCCCGCGAGTTACTTGCAGGTCATGTTGTACTTGAGGTGAAGGCATTGCTTCGGGACGCTAATCTTGAGATAAAAGATATTGTGCGGCAGACGGGCTTTTCAAACCAATCGTCGCTAAGTCGCTTTTTTCGCCGGCATACGGGTATGTCTCCGACAGAATACCGGCGTACAATTCATATTATTCGATAACTACAAAACCTGATAAATGGAACGACTGGAAACACAAACTTGCAATGGAGATAGTACATCTTTTGAAAAAGAGATGTCGGCATTGTTACATGAACAGATTTTCTTGACAGATAGCGTGTTTGCCCGTCTGCCGATGGGTGTGGAAATTTACGATGCGTCAGGCATACTCCGTTGTTTAAACGAGCGGGCACGACTTATGTATGGTGTTGAACTCGATGCGGTAATAAACAAAGTCAATCTGTTTAAAAGTCCCTATATGAACGAGGTGCTTTTAGCGAAGATTCAATCCGGGGAAGACATTGTGCTTGAATTTGAGTATGATTTCGACCGGGTGAATAAAGAGTATTTCCGTACTTCCAATAAAAATACCATTATCTACGAGGTCAAGGTTGTTCCGATTACTAATAAGAAGGGGACTATTGTAGGCCATATATTGCTCACCAATGATGTGACTTCTACCAAAGAGGCGGAGTATCGGACTGAAGAAAGCAAGAAAAATCTGGAGATGGCGATGGAGGCTGCGAATATGTCTTCATGGGTATACGACGTGTACAAAATGGAGTTCGGGGTATTGCATGGAAATTCTGTTTTCAAAAGTGGTATGTCCTTGGAGCAATTGTTACCGACGCTTCATCCGCAGGACTGCGCTCCCTTGAGGGAACTCTTTTCCCGGCTGATAAACAAAGAAGTCCGGCAGGGACAGCTCACAGTACGTGTTTTTAATGAGCAGGAAGGAGAATTCCGGCATTATGAAAGTCGTATGCGGCTTTCGACCGAGCATTTTGGCAAATTGCAGATCGTAGGTACCTTGCTGGATGTAACTGAAAAGATCCGGATGGGCAAAAAGACACAAGATCTTTTGATTAAACGTGAATTGGCCATGAAGGTTAATGATATAGTTCATTGGGATTTCAATGTACAGACGCAAAAATTCGAATCTTACAATGACCCGGTGAACGATTATGCTTCTGATAAGTTGGTATCCTTGGAAGAGTACTTGAATGTGATTCATCCCGAAGATAGGTCTTTGGTCAATGATGCATTGCAATCTATGCTGTTGGGGCGGAATATGAATATAAATCTTACCTGCCGCATTCAGACCAGGTATGATGATACATGGCAATATTGCAATATTACGGGTGTGCCTTTCGAATTCGGAGAGGCAGGAGAGGTTATCCGCTATACCGGATTTAGACAGAATATTTCCAAACTCCACCAGTTGAACGAAGAGCTTAAAGAACGGAACTACAAGATGGAACTGACTTTCAAAACTGTTGGTATGTCCTATTGGGATTACGATGTAAAGACCCGGCAATATCGATCATTCAATGATCCAGTGAATGATTTTAATCCCGAAAGAGCAATTATGCCCGAGGATTATTTGGATGCTGCTCATCCTGAGGATACGGAACGTGTTCGTGAAAATATGATCGGCATGTCTGTCGGGCAGTATAAGGAATTTTCGCTTCAGTATCGCTCCCGTACCAAATGGGATCAGGATTGGCAGACATTGATTGTTACCGGGCTTCCATCTGAACGCGACAAGAAGGGAAATGTCATTCGCTATACCGGTATCGCTTTCAACAACACGAAGTGGGAAAAAATGGCTCAGGAGCTGAAGGAGCTGAAGGATAAGGCCGAACTCTCCGACCGGCTGAAATCGGCATTCCTGGCCAATATGAGTCATGAAATACGTACACCATTGAATGCTATTGTAGGATTCTCCGAATTGTTGGTCGATAGTGACGACCCGGATGAAAAGAAGGAGTATTGGCATATCATCGAGTCCAACAATGACTTGTTACTGCGACTTATCAATGACATTCTGGATCTTTCGAAAATTGAGTCGGGAATTATTGACCGGAAACGGGAACGGTTTAACCTGACGCAACTGTGCAATGAACTCTATGTGATGATGCGGTCGAAGATTCTGAATGCTGATGTGGAGTTGGTTCAAGATAATCCTTGTACTGAATGTTGGATTTTTCTCGATAGTAACCGGCTTAAGCAAGTATGGATGAATTTCCTGACCAATGCGATAAAATATACCAGATCGGGATATATCAGAATGGGATACTCTGTTGAAAATGAAGGAATCCGGTTTTATGTAGAGGATACAGGGGCAGGTATCCCTAAAGATTTGCAGGATAGGGTTTTCGGTCGCTTTCAGAAGCTAAATGAATTTGTTCAAGGTACAGGACTTGGATTGGCAATCTCCCGGGCAATTATTGAAGCTGCGGATGGAGAGATCGGATTCATTTCTGAGCAGGGGATTGGATCAACCTTTTGGGCATGGATTCTATGTGAAATCTTTCAGCATGGAGATGTCGGTTGTCCGGAAACATCTCTTTCAAGCCGTTGTCCGGTGCTTAGCGAAGGCGGTGACAGGAAACTCAAAATATTGGTGGCCGAAGATAACGACAGCAATTTTTTGTTAGTGCGGAATATTCTTAAGGATTACGACTTGTTACGGGTGACCAATGGTGTAGAGGCTGTTGAGGAGATTCGTAATGGGAGGTTTGATTTCGTGCTTATGGATTTGAAAATGCCTGTCATGGACGGTTTGGTAGCGACTCGGAAAATTCGGGAGTTCAATAGTGACATCCCGATTGTAGCACTTACAGCCAATGCTTTTGATGCTGACCGTGCCAGTGCTATGGATGCCGGATGTAACGCTTTCTTGTCAAAACCGGTAAAACAGAAGCAACTGTTTGAACTTCTTTCAGGGGCCTGTCGGTAAGTTTGAGATAAATAGCAACTCACTTTAACAGATAGCTTATCTTGTCTATTTGGGAGTGTGTTTCAAAGGCAATCGTGGAAACAACTTCCTGAACCGTACCAAATGTGTTGTAATATTGCTTCCGGCTATAATAAACGTCACAGCCAGGATAATCAATACAATTCCGCAACACAATCTCGGTGTCAGGCTTTCCCCGAAGATCGTTACTCCGAAGAATACGGCCGTTACAGGTTCCAAAGCTCCAAGGATAGCTGTAGGAGTGGAACCTATATATTGCACGGCTTGCGTCGTACAGAGAAAGGATATAGCTGTAGGGAAGATAGCTAATGCAATCAGATTCCCCCATAAATACCATTTATCGACAACGTGCAGGCTTTGCCCGAAATCTACACGGACTAAAAAGAGCGACAGGCCGAAAAGCAATACATAAAAAGTGACTTTAAGTGTTGCCACGTCTTTTAATATCGGCCGGTTTACCCCCACAATATAGATAGCGTAGGAGAGGGCTGATGCCATGACTAACCCAACGCCAACCAGACTGAGGGTTGTACCGTCACCTCCTTTGTAAAGTAACCCTATACCGCTTAGGGCTAGAAAGATACATAAGACTGTTTGTAATGTGACTTTCTCTTTGAAGGCGACAGCCATAATCAGTGCTACCAAAATCGGATAGACAAACAGTATCGTTGAGGCAATACCGGCTTCCATATAGTTGTAGCTTTGAAACAGGGTAAGAGAAGATATGGCAACCAACCATCCCAGTATGACTAACGGCAATATTTCTTTCCGTTTCAGACTGAAACTTCTGCCTCTCGCTTTGAGCATAATCCCCAAGATGGGAATGGCAAACAGGTATCTGAAGAAAAGAACGGAATCCGGATTCATACCTTCCTTATATAGCGGAAGGGTAAAGAGGGGATTCATACCATAAGTGGCGGCAGCAACAGCTCCCAATATATATCCTTTGACCTTCGTATTCATAAACACTAAATTATTTCTTAGTCCTGGTTTTCTTTTTTGGGGGAGCAAAGGTAAATCTTTTCTTTATATATTATTATCACAGATCTCTTAATTTTTGCTCTTTCTTTCCTTGCCTGACTTTATATCTGAGAAGTGCCGTGATCTATCAGAATATATATTGAACCCCGAATTGGTATCCTACATATACTTGTTGTAATCTTGTGGAGCCCGTCTTCTTCCATAATGAATGATTAGGGAATATTTTGTGGTTATTGATATCCTTTGTTTCCATATAATTAATGCCTACTCCCGCAAATAACTCAACGTGTTTTCCGATTCTGAAAGCCGGAATCAACGAATAGCCTCCATTCAATACCGGCTCGTCCGAATCATTGCCAATAGTTGAGAATTTAAGCTCATTATTGATTCTGAACCAGGGAGTGACAGGAATATGTGCACCGAAACCGCCTTCGGCTACCAGTGAGTTATTGATTGTTTTGTGATTATATCCGACACCTATGATGCCATAAGTATATTTACCACCCGAGCGGAATGATGCCACCGTGCTTCCTATGGCATCATAAGTAACGGCAACTCCCATTTCACCATTCTTAATGATGTTGATTAGTCCGATAGGGCAGTCACTATTCTCAGCTATATTCACCAACCCTGAAAACTGAACGCCTCTTACGTTCTTTGCAATATTGACTAATCCTGCTATTTGAACACCGGTCACATCTTTGGCAATATTAGTCAGCCCGGCAAACTGGAAGCCTTTCATCTCTGAGGCAGTATTTGCCAGTCCTCCCAGTTGGAAACCACTAAAGCTGTTCTTATTTATATTGATTAATCCTGCAACTTGCAACCCTTGTCCGTCATTCCCTACATAATTTGACAGTCCTGCCCATTGAAGGCCTTTTGCATCATTGAGAATGATGTTCGAGAGTCCTCCCCAAGTGAGCAATTCCTCGTTTTTGGAAACACCTATCAATAAATTGAGGGAGACTTGATTGGTATACTCCGATGCATACATTCCGTTGGTGCTCAGAGGTGGCACAAAGCTTAACTGAAAGGCCGACTTCTTGTTCTCGTCTGTTTGGGCGGATAATGTACTATAAGCTAGTGCGCATAGTATGAATACTAAAATTTTCTTCATCTTTTTGTTTTTCTTCGTTATTAATCTTTTTATTTCACTCTTTTAATTCCGGCAACGAAGATAAGCCGAATTAGTTTGCCATCGGGAATTTGTAGACCAACCTCCCTGTTTCTGATGACGAAATAGAGTGAATTAGAGACTAACTATTTTTCTGCTATTGTTTATTTCTGTAGCGGTTATGAATTAATTCACCACAGAGTAACACAGGGTATCACAGAGTTTAATCAATTTGAAATCAAAAGAATAGAACTCCGTGAGACTCTGTGTTACTCTGTGGTGAGAACTCATTACTACACAGTTTTACTCTAACTCCGTTGCGTGAATATTGATTATCTTTAGTGCATCTGCAACGTCAGCCGGAGTGATTCCCCGGCATTCTATCCTTAATACTTTTTCCCAATCTTCAAAGTCTACATTCCATTTATGAATCTGGGGATATTGTTTGAAGAGTGTTCCTATTCTTTTTATATCCTGTTCCCTGGTTATGGAAGTCCGGAATATTAAAATACTATCTTGCATGGCGGTGATTTATGTTTTTTCTATTACTTAGTTTAATTTAGTCTGCTTAGTCTGTCTGAAAATGCCCGGTTACGGAGGTAAAGGTAAAGCAAAATATCCTTCTATAAAGAGTTATTAGACGAACTTCATGCTGCTTATGACGAAATGAATCCTGGTTGCGACGAACTTTTTAAAAATAGGGAGTGGGAATGTCGAAACTCATCACTCCCTGCTTTCTTTACAAAGGCTTTATCGGTATGCAGATATCCACAATATGCTTATTCTCAGGATGTGTCCGGTGACTATTGTGATATAGTTCATACGTACACCCGTCAGCTTGTTGATACCCACTTTCCGTAAACCACTTGCACATAGTGTTCCATGATTTCTGGAACTCATCGGTTCCAATCTCAAAGTGTCCCACCACATACTTACCACCGGGAATGACCATTTTTCCGATTTCACCCTCCACTTTCACGTCTTCGTTCACAATGATACAGGCACTTTGTCTGATCTTGTCTAACTCCGTGACAGATGGATCATCATGAGTCACCGTAGCCGTTTTGGTTACATTCTGGGTGTACAGTCCTCTCGGTTCAGCCCATTTGATTACTTTCTCATAAGCCTGAACAATCAGGAGGAACGGGCCGATGTGCCGACAATAAATCGCTTGCATTTCCGGCATTTCTTTGATTTCGATGTTTGCTTTCATAAAATAAATGTTATTTAGTTCTACTTCGCAAAGGTCGGAATCATAATCCGTCTTGCTTGTCAAATTCTTGCGGAGCATTTGCCCATTCTTGCTAAACAGCATCCCATGATGTGCATAGATAGGCTTTTCCTCTTTACCGAATTGCGTGGGAGTGATATCGAAATATTTCTTGAAAGTCCTGCTGAATAAGGATATGCTTCCGAAACCACAGCTATATGCGATTTCCGTGACAGGCAATGACGGTTCGTTCTGTAATTTCCATGCCGCTTTTTCCACCCGGAGACGTTGTATATAGTCGATGGGCGTTTCTCCTATCAGGAATGTGAATATCCTGTGGAAATGAAAAGGTGAGAAGTTGGCTATTTCGGCAATGCCCTTTAGTTCGAGTGGCTGGCCGAGGTGCATATCTATGTAATCCATCACCCGGTTAATCCTGGAACGATACTCTATTTTACTCTTTTCTTGTATATTCATGCCGTATGATTTGAATTGCAAAAGTAGCACCAAATAATCAGATAAGATTGTCCATTCTTGCTAATATCCCGCCTGCTTCTGAAACTAATGCCTATCTTTGCGACGTTAATCATTCGTTCAATTTGAAACTATAAAGATTATGAGATTATTGGTATTTCTTGCTAAGGGGTTTGAAACCATCGAGTTTAGTGCTTTTATTGACGTCATGGGTTGGGCGAAGACCGACTTTGACTGTGATATAGAAACCGTTATCTGTGGTTTGAACAGTAAAGTTGTGGGTTCTTTCAATGTTTCGGTTTTAGTAGATAAAACCATAGAAGAAGTTTCTGCGGATGATTATGATGCCCTTGCCATACCCGGTGGTTTTGAAGAATTTGGCTTTTATGAAGAAGCTTATAATGAAAAGCTCCTGGATTTGATTCGCCAATTCAACTCTCAAAAGAAATGGATTGCAACAGTCTGTGTAGGAGCCTTGCCTGTCGGGAAAAGTGGAGTTCTGACTGGCAGGAGGGCAACCACCTATCACCTCAGAGGTGCGCATAAACAGAAAGTCCTTCAAGAATTTGGAGTGACTATCGTTAATGAGCCTATAGTGGTGGATGATAATATCATAACTTCCTATTGCCCTCAAACATCGTATGGCGTGGCCCTTCTGCTGCTGGAAAAGCTGACCTCTTTCCGTGAGATGACTTTAGTGAAAGAGGCCATGGGGTTCTGAGAATAATGCTTCTATTTAAGTGGCATTTCCACTCTCGTCACCTGTTCCTCTTCGGGCACATCCGGTCCGGTATAGTAATCCATCATTTCATTGTACAGGGCTGCCAGTTCGTTATAATTTCCTCGGTGCAGGCAATAGAGTATTCTGAAAAGAATACGGTATTTGTCTGACTATCTGTTATAAGTTGCATACTATTGGATTCTTCGGATAAAGCGCCATTGCCGTTCGTCCTGAATATATTTCTTGTTTTCTGTGCATGATCCACTTCCTTTTTTATATGCTTTTTTATGACCATTTTCATCAAACTTGCATACGTTTACTCTAACGGCTGTTTCTATTCTGTCGTTTTGACAGGGGATAACTGGTTCATGAATCCATTCAATATGTAGTCCTTCAAATAAAGAAGCCTGCATGAACAATGTTTCATATATATGGGTAGAGTGCTTGAAATAGAGATAAGGCTTCTTTAAGTTTTAAATTTTCTTCCATTACTTACAAGCTGGTCATAAAGAGGTCGATTTGTATTGCTCGATAGCAAAGGTAAATCTTATACCTTTCAATAGCTTCCAAATCTTAGCAATCAAACAAATATCGTCATTTATCATTCTTATATAAGAACTGTTTGTAGCTTAAGCCAGAACATAGTGTGCTGCGTACCGGACGCTAATAATAAACTTCCTTTATCCCTGTCAAAAACTTGCTTTACATTAAAGTAAAAGTTACCTTTGCCGTAGAGAAAACTATAACCGAAACTTCTGATTGTAAAACCATACCTTCTGATTGTATAACCGAAAGTTCTGATTGTAAAACCACAACTTCTGATTAAAGTTTGCAGTATAGGTAAAGCAACTTTTCTCCCAATGTAAAGCAAGTTTTCTTTTAATGATGAACAATTTTTTTATTAATGTCTGATAAACAAAGGATATGGCATACTATGTAATGGAAGAAATGCCCGACATTCACAAGACGGGCGAGCGCGTTCTCTATCCACGCTTTGCAATGATAGACCAGGTTTCCACAGAACAACTGGCACGCAACGTGTCGGAAAGCAGCGGCTTCAATGTGGGTGATATAATAGGAATCGTGAAGCAACTTGCCATCGAAATGTCGCATCAGATGGCAGAGGGACGTTCCGTTAAACTGGATGACATCGGAACTTTCACTCCGGCTTTGATGCTGCGCACAGGCAAGGAACGGGAAGAAGCGGGTGAAAAAGCGAAGCACCGCAATGCACAGAGCATCGTGGTGGGCAAAGTCAATTTCCGTGTAGATATGAATCTGGTGTATCGCATCAACGGTCGCTGCCTGTTGGAGCGGGCACCTTGGAAGACCCGCCGTTCTTCGCAAAAGTATGCTCCGGAGCAGCGCTTGGCACTGGCGGTAAAGTATCTGGAGTCACATTCTTTTCTTACCGTCAGCGAATATCAGCAATTAACCGGCTTGTTGCGCACCACTGCTACGAATGAACTGAAAGAATGGGCGACCCTCCCGGATTCCGGCATTGACACTGCCGGACGTGGGGCACACAGGGTTTATGTGAAGAAGGGGTGAAAAGAATACATGAAATTTGCTGTAAATCAAAATATTATTTATCTTTGCGCCATGACAAAGACATTCAAATCGGATTTGGTTTAATAAACAATCTGTGTTTCTGATACAGATTGTCCCTTCGTTTACTCTCGGATAACTCCTTTCGAGAGTAGTTTTCCATTATTATAATTCAAGTTTAATCTGCGTACAATGATGAAGGCATTGTTATGCTTTCCGTGTATGCAAAATACATAAAGAAAATGAGTAACGAAAATAAAACAATTCACGATTTCGAACTTCAATTAATCTGTGACTTCTTCTCCAATATGGAACGCCAAGGACCCGGAAGTCCTGACGTAACACTGAAAGCGCTGAGCTTTATAGATAACCTTACCGACAAGTCCCTTATCGCTGACATCGGTTGCGGAACAGGAGGACAGACAATGGTATTGGCCGGGCATATTTCCGGGCAGATCACCGGACTCGACCTTTTCCCCGGCTTTATTGATATCTTCAATCGCAATGCAAAGCAATCAGGCTTGCAGGACAGGGTAAAAGGCATTGTCGGTTCTATGGATAACCTTCCTTTTCAGAATGAGGAATTAGACCTGATCTGGTCGGAAGGCGCCATTTATAATATTGGTTTTGAACGGGGATTAAATGAGTGGCGTAAGTATTTGAAGCCGGGAGGATATATTGCCGTTTCTGAAAGTTCGTGGTTTACTGACAAGCGTCCTGCGGAAATCAATGACTTCTGGGTGAATGCGTATCCTGAAATAGATACGATTCCCAATCAGGTGGCCAAGATACACAAAGCGGGGTATCTTCCCGTCGCTACATTTATTCTGCCGGAAAATTGCTGGACAGAGCATTACTTTGCTGCAAAGATTGAAGCTCAGAAAATCTTTCTTCATAAGTATGCGGGAAATAAGGTTGCCGAAGAATTCAGTTCGCTTCAGTTTGATGAAGAAGAACTATACAGCAAGTATAAAGCATTCTACGGTTATACATTTTTCATTGCAAAAAAGATAGAACAATGATTCATTTGAATAATTATGGTTGGAATGACAAGTTAAGCCAACTAAGGCAAGAGTCAACATACAATTCCCTTACGCATGGACGTATATCCATCGTACACCGTACATGCTACGAGGTTGTTTCAGAAAACGGTCTGTTTCAGTGTGAACTGACGGGGAATATGATGTATGGAAAATCAGACTTTGAACTCCTTTGCACCGGTGATTGGGTACTTTTTCAACCATTCGACGAACATAAAGGGATTATAGTGGATATGCTGCCTCGTGAACGGACTTTATATCGCAAGAAAAACGGAACGGTTGCCGATAAACAGGCCATTGCCTCGTATGTTGACAAGGCATTTATCGTGCAAAGTCTTGATGATAATTTCAATGTTCGCAGAGCCGAGCGTTTCATGGTTCAGATGCAGGAAGAGAATATCAATCCTGTATTGGTGTTTAACAAGGCTGATTTAGGGTTTGATAGGCAGAAAGTCGAAGAACAGATCAGGCACATTGCCCGTCAGATACCGGTGTTTTTTACAAGTATCCATCAACCTCAGACGATTCTCCAATTGCGGGAGTCTATATCGGCAGGCGAAACGGTTGTGTTTGTCGGTTCTTCGGGGGTAGGGAAAAGTTCTCTGGTGAATGCGCTTTGTGGGGAATCGGTATTGTTAACGTCTGATATCAGCCTGTCCACGGGAAAAGGAAGACATACTTCTACTCGTCGGGAGATGGTACTGATGGACGGTTCAGGGGTATTAATCGATACTCCGGGTGTCCGGGAATTTGGCTTGGTCATTGACGATCCCGATTCTCTTGCAGAGGTGTTGGAGATTTCCGATTATGCCGTATCGTGCCGCTTCAAGGATTGCAAGCACATCAGCGAACCTGGATGTGCCGTTCTAGAGGCGGTAAGTAGTGGTATATTGGACCGTAAGGTTTATGAGAGTTATCAGAAACTTCGGCGGGAAGCGTGGCATTTCTCCACTTCTGAACATGAAAAGCGTAAAAGGGATAAATCCTTTTCAAAACTCGTGGATGAGGTGAAGAAGCGTAAGGCAAATCGCTAATTTCTATTATAAGAGTGTGTCATTTACCTATTGGGTTTGTGACACACTTTCATTTTATATTTTCAGTGAATTATAAAAATGTAGGTGTGAACTCGATGTCCAAGGCACTGTTAAGATCGACCAATATGACCGTACAGCAAATAGGTGACGAGCTTAATTTTCCGTCCCAATCCTTCTTTGGCAAGTATTTCAAAAGGCTTACGGGAATGTCACCGAAAGCGTATAGGGAATAAGATCTCTGTTTCCTGGAAAAGCCGCACGCATTACCTTTGGGCCGAGTAGAAATTCTTGTACCTTTGCATTCGTTTTTAGAAAAGAAGAATCACGATGATCAATAAATATGAAGAACGTCTGGGAACCGAGCGTATGTTGCCACTGGTTTTCAAAATGGCGCTTCCGGCAGTAGCAGCACAATTCGTCAATTTGCTTTATAGCATTGTCGACCGTATCTATATCGGACACATACCGGGCATCGGGACGGATGCATTGGCAGGCGTAGGGGTAACAATTTCTCTCGTGGTATTGATTTCTTCTTTTTCAGCAATAGTGGGCGGTGGTGGTGCACCGTTGGCTGCCATAGCCCTTGGGCAAGGTGACCGTCAGCGTGCCGGAAAGATATTGGGGAATGGTTTTACCTTGCTGATTCTATTTACTTTAATTACTTCCTTCATTGCCTATACTTTCATGGAGCCTATTCTGCTCTTTACAGGCGCTTCGGAACATACATTGGGCTATGCGGTCGATTACCTTTCCATTTATTTGCTGGGAACTGTTTTTGTAGAGATTTCCACCGGACTCAATTCCTTTATCAATGCGCAGGGGCGTCCTGCCATTGCCATGTACTCTGTTTTAATCGGAGCTTTATTAAATATCATTCTTGATCCTATATTTATCTTCTGGTTTGATATGGGGGTGAAAGGTGCTGCTTTGGCTACGGTGATTTCTCAGGCTTGCAGTGCCGCATGGGTACTGTCTTTCCTATTCTCCCGGAAGGCTTCTCTGCCTTTGGAGAGGCGCTATATGAAGTTAAACCGGAGGATTGTTATTGCGATGCTGGGGCTGGGAGTATCTCCGTTCATTATGGCCAGTACAGAGAGTTTGGTGGGCTTTGTGCTGAATAGTAGCTTGAAAGATTTTGGAGATATTTACGTCAGTGCGTTGACGATATTACAGACTTCGATGCAGTTTGCCAGTGTGCCGCTGACGGGGTTTGCGCAAGGCTTTATTCCGATCGTAAGTTACAATTATGGCCATGGTGATAAGCAGCGTGTGAAGGATTGTTTCCGTATTGCACTGATCACGATGTTCTCTTTTAATCTGATTCTGATGCTGCTTATGATCCTGTTCCCGTCAACGGTTGCATCTGCTTTTACAAGTGATGAAAGGTTGATAGAAATGGTCCGTTGGACCATGCCTGTCTTTCTGGGTGGTATGACCATTTTCGGCTTGCAACGTGCTTGTCAGAATATGTTTGTTGCATTGGGGCAGGCCAGGATATCCATTTTTATCGCTTTGCTCCGCAAGGCCATTCTGTTGATTCCGTTAGCACTGATACTGCCGCATTATATGGGAGTGACCGGAGTATATGCGGCTGAGGCTATATCCGATGCTACGGCTGCAATTTGCTGTACGCTGTTGTTCTTTTGGCAGTTTCCTAAGATTTTGGGGAAGATGAAATAGGGCAGGAGAAAGCTTCCCGACCATTTTTTAATTGATAATTGAGAGACTTTGTAAGTGCCCATATAATAGTAGTCATTGCATGAAAAATGGATTAAAAGCAATATGTAACTCGAACTATAGAAGAATTAACTGAGTGATGTGTCACAAAAAAGATGGTGAAATTCAGGTTAAGATAACAGAGAAATATCTGCTGTAACTGCGCCCCTAAAACCAAAGTAGGAAGAAGACCCCTTCGTCCTCTTCCTACCCGATTCTTTATTCTCAAAAGTTTTTTTATTATGTAACAAAGACCTGTTTCATTCTTCCTTGTCCTTTCTTTACGGTACTATCGCTGTCTCCGTCACATTTACCGTTACCGTCACCTTCTTTGCCGCATCCGACAGATTCTGTATCTCAAAGGTTGCCGCCGCATTCGCGGGAAATGGTCCTGTTGGGAAATCCTTTGCATTCTGATCCAGCGTCAAGGTATAATCTATAGCTTCGGTGGCATGTCCTACCGCCTTGTCCGCTTTCAGCCATGCGGGCAGACCGGAAATCCGGCTTCCCCCTTTGGAGGTCACGGTCAGTTTCATGGACGAAGTAGTGCCGGCACTCGCCTGTCTCTGCATACTGAGTACTCCGGTTATCACATCCGGCGCTTCACTTCCAGCAACGTAAGAATTAGCTCCGGCCGGTTCCGACGGGGTGCCTGTCGCCGCGGCAACGGTAGGTACTCCGACTGCTGCCTTCACTGAAATCTGGCTCTCCTCACGTCCCGCCTTGCTACGCAACACGATGATGGCTTTCGGAAACAGATTGCCCGTATACTCTGCGTTTTTTGATACTTTACACGTATAAGCGACCGAGCCGGCACGGGTTACCGCATCTTTCGTGATTGCCGTCTTCAGCCACTCGGCGCTTCCGCCCGCAGAACTTGTATAGACAATGCTGCATTCCGCTTCCGAATTACTGGTGAAGGGAATGCTGAAATAGTCGGTTTCATCCGGTGAGACGGTGGCTTTATTGTTATCCTCAATAACGGTTGCACTTGCCGGTTCTGCCACCAGTGTCCCGATAGCCAGTTCGTTTTCCGGCTGATACTCGAAATCCCCACCATCCGTCCAGTCCGAGACGGTGATGTTCACATCCAGCTTGAAGGGATCGGCATCGGTGATGCGCACCGTGTACCGATGGTTGGGTTTCACCTCGATGTAACCGCCTGTACCTGCTACCGACTGTTCAAAATCCACCATATAACTCACGTCCTGCGGCGGGTCCGTCATGTTCAGCGCATACTTGCCCTTGATAATCAGATAACCCTTGTCCGCAATTGGGCTGGGATAACTGTAGAAAGCACCTGTCTGCGTGCCTTTATTGGCATCGGCGCCGTCAAAGTCACGGTCGGGATAGGTGATGAGCGTCTTAGTAGGGTCTGCATCCTCCACAGGAACCACCGGGAAGAAAGTAACGCCTTTGCGACCGTGTCCCATCGATACACCGGTGATGGTGAGGTGTGACAATTTCTCATCATTGATAATATCGAAACGGGAGACGATACGCGACAGCGTCATGTTGATGCGTGTGCGTGAACCCATACTGATATCCCGCAAATCAAGCGCGGGGCTGTAAGAACCCACCATCGGCAGAGGCGTCAGCAATACGTCTGCGGCTTCGGCAGGGTCCAGCAACGGAGTGGTAAAGGTGAGGAAATCCGTTTCGGTCGGTACACCCGCCTTTGTCACAACGTTATAATCTGCCCCCGGAGAACTTTGTTCCAGCGGGGTGAAGACGGTGTATTCCGTTCCGGCTTTCAGCAATTTCGGCTGATTGGCAATGCAGTAGAACTTGGTGAACAGGCCTTTCTTGGGGCGCAGGGTGGCGAGTGCCACGTTGTTACCTTCCACTGTCAGCACGATTTTGGTGGCGTTAATCACCGTAGAGCCGTCCGCGCGGTAGCAGAACCGTTCCTGATAGGTGTACGGTCCTTCCTCCTTGTCCGAGGAAAACACATAGATGTCCAGTGAAGTGATTTCATTCTCTTCAGTGGTGGCTATGGCATCGTCGGCACGGGTGGTGGCGATGCGGGCGTTAGCGGCACGGGTATCGGTGTCCGCCGTCTTTATGTTCAGCTTGTTCTGGAAGCCGAGGATGACTTCGCGGCGTGTGGGGTCACCGGCCAGCGGATCATCGCCGGGAGTGGTTGCCGGCAGCACTTCCGCTTCGCTGCAACTCGCAAGTGAGAGGGCAAGCAAGCCTATCACCCATGCGGAAAACTGTTTTCTGTTTTTAATCATGATCTTATTGTTATTAATCGGTTATTTATTGAATTAAGGAACGACAGCAGGTGCGGCCGGACTTACCAGCACTGTCACGTCTTCCATGCCCGAGATATTGTTTTTCAGCACAATCGGTGCGGCGGTGAAGTCGGTGACGGAATTTTTCACGGTCAGGGTGAATACCTGGCTGCCGGTGGCATCCGTCGGATTGGTTTTTGCAAAGGGAGAAGTCTCTGCAATAGTAAACCAGGATGACAATGTGCTCGCCGTCACACCCTGCGGGGAAGTCACCTTCACTTCAACGGTGGCTGCGGCGGTGCGGGGCACATCGGTAATCTTATTGTCGGTATAGGCGGCTCCACCCGGAGTGCCTGTTAGCTCAATCGTCGTAATGGCAGGGTCAAACAGTTCTACCGTCAGTTCCAGCTTCTTGGTGTCGTCACCCAGACTGATGATTTCGAACTTGCTGTTCGCGTCACTGGTTGCCGTCACATCCTTCAGCTTCAGCGTATAGAATTCCTCTACCGGAGTCGTTGCATGCACATCCGTGGCGGGAGTTCCGGTGTCACTTGATGCCGGACCTGTGGCAGCTTTCGATACCTCCAGCCAGGGAAGCGTGTTAGACAACACCAACTTCGTGCCAAAAGGACAGCTTGCCCCGAGCGTGATACTACTCTTGCCGGTTTTGTACATAGTGAGCCTGTTATTTACCTGATCATATAAATTGAAATTCCCCGTAGCCGCATCCGGTGTGGCGAAATCCAGTACCGGGGCTGTGGCAGGCGGCACGATGGTCAGCGTAGTGTACACCGACTCATCTTGTGACGCTGATTCATTGGCAAGCGTCAGTGTGACGGGAGCATACGGTGCATCAGCAGTCAGCGTGTATTTGAAGGTCATGGTGGTGGTAGTCACTCCGTCTACCACTTCCGACTGATAACTGGCAACGTCATGTGTCAACCAGTCGATGCTCCATCCGGTTGTAGTGCTGAACTTCGGCTGTACCTTGCCGCTGGCAGTGGCGGTCAGTGTGATGGTTTTCTCCGTATTGTCAGCGTTCACACTGATTTCCTTGGTGGTGACGTCTGTTTCGGTTCCTTCCACATTCAGTGCAGTCACCACGGGCGCTGCGTTGTCGGGTTTGATGATAACTCCACCGCCACTGGTCCAGTCCACGATTTCGAAGAAAGCGGTGATGGTGGCTTCCATCACTTCCTTGATGTGCAGGGTATAGCGGGTATTGGCTACTACGTCCATGAATTTAGGATCACCGCCGCCATCGGGTATACGTTGTATATCAAGATGGTATTCCACCGGAACGGGCTCTTTCTGCATCGGGTTCTGGTATTTGCCCTTGATGATGAGGAACGCCTTGTCCGTATCCTTGAGCGGATAAGTATAGAGGGCACTTTCCGTCACTCCTTGATTGGCTTTGGGCAGCATCAGATAACTACCTTCGGTGGTGGGATACTGGATGAGGCTGGCGGTGCGTCCGGCAGGATCAAGTTCTTCCAGCGTGCCCGGCATCACGGTAGATTGGTTTCGCCCGTTGCCCAGCGATACGCTTTCGATAATCAATCCCGTCTTGGCGGATTCGTTGTCGATGTCGAAGCGGCTCACGCGGCGTTTGAGTTCGATGTTCACCGTGGCGATGTTACCCAGTATCTTCGTAGTACCGCTTCCGGTCATCACCAGCGGGGTGCCCAAGGCGGTGCCTGCTGCGTCCAGTTTCTCGGTGAAGTAGCTCTCGAAGACTGTGGCTTTCGTACCTTCTGTTTCGATGGCTCCGGTGGCGGCGTTGGTGGTCACCGCTGTCAGGGGATCGATGGCGGTTCCGTCAGTCTTGTAGAGCGTTGTACTGTTTGCCACGCAATACAGTTTCAGGTTGGGGATGCCTTTCAGTTCCGTGGGGAAGATGGAGGCTTTCCGGTCGGTTCCGGCACCGCTCAGTTTGAAGGTCTTCGCTGCGGTGTTGTCCTGTGCGGCGGCTTTCCACGTTTCCAGATACTGGTAGTCTCCGCCGTCTGCGGTGGCGGCAAACACATAGATGTCCAGATTATCAATCTGGTTTTCACTCTCGGAAGCGATGGCGCGGGTGTATTCCTGCGACTCTCCTCCGCCACTAAATACGAGACGGATCTCTTTGCCTTGCGCTCCACTTGTGGGAGTGTCGTCAATACCCAACTCGTTCTGGCTACATCCTGCAAGCAGGGCCAGTAGAGCGGACATCCAAAGCATGTTACTTTTTTTCATCATTTGTCTATACTTTTATTTGAAAGTTAATAAATTAATTATAAGCTGTTTAGCAGGCCGTACTGCTACGGGTACCGTAGGTGGTCGTCTTCGTTGGTCGTAGCCGGCCGTCTATGCCACCCGTAGCCGGTCACCTACGACCGGCGTAGCAGTAGGGCTATCGGTTGCGGTTGTTTCTTTTATCCCAACGGGTTCTCATCTAAACCGCCTTCTCCGCCGCTACCACTACCGCTACCCCCTCCTGAGGGAGCCGTACCGATATAAATGGTCTTCGTTACACTGCGCGGAGCTTTTAGCAATGTCTTGCTATTACTACCGAATTGCGTGGTTACTTTCAGCTCATACGTTCCGTCCGCCAGATTGGCGGGGATAATGAATGTCAGTTTCGAAGGATCATTCGTTACCCAGAGGTCTTCGGTCACTTTGGTTTCCGTGCCCTTACTGCTCGTCAAGGTAATGCCTACGGCTGGGTCAGTTCCCACCACTTTCAACTTGCCGCCTGTAAGCGTGAAAGCACGTCCTGCGGTGGCTGAGGCGTCGAGTGCGCGGGTGGAGGCATCCTGTACGCCACCGATGTACATGGCGCTGCCTTTCTCGCCGATGATGCCCACGGTGGTTTGCTTGATGGCTTCCCGCAGGTCGGCGCCTACGTTGAAGTTCACCACGATGGAGTTCTTTGCCGGATTCCAGGTGGAGTTCTCTATGATGCCCCGGAAGCTGACAGAAGCGTAGTATAACCCTGTATTCACACTCACTCCGGTCATCAGCAGCCGCTTGATGACACGCTTTTGCAGGTCGAATACGTGACGGATGGTTTCTTCGCGCAGACCGGAGTCTTCGGCTTTCAGTTCGGCAATAATGCGGTTCTCATCGGCGTTGCCGATGGAGACGGGGACGAGGATCATGTCCTCCTTGTTGTCCACGGTCACGGTGTTGTCCGCCAGTTGACCGTTGATTTGATACTTGATTTCGTTTGCCATAATCTTTATTTTTTATAATTAGTAATGTCGGTAAAACCGAAGTTTTGCCGGGTTGATAAATCGGATAATTATGGCATGAGGGAATGAATTTCTTGGAGAAAAGCTGTTCTGCGGATTGGTAATCCGTCGAAACGGGAGGGTATTTCACAAAAAAATCATTCCAACATGTCAAACTAGCTTTCGTTCTTTGACATGTTGGAATGATTTAAATATAGGGTAATGCTTAAAGATTAAGCGTCAATGTGCAATATGTATGATATTACAAGAGTTCTATTTCTTTTATAGATAATCCGGTACATTGAGAAATTAGCTCGAAAGAAACGCCTTGTTTTTTCATATTAAGGGCTATGAGATGTCGTTCTTCCGCCATTCCTTTCTCTATTCCTTTCTCTATTCCTTTTTCCATCCCTTCGGCCATACCTTTCTCCATCCCTCTGCGTTCCGCACTATTATACAGCGTTTTTTCCACACTGATAATATCCCAGAACTTTTCATAACCGGCCAATTGCGCATCCGTAAAAGCCGATACTTCCAAGGCATCAACCGCTTTTTTCACTTCGGGATTCGCCATTAGTTCTTCTGGCACTTCACGGGTATTGTCATTGATTTCAGTCAAGTATCGTAACCAAAGCACCTGCATTTTCTTTTCAGAATACGAATGCGGGGTAAATTTAGGCAGCTCTACAAAAATCAGTTGGAGACCATCAATCACTTTATCAGAGTTTTCCACATGAATCATCTGATAATGATGATAATACCCTTCCAGCTCCGGTTCAAATATCTCATTGACCAGATTCAACGAATACACGGGTTGTAGCAACTCATATTGTTCGCCAACACTCATCTGGCGAACATAGGCCTTAGAGGCATTGAACAACACACGTTGTTTGAACTCCGGTGACCAAATCATCTGCATTTCCACAATGAACTGTCTGCCCTGCTTATCCTTGCAACGGACATCAACAATACTGTTCTTACGCAATGGATTTTCGGGAACCATCTCCGAAGGGAGATATTCAATATCGGTTATTTCCTGATCGGCAGTCAGTGGCAGCAAGGCGTTCAAGAGGCTCATCACCAAATCGGGATGTTCGCCAAAGACCCGCTTGAAGGTCAAGTCTGCTTTAGGATTCAAATATTTCATAATTACTTTCTATTTAATGTGAACACATATACTTAAATACATTATAACCGCCCCATAATGAGGATGTTTAATGCTTGACAAAGATACGTATTTATCATCAAGAATACCAGCAAAGTATTATAAAAATCATTCCAACATGTCAAAGAACGAATGTGCTGTTGCCAGCTATGCCCAATGAAGGGATTATCATTTCAAACAGTATTCGTTCAAGCGGATTTGCAATCCGCTTGTGTTTGGTAGTAGGATTTGTAATCCGATAAAAATTAATCTTTTGATCGGATGTGATGTGTCGGGTTACAAATTCGCCAGGACGGAGCCATGCCCTACGTATTGCTCAATCATGTACCAATACATAGCAGGTTCCAAAATTGTGATCTGAGGGTTCAGCTGTATCTCCCCAGCCGTAGCTAATAACATTTCCACTAGTTTGGTAATCCAGCCCATAGCCGTTTCCTGTTCTGCTCGTACTTGTTTCTATCAAGAGATACCTATATTGGTTAATAGCAGGTAGAATATTAAAAAAGTATGAAGGTACACTCTTGGTGTTTACTGTTTTGTCATTTACACTACTAGGCAGAGATGTAAATATAGTGTTACGCACATCACTTGCAGTTGGCGTCTTCCAGCCATTTCCGACCGAGTTGGCTTTCGATCTGGCAGTACTGAGTGATACGTTTAATTCACTGACTTTGCTAAAGAACTTGCCACCTACCTTATACGCCCAATATCCGGCAGTAATCGGTAGCTTGTTATATATTGTTAGCTGATAGTCGTTGTAATATCCACTCTCATTGACGGCACTGAATGTGACTGTTCCGAAAGTATAGTTGCCTTCTGTAGTTGATCCCAACCAGGGACTACCCGGGATAGACAGGTTGAACTCGTCATATTTAGAGTTCGAGCTCCAAACCTTCGTCCGGGAAATTGATAGTATCCCTACAGAACTCGAATTCGCAGAGAAACCACATTCGGAATAAAGCCTGAATTTAGCATTGTATGTTCCATACAAAGATGCATCATCATTCACGTACAGGTAGCCATATGTATCATAACCCGTAAGGTTAAACGCATTGGAGTATCCCGATGCTCCGCTTATGGACGGACGTGAGGACCTAAACTGCATTTTAAGGTTTGTAACTTTACTTTCGTCCGATGCATTCTTTACGGGTATCGTGTAACTTTCAGTACCAGTGTAATTATTCCACGAACTGCTACCAACAGTATAATCGGTCGTGCTATTATTCACTTTGGTCGAAGACTTGTAAAACGAGCTTAGGTTCGGATCTACAAATGTGTGTCCTCCTAATGAATAAATGCGGATCTTCTTCGTAGTCGAAGAGCCCGTTTTCGTATGTTGCAGGTATACGGTATTGCTGGAGAAGGAGTTGGCAGATGGCGTTGCACCGCTTACATCTGTAATTGTAGGCGCTTGAAACACTCTTGTGATATTCACCGTCATCCCTGTACCTCCGGAAGCATTAGTAAACACCAGTTCTGTATCAGCAAAATTTTCTGCATCCTCTATCAGTCTGAAAGTAAAATTCGTCGTTAGGCTCTCCGGTGCGCTGCGTATGGCGGGTGATGTAACTACCTCCAGCCACGATGGTTTCGTACTTAGAGTAGGCTTGCTGTAATTATCCATTGTAAGGGTGAATTGCTTGTCCTTGATGATGGGCATAGTGAGGGTTGCAGTAGTAGTTGTTATATCCGAAAGCTTAATATCCGAAGGTGCGGTTGTTAATTGTAAGTTGTTGATTCGGTTGGGTAGCAACTTTACTTTGATATTTCCTATTTTAGTGTGGTCGGAGTTATTCAATACATTTACGGCAATTTCCTTTTCCGTCAGATCGGAAGCAGTCGTAGCCGCCCACTGAAAGGTGTACTCCTGCGTGGTATGCGTGCTTGAAGTCGGGGTGACAGTGATATCCGAGTTAACGGGAAGTTCTATCTTACTGCCGCCTATGGAAGTGACAGTGATCTTGCCCGTAGAAGAAGTTCCGGCACTGACTACTTGTGCCAAATAGAGTGTGCTCTCTGCTGCATTCCAGTTGCTCACCCCGCTCGGATTCATTTCACCGCCTATGGTTTCTACCTCAGGAATACCATAGGTCGTATCTATCAGTACCACTTCCTCGCTACCTCCTGCCTTGTCCATCAGGCGGAGAATACCACGGGGATAGGAGTCACCGGTATAGTTTTCTTTGAAAGAAACTTTGTACTTCACCTGCTTCGTGGTTTCTGCACGTGTGGTCGTTACAGGTATTTCCTCCCATTTCAGCCATTCGGTTTCCGCTGTACCACCGTAATAGGTAAGTTTTGCATCCACTCCAGCATTGGAACCGGTGGTAACGGTGAAGCTACTACCAGCCTTGAGTAATAGTGTAACGATATTGGTATTGGGCTCGTAAGTGGTCTCATCTACTGGTAACAAATCGGCTACGGTAATGGCTTCCAGTCCGTTGTCCGGTTCATAATCATCAATATAATCGCCAGTTTCCCAGTCCACCAGACGAATATTGGCTGTCAGTTCAAAAGGGTCAGCTTCGGTGATTTGTACTGTGTAGCGGTGGTTATGATTGATTTCAATGCGTGTGCCGTTGCCGTCGCTCACCCGTTCGAAGGGGATGCGGTAAGAAACCTCTTTCTTCTCGTCTGTCAGATTCACCGCATACAGTCCTTTCAATATCAGGAACCCTTCGTCCATTGCCTTGCACGGGTAGCAGTAGAAAGCCTTGGTGGTGGTTCCTATGTTGGCATTCAGCCCGTCAAAAGGACGGTAGGGATATGTAATCAACTGTCCGGGTGTGGCGGGAACGTCGCCTATAGCCCGAATGGGAAACAGTGTTACGCCTTGTCGTCCGTTGCCCATACTGATATCGGTAATAGTAAAATGAGACTTTACGGCATCATTCACCACGTCAAATCGCGCCACGGCACGGCTGAGCGAGACGTTCAGCCGCACGTATGTCCCCATGCTGTATTCCCGCAAGTCAACAGGCTGGCTGCTGGCACCGGACATAGGCAGCGGGGCAAGTAGGATATCCGTATTGAAACCGGTGGGCTCCAATAGCGGGGTATTCAGTTTGATGAAGTCGTTTTCAGTAGGAATACCGGGTGTCGTTACCGCATCGCCCGGCACGCCTGCCTGTTGCGAATTCTGTTGCAACGGTGTATAGCCGGTGTACTCATGTCCTGTCGCATCATTCAGTTCCGTCTGGTTGGCTACACAATAAAACTTGGTGAACAGGCCCTTGCGGGGATAGAACACCACATTCACCCTTCCGGCTGCTTCATCCGATTTCAGGTCGAGTGGGGAAATACCCGTGGGCAGCTTTCCGGCCTCCGCACGGTAGGCGAAACGTTCCTGAAATGTGTAAGGCCCTTCTTCCTTATCGCTGCCGAAAGCATAAATATCAAGACTTCCAATGCGGTTCTCATCGTCTTCGGCTATGCCGTCGCGGGTCATAGGGCGACTCTCTGGTGTACCCTGTACCAGAATCAGCTTGTTTTGTAGTGAGATTACCACCGAACGGCGGTTGGGGTCATTGGCCTGCGGGTTCTCCGGCGTTTCGGGAGTCCCGCCTGTTGTTTCCACCTCCGAGGTGCAAGCTACCGCCAAACAAGGTAGCACCGCCAATGAGAGGCGTAGCAAGATTTTAGCTAATGTTTTCATTACTTGTAGCGTTTTATGCAGTTACTATTTACTTTCATTACTCATCCCGTCATTCTGAACGTAGTGAAGAATCTCTTCTCCCTTGCATACAAAGAGCAGATGCTTCGGCTTCGCTCAGCATGACAGATACTTTATCCTTCATTCCTCCTTCTTCATCTTCTTCAAATTTTTCCTCGCCTTTTCCGGTTCTATTCCCAGCGCCTTGCGAAACCATTCCTCGGCTTTCTTCCGGTCACCTTCCAGATACGCCAGTACACCGAAGTCATTCCATGCACGCGGATCGTCCGCCACCTTATCCAGATATTGCCGGGCACTTATCGGGTCGCCCGCCATAATTACCGCTGAAGCGGCATTGATGTTTGCCAGCGCATCGTCAGGGAAGTGATAAGCGGCTATCTCATAGACTTCACGGTATTGCTCCGTGCCGGGACGGTAGAATGCGGCTACTCGATACATTTCCTGCAATGACAGCAAACGGGGATGTGTGTATATCAGGCTTGCCGCCTCTTCGATATTGAAAGCGCGGGCTTCATAACCCACCGTAACCCGTATGCGCCTTAATTGTGGGAAATAGTCTTGCAAAAGTTCCCTATATACATTTCCTCCATACATATCCATCAACTGCTTTTCGCGTCCTTCAAAGATGCCTGTCCGTGAAATAAGAGTCAATACCTCGTCACCATGCCTCATAGGATGCTGTTTCAGCAGTTCCACCAGCCCGTCCCAATCTTCTGGTATGGAAGATGCTTTATAAAGGTTGTGTCCCGGCATATACGTTGCGCACATATATTCCTTGAAACAGCGGGCGCGGTTGGAAGCAAGTATTTCATTGTCTTTGTATGTTCCGTCAGGCGAAGCATAGCCGCAAATGGAAATTTCAGAGATGCTTGCCAGATTCCCTTTGATGAGCGGTCGCATCAGGCTGTCCAGTTTCTCTAGTTCAGAATGGTTGTTGTGGAACTCCCGGCGGACATCATACACTCCTGTTGGGTAGTCTATATATAAGGTGGCACTTTCCGAACGGTGTTTTTGTGTTTCCACCTCGGGAGTAAGGTAAGTCACCATAGCCGTACATTCAGCACAGGGCATGCAGTCTGCACGACCCTTTGTTTCCCGTCGGTCGGTAGCACCCGTTTCCTGCCTTTCCACAACCGCCTGCGGAATCGCTACTTGTCCTTGCGAACCCGCTGCCTGCCCCTGTGAAATCATTATCTGCCCCTGCGGCACCCGGAAAGGGCTTGCCAAATCAAGGTCTGCCATCAGCGGCTCCACTCCGAGAATCTTCATCCGGCAACAGTCCCGTTGCTCACGCATCAGCACCAGCGAGGCATGTTCCATCCACGGACTGTAAGCGACGGACACATGATAGTTGATACTGTCTTTCCGGTTCCGGGCATAAAGCGTGCGGTAAGGAGGAATATAGCCGGGTGCGGGTTGGAGTGCCTGCTGCCTGTGATCGGCACGGGCACGCAGACGCCCGCTCACCACCACTGCCGGAAGTTCCTGCAAGCGTCCCGCACTGCGCAGCACGGGCGTAAAGCGGTAAGCCTCCGCATTCCCTGCTTTTGTATCGTCCAGATTCAACAGCAGTTCTATATGAAGACTGTCCCCTTGCGTAAAGACATGCGAACTGAGTACCGGAGTTCCGCCCGCCCATGCTTCCGCCGCCAGCAGTACCCCAGCCAATCCTCCTATTATATATTTCATCCTCTCCATCTTTTAATTTTCAATTTTCAACTTTCAATTTTTAATTTATCCGAGTCCTCCTCCTTCCGTCCAGTCCGACGCATTCATTTGCGTTACCACAATCGTCCGCCCTATGGTTACCAGCAGGTCGAATTCCTGTTCCGTGTTTTCGTCCAGACTGACAGGCAGCTTACGAAAGAATAGTTGCAGGTCTATCTCCTTCATAATCCTTTCATTGCCCCGGTAGATACTCAGCAACGGGTGCGAACCCGATGTCAGGCGGTACGTCACCAGTTCCCCCGTCAGTTCGTCATTGTAGTTCATTGCCGCCCGGGTCTGGTGCCACGTCACCGGACTGCCTATGGAGGGGAATGTGAAAGCCCCGTCACCCACAGCCAGCGGTATGTCGTAACCTGCCGGAAAACCGTATTCGCAAGGCACGCCCCGCATACGGAGCGTATATCCGCCCGTTCCTTCCGCAGGATAGTAACCGTCTTCCCAATGTACGGTTATCCGGAGTACGGCGTGGCAGTGTGTCAGGTATACGGTCCTGTTCACTGAAACCCCTGTGGCGGGAACTTCGAATGTGCCATATCCGTAATAGAGCCGTTCGGTGTTGGTCCGGTATCCTCCTGCGGGTGTTCCCGTGGCCGAGGTCATTACCAGTTCACGGATTTTTGTCACACCGGGTTGCGGCGGGGGTAGTATGTCACTTTCATATCTTTGGTTTCCCCATGCCACGAGGGTGTAGCGTCCGGGAGGTAATTCTCCCTGCCAGTATTCCAGATTGTCGCCCTGCAATGTCCAAGTATCCACCAGCACCCCGTCCGCATCGAAAAGGAACTGCCTGATATTATCCACATACATGGCGAGCTGTCCGGCATCGGGTCTTCCGGCATAACGGTAATTCAGCCGTACATTGTAGGGACACACCTGCGGCTCGTCAAAATCGAACGTGCAGGAGGTGCAGAACCAGAGTATGCAGCAGAGAATTACCATAACTTTCATCGTATGAAATAAATGAGTGACACACCGGCCCGTGTAGGCCCGAAATAATTCCTTTTATAATGTCCCATGCGCTCGCCGCAGCCCGCGCACCGGTATTTGTCATATTCCATGCGGGCGTAGCCGCCACCTATCACGGCCTCCACGGAGAAGCGGTCGCCCAGCACCCAGTGATAACCGTAGGTGATGCCCCCGCCATACAGGTCGCCCCGGTAAATGATGTCTTCCATGCCCGAAAAGAAGGGAATCTGCCCCACATTATAATAAGCGTAATGTCCGTGCACGCCGAAGAAATGCCCCTCGAATTTGCGGCAGGGCCAATATCGTAACTCCGGTTGTATCAGATAGAGGTTCAGTTTCATATCATTGCCGAATTTCCATGCATTGTAAGCGCCGTTCAGTACCATTGTGAAATGACGGTTGATGCCGGTTTCCACTCCTGCATTCGGGGTGGTGGTTCCCCATAACAGCAGGTCGGTGCGCAATGCCACACGTTGGGTAAAGGCAGCGGTACTCACCGTACAGAGTAACAGAATCAGCAGATAAAGTCGTTTCATGGGTAATTCGGATTTATATTGGCGTGTCGGATGCGGGTTACGGCATGGTTATGGCATGGTTGCCGGTCAGGCATTCACTGACAGGGAGTTCGGCTATGGAAATCTCCATCAGATAGATACGTGTCATTTGGTTGATGATACCCAGTTTACGGGCTGTTGTCCCGTAGCAAGAATAGAAATCCTCATCGCTGGGACGGTTGAAGTAGATACCTTCGCCCAATGCTTCAAGAATGGAGAGGAGGTTGATTTTATGATATTCGCAGGCAAGGCGGTAAGATTCGGGCAGGTTGTCCGGCTGGTTCTCCGCCAGCGTAATCATATGTCCTTTTGAGAGAGCCTGCAACAGATAGGCTATTTCGGAAGGGGAATAATTGAAGGAAGTGCTCAACTGATAATCCTTATATTGGATGTCGTGTAGTACTGCCAGGGCGAGTTTGGTTCTGAGTGTTAACATAGCGCTTGCTTTTTATGTAGATTATTGTCTGTTTTGTTAAGGATGTTCCGATTCCCGGTAGGAAACGGAACAAACGGCGCCGTAAGCATAGGACAGGCGGATAATACTCGTCTTCCTTTTTAAAAAGGCGGACAATTCTTCGTTTTTCCTCCTTGTATTCTTCGATTTTATAATGAGCTTCCCCCATATTGAGGTATGGGTAAGGGGAGTCGTATCTTCAAATAAAAAAAGTGAAAGCTTTCTAATCTATATAAAGGACTTTCGAGGCAGTATATCATATTATTACAGCAATATCCCATTTCTTGACATGACTTTTCCGGACAAAATCTAACTTTCAGGATAAGAGAGCTGTTTTTGTCGTGTCTGATGTTGTAAACTAACCGATTTTTTACAGAAAACAGGGAAACTTCGATAAGTATTTCCAGTTTTCCTTGTTTATCTCAATTGAAAACAGTTCCTTTACCGCCGGAATCGTTCCGTTTCCTACCGGGAATCGGAACGCCTGTATGAAGCTCATTTTTAGAGCTTTTTCTTTCTTTATCGTTCCTATTTCCTTTTCCCTTTTCTTTTTCTTTCCTCTTCCATTCCTTTTCTGCCATCGGATTCACCAATGCTGCCATCTGCAAATTTACCACTGCCAATTGTTCATCAGAGAACGATCTCAAATAAGTATGTGTTATCTCTTCCGAAGCATGGCTCAATCCTGCACTAATTTTAGCCACCGGAATATCCTCATTATATGCTAGAGTCGCCCACGTATGTCGTGCTACGTATGAAGTTAGCCTCACCTCTAATCCCAATCGTTCAGATAACCGATACAAATGTTTATTGTAAAGTCGCAAGGTACTCTCATACTGACGCCTTTCTTCTGGTATGCTTCCCGGTTGGCGTATAATCCTTAATAAATAGGGTGAATCAAGATCATCACATAAATATCTCTCAATAATTTCCCACATCCACGGTTCAAGTGTAATCGTCAACATTCTCCCCGTCTTGCTGCGGCGATAGCAAAGCACATTATCATGAATATCCGTCTTCCTCAAGTAAACTAAATCTATAAAAGGAATCCCCCTTAAATAATAAGAAAGGATAAACAGATCTCGTGCCATCACTAAACTTGGCTCCTCCAAATCTGCACCTGCCACCATACGAAGCTGTTCAATACTCAGCGCTCTCTTCTTCGTCTCTTCATACCCCATAAACACCTCACAAAAGAGCTTCTTAGCGTCTTTCACCATTCCCTGCCTCTCAGCCCCTTTACAAATAGCCCGTAACGCTCGAAAATAGCATGCCGAAGTATTTCGTGAACATCCCGACGCCCACAAATAGTGCTCAAAACCCAGAAAAAATCCTGCTGTCAAATCTTTAAAAGTTAGCAACTCGATATTAGTAAACTCTTCTAAGCTATGCAATATACTTCTGCAAGTATGCTCTGCCGAAAACTTAAACAATTCCCCCAGCCCCTCCGCATGAGCCACAATACCTTCCTTTAATGTCTTCATTCTCATCACACTGTTCTTTTTAATTAATGATTATTTCCTCCCCAACCCCACTCTCCATCATTTGTTTTGGGGTGAAAAAGAGGTAAACATCAAAAGTAAGAACAGGAAAGTTGGCTGCTTGTCATGAAACATGCATAAATACCCGTATATAGTGTATATAAACAAAAAAGTAGTTACCTACATTAGATAACTACTTAACTTTTTGTATTTCTCCTGGGATTCTCCTGAGAGAGTTACTACGCTGATATTTAAAACTTTATGTTTTTAGTTTCAAGCATATCCCATGATTTAACCCCACTGATTTTCTATGTGCTTTTGCGGTAGTTTGCTCATGGAGAACACTAGATGCAAAGATAAACATATTTGTTGATTTATCAAATTTCGAGAGCATATAGGCATTATAATTATTATAAGGTAGTAATAGCTTCTTTTACTACATCATTTAACCAATTGTGTCCAATTGCAAAATTACGAAAAGCCAAAAATTCATTATCATTATCATTGGCTTCATTAACAAAACGTCTGACCAATATATTTATAGCATGCTTTTGTTCTTCTGGAGTTGAATTATAAACAAGCTCTGAAACTATTTCTCTCTTAAATTTATCAATAATTTTTTTTCTACCGTCATTTAGATATTTACGATCTATTCTACATGTTTCTATTGTATATTTATAATCTTCGTTGTCAGAAGTTATTTTCCCATCTTTTTCAAATATCAAATAAGGACTTGGATCTGATTGCTCTGGATTTATTAACTTTGGTTGTTCTTGAAGATTATATTTGTTGGATGATATAGTATTGATGCTTTTTAAATCTTTTGTATTAGGACATTTAGCTCGCTTTCCTTTTATTGCGAAGTTTATACCTTTATAATTATTGCAGTAGTGACACGCTAATAAAAGATTATCCCAACTATATGCTAACCAGTAGTAAATTTGCTTAGGTCTAAAATGTTCAATATGATATTGTTCAACCTTTTGTTCGCAAAAAGCACATTTGTTGTTATATATAAGCACTAATCTATCTCTAATATCATCAGTTTTATATCGATCATTGTAAGGTGCTTCATTTATATAATGTTTCTTTGCTATTAGTTCTAATCTCCTTTGGTGTGTTAACTTATCATCACCAATAACTAGTGATGGTGGTATTACTGCTAAGTCTTTATCGATCTTCTTCATTTTGATATTCTTCTAAAATGCTATCTATCAAAGAGTCAATTTCGTTCTCACTAACAAAATTCTTACCTTTTTCTTTTTGTTCCTGTAACTTTGAAATAAGTTTCTTATTTATTTTATACAATAAATAAGTGTCGTTAGTATCGGAATTATTATCATCTGTGTCTAATCTGGAATCTTCCAATCCAAACAGAGAAGAAGTTACCAAAGTATTCATCATGAGATGATCTAAGTCCTTTCTATAATAGGGTTCACTCACTTTTGTTATGCCGTTCACTCTATACGTTCTAAATATAATAGAATCGTCTGATGCGCCTTGAATAATTGTAGGGCTGTGCGTCGTAAATATGAACTGTATATTTGGAAATATATTTCGTAACTTACTAACAATTATTCTTTGCCATTTTAAATGTAAATGTTGATCTATTTCATCGACTAAAACAACGCCTTTTGTTTTGAATATATCATTGCTATTCTTTTTATATAAACGATACAACAAATCACAGACAAAAATAATGATACTCCTATATCCTTCTGATAATTGATCTATACCTAGGAAACATCCTTTTTCCTCAAAAAAAATCTTACTCCCTTCAATGTGAGTTTTAACGTTTCTTTCGAGTAAATTAAATAGAATGTCTTCTAATTGTTTAGTTGCAACTTTTATTTTTAGCTTATTTTCTTCAGCTTGCTCCTCTTCCAATTTTAGATTTTTCAGCCATTGCTCTGGGCTATTTAGTGTAAGATCATTATTGAATAATGACATGAAACCATATTTTTCAGAAGGATCAGCATTATATCTTCCGCGATGTGTACCATAAGCATAAAGATTATCAAGATATATTGCATTAGAAATATTATATTGATGCCCCCACTCATCAATACCATATAGATCGCTATTATTATCCAATATATCGGATGCAATTCCTGTATCCCGCTTTTCAGTTTTATATTTGATATAATTTCCGTTAAAAGCAAGATATATTGCCATTATTATAAGTGACTTTCCGTCACCATTCTCTCCAAGAAAATATATTTCTTTTGATTTTTCAAAGTCAATATTTACAGGCTCTTTTATTGATAGAAAATTCCTGATATGTAATTCTTTAACGTAACACGCATCAAAGCTATATCCTTCAAGCCATGTTTTGAATTGATCAAAAGTTAAACTTAAAGCTTTATGAAATTCATTTTTCTCACATATACTATAAAACTCATCATTCGAGAGTTCTTTATTTGTAAATCTGGAAAACCTTTCTAATAATACTTTTTTAAATAATTTTCCAACTTTAGGATTATAATATACAACAGAGAAGTCATAAGGTACTTCATTTTTTCTCCTATTTGTCGGCTCTGTTGCTTCTGCAACCACTAAAGCACTGCGAATATTAGTAAGCTGTTTATCTTTAGAATCAATATAAAAGACACCTTTCATGTTATCTTTTGAATACTTAGTTGCAAAGTCTTTTACAACCCCTCCATGAGTAAAGATCAAAGCTAGTAATGAAAATATTTTCTTTTCTATTGGATATTTTTGAATTTCAATCCAATAATCAGGAATTGGATCATCTAGAGAGTTGATACCAAGAAATGAACGCAAAATTCTTTCATTAATTTTTGCTTCCTTATTCTTATATTTCTGTATAGTATCAACACTATATATAACATCCAATGCTTGGACTATATCATATTTAGTCCATGATGTCCTCAGTTCTGTAAAATCTATCTGAATAGAATCCATGATTATACTTTTTTATAAGATATAATAAGCTCATTCACATCTAATTGATATTCATCAGAGCGTCCCATTTTGCTGTGAATATATTCCCTTGATTGTAAATCGCATTTATATCCTTTCCCCAAGACAGAACTCCCAATGTTTAATATTTCTTCTTGGTTAATCATTCCATTATTGCTGTAGCTTAAGACTAAATGGGATTCCCTATTTTTAACCCCTTCAAATAATAATTTGAAAGCATTTCTCACCTCTTTCTTCTTATCAAAAGGGGATTGGTGTCGATCATCCCTATACCGACCTTTATACTTTATAATGGGGTGATCATATCGGACTAAAGTTTCTATAGCATGATAAAACCTTGAGTAATGAACCGTACTATATGGTGGGTCTGCATAAACGATAGAATTTTTTTCTATTACTCGAAGACAATCCATATAGTCTAGTGATGTTACTTTATATTCAAAATTAGTTTCTATATTTAATGTGGAAATCAACTCTTCAAATTTTTTAGAAAACAAATTCCATATATTTTTATGACGATATATTAAAATATCATTCATATTAGATTCAGTAACATCTCGATATTGCGCAAAATGACCTGTACTTTGTGATGCATAAGACATTGAAAAGATTAAGGCTGACAATATTGCATAATACGAAGGTGTACCAATATAATCTTCTGCTGTTGCTCTAATAGAATCTATCCATACACATTGTTCAAATGACCAATATGTACCAGAATAATATTTTGTGAATAGGTTAAAACCTATTCCAAAATCAAAACTAATCAGTTCTTGTTGAGCTTTCTCAAGTTGCTGTAACTCTTTATAGTTGGTGATTTGGGTATAATCAAATTCTAATTGAGGATATCGTTCTTTGAACTCTGCTACTAAAAAACAAACACGTTCCTCAATCTCCTGTATTTGTAGAGGCGGAATTAAACGATTTAGATTTAGCAAATACGTATTACTAAATATGGCTGAGTATTGCTGTATATCGTTTGCATGTATATTATATTCGTCTTTTAAAGATGCGGAAATTATGGATGTTCCTGAAAATAAGTCACATAGCCATTCGGAATCCACGTTTAGATTTTGAATTGATTCTGTTACATATTTCAATATTTCTCTTTTGGCTCCCATATATTTAATTAAATGGGGTATATTTTGACTACTAATCATAAACGTAAGTTAATTCTATTTCAATTATATGCAAATATAGAGAAAGTTTTCCGCTTTCTTGCTGGATTTGAGATTTTATGTATGCAAAATATAGTATCTCTTCTCATAATACTTTTAAAATTTGAACAGATACTTTTACCGTTTGGGCTTTCTCTGTTTTCTCTTTTTGGGTTTAGGCATTTGCTCTTCTAATAATGTAGAACTCAATGTAAAGTCTACTCCCAATGAAAAAATGGATAACAAGGAATCACCGCCATTGTTTTTTTGTTGATTGTTAGAATGTTTGTTTTCCATCTTGCTATCAAGATTGCGACAAATATTGTTTTCTTTTTCACTGGATTGGAGTATATCTTTTTTCTTTTCACTAGTAAAAGTTTGCGTCTGTAATTCAAGTTGTGAAGAGATAGAATCATTCTTCATTGTGTTGTGGTAGTCAAACGATTCGTAATGTTGGCGGTCGTAACCAAAGAGTTTATCAAAGCCCTGTTCCGATTGTTGGAACAGGTTCACACGGTCAAAACCTCCTTTGATTATCCCGTTCTTGGTATTCTTATGATTGGTGAGTGGTGATAGCTTCTTTTTATTGGCTTGGTCTTTTCGGTTCACAATCAAATGGCAGTGCATATTTAGTTTATTATCAGAACGACTACGGTCAAAATGAATCTTGCCATAGAACTTTATATCCGATGCTGATAGTCTTTTGTTGAAGTTCTTGGCATATTCGGGGATAAATACCTCACGAATATAGCGTTTCATCGCTTCGGATTGCTCCTGTTCGGTGTTACCCATTGCCCGAAGCTCACTTTTCGATGGGCTGACATGGATAGCGTAAAATTTAGCATCTGTTTTCAGCAGTTGCCCGATATTACTGTCTATATCCTTTATCAAAACCGATTTATAGATATTATCCTTCGTCAGATTAAAAAATCCATCGGTATAGATACCCTTTTCCATACGTTCTAAATCTTCATGCTCCATGTAATTAGCTAACTGTCGGCTACTACCAGCATTATTATATATACCATTAGATGGTGGAGCAAAGTCTATGTGCATAATCCTATGTATTTATCAGATTGCTGATTTCAACTTTCAGGTTCTCTTTTCTTTTGCTATCCATCACACCACAAGCGGACAACTCCGAATAGAGTTGTATCAGGTGAAGCAACTTTTTGTAATCCCGTTGGTGTATCTGGTAAAGTGCATTAATCTGCTTGGATTGGTTGTTTATTACATCGGCATGATTGCCGAACTGTTCGCTTAACTTTTTCAGCACGGCTGTTTGTCTCTCCTGACTGGCTTCCAATTGAGAGAGAATAAGAGTTTCCAAAGTTTTACCGATAACATCGAAACGCAAAGCGATAGAATTTGTTACTCGTATCATGGGATTCAGTTGTTCTTCCTCATAGTGACGGATGAATCGGATAATATCATCCTGTCTCTTATTTATTTTCGCCAGTTCCGATTTTACGGATTCAGGTGCTTCGGATGGGTTGATATGTGCCTTATCTATATATCTAAACGCAACTTTACAACTTCGCTCTTTTTCAGGGAATAGCGTTTGCATATCTTCTCTACCAAAGCTGCCGTTTCCTTGTCTATGGAAATGGTAGTGAATATCGTTTTTCGACTGCTGTTTGGCATGGTAATTACTTTTTTATAGAAATATGAATAGATAAATGCCTGATAATAAGCATTACAAAGAAAATGCTTATTACAGGTGTCATTACAGCGTGTTCTTGTAACACGCTAAAGCCGAAGGCTTTGCCCCGCAGGGCAAGAGGGAAGAACAGGACTTGTCCAGTTCCCTCTTGCTTCATTTAGCGAAACGAGCCGAGCCACAGGGCGAGGCGGTTTCTGCTAAATGGGGAGCGATGGCACTGCATCAGGCGGTAACATTACCCACCCTGTTTTGCAGTGGTTTGCTTATCAAATTGATTTTCTCTTTTGAACCGTTCGTAGGTTTTGCAGTCGGTATTTTCTTGAACAAATGCACGAATGTCAGAGGCACGGTAATAGGTTTTATGACTAATCATAAAGAAAGGAAGTTTGCCACTTGCCCGATACCGTTGTAAGGTTCGGAAAGATACTTTCAACAGGAAAGCTAAATTCTGATTGTCTAACAGATGGTCATTTTCATCCAACACTTTATCAGTATTGATAAGTGATTGCAGGTTCTGACCTATTTCGTTGAGTTTCTTCGATAGCTTCTCCATCCACTTGTTGAAATTTTCGTTGTCTATATACATTTTGCTTCAATTTTAAGTTGAACATTAAGATTACCAATCGATTGATGAGGCAAAGTTCGGCAAACGGACGTAAATAAGTTAGGGGGAGTAGATATACTACACCCCTAATAATTGTTGATAAGTTGCTGATTTATAGATAGCCTTTCTTTTTACTTTCTTCGGTAATGGCTTTGCGAAGTATATCCAAAAACTCGGTTCGTTTATTGGCTTTACGGCAAATTACATTCTCGTGTTTTTTGTGGATGTCCCCCAACTTGATATTGAAAAGATATTCAAAAGTTCTACCGATTTCCGTTAGTGGTGATTCTGTTCCGTTATGAGTAACTACTCTTTTGGATAAAAACATTCCGCTAACCAGTTCCATGATTTCAACAAGGTTGGTTTCATCGGTAAGATATAGGGGTGATGGTGGAAAGTTATTTTTCCGATTTTGGAACTGAATCGGGTATTTGATTCGCATATTGAGTATGCGAATTTCTGTGTTTATAACTTCTATCGCTTCATCAACAAGCAATAGCAAGGCATTTTTCCCCCGTCTCAAATCGTGAGCGGTACGATTTGAACTTGTTTAGTCCAAAGTAGAAATAACGTAATAATACTGCGTAGTCCTGCTCATTTATAGCAATGTTTGCCAAGTGGTTGGCAAGTTCTTGTAATGCTGCCGCAAAATCATTTACTGCAAACTCTTTCTGTGAGCATTCTGACAATAGCCGGAAAAACTTCTGTTCTGATAATTCTTTCATAATTCACACAATTAAAGATGTCTTTTGATTCTGATATTCTATTTCTTACTAATGATGTCATTGTATAAGTTCCCGTCAAACTCTTTATATCGAGCATCTTTATAGATTGCAACTAATTTTTTGCTATAAGCCTGAATCATCGCATTGGATTTTTGGGATAAGTTGGTCGCTAAGATTCCGCTTCCCAATATGCCTGGATTACAGATTACTGTATCTTTTTTTATGGCGTTCATAATCAATTCAGAACACGCATAATCATTAATGCCTGCTTTGCTTAACTTCTCCGATACATATTTATTGAGTTCCTGTTTCTCGTTAATCGTCATAAATCCATACCACAGCAAACACTTCATTCCCAATTTGGTGGCACTGGTTAATACATCAAGATAAGTATGTCCGTTGTTATTACGTTTGTCTATTTCATAAGGATCGATATGTAAAAACGTAGCTTTGGGAAGTGATGGCAATATTTTTAATACGCCATCAACCGAATCACAATTAAAGGTTCTAATTGGTGGTGTGACGGCTTGGTGCCTTGCAAATGTTTCGATATTCTCCAATGCCCCCTTTTCCAGATCAAAGAACAAATGCCCCTTAATATCATTATTCAATACTTTCATGGCTAATGCTGGAGAACCTAAATAGTTCCCATTTGCCATACTTTCACTCTCCAATTGATAATAAAGGGAATTTTTCAATATGTCATCTTCGTTCGCTTCGCTTAGGAAATGATAAATACCATATTCTTGTTCGGGAGTATGTGCTATTGTATAGATAGCACATGCTGAATTTGTTTCTACATATATCTGCGGTTTCTCTATTTGAAGAACCTCACAGAGAACAAGATGTTTGAGAACATCAGGTTGTTTGCCGAAATGAGTGTAAGTTTCCATAATCATTCTATTTATCATTATGGCGGCAATATTAAGCAGTAGAAAGCAAAAAAGCCTTGACGAAAGTCAAGACCTCTATTTTTGCTGTTGTTTTTTGCGGATTCTGCTTAGGGTTTCAGGAGTTACACCGAGAAAAAGTGCTATTTCTTTTAGGGATATTCGTTCTTGTAAATCGGGGCATCGTTTCATTAGTGCCTGATAACGTTGTTCGGGAGTATCACAATAGAATCTTAATAATCGTTGGTATATCTCGGCAAACATGGTTTCGGCAATTCGTCTGCCTAAGCGTTGTGTTTCCATATCTGTTTCCCAAAATTGGTTGAGTTCGCTTAATGGGAGCAAATAGACCTCGCAGTCAGTTGTTGCCTTTATGCTAACTGTTGCACTTGTTCTATTAATTAAAGAGGGATAATCACATACGAAATCATTCTCAAAACTGTAGCCAACAATCCATTCGTTGCCGTTTGTGTCTATGCGAGTAAGGCGAAATGTACCTGATGTAACAAAGCCTATATGATTCGTCTTATTGTTTTGACGAACCATATAGTCATTTCTTCTAAATGTTTTAAGGGTTCCATTCTCAAGAAAGAGTTTTTCTAACCTTGTGACATTTACACCTTCATTCGCATTAAATTTACTCATTTCAAATACTTTATAATTGCGAAGATACGAATAATAATAGCTGTATTGAATAATCTGGCACTAAAAATCATGCCGTAATGTCTTGTATCTCATATATAGTGCCAATAAGAACAACATCCTACCACTTCCAGACAGTATTGAAAACGGTTCTTGATTCTTCTTTTATTTGCCGATGAAAATAGAATCAACACGTTTTATAAACCATTTAAAATTGAAAGTATGGAAGTAGTAACCATTGAAAAGAGAACTTTTTCGTATGTCTGCGAACGGTTCACCGAGTTTGCCAAACGAATAGAAAGTTTGTGCAGCACTCATACGCAGAAAGTAGAAAACTGGCTGGATAGTCAGGAAGTGTGCCTGTTGTTAGGCTTTAGTAAACGAACGCTGCAATATTACCAGAGTAGTGGACGGCTGGCTTATTCTCAAATCGGGAACAAGATTTATTATAAGTCTTCTGATATTGAAAAAATTATTGCAGACAGTGAAACACAAAATCAATCACCCAAACAAACCATGCCTTATGAAAAGAACTAAAGAAGATTACCCGTCCTTCAATCTGTTTCCCATTGTCGGCACATGGGAAAGCATTAATCTGAATCCTACGGTTATCATCTACCGAAACGACAAAGATTATCTTCTTTCTATTATATATGTATCAGAAACGACCAAACAGGCTTCACCCGCTACTTATGAGATACAGCAAGATGGTAGCCAATATTTTATTACCATTACATCCAAACGGTTCTATATAGATTATGATCCGGCAAAAGACGTACTTAGCATTTCATCGCTGGGTGACTATCTGCGCAACTAGTCTGCCATCTAGCTATCTTGAAATCAATATTTCAATAAAACAATCTTTCAATCATGGAACTAATAAATAAAGATACCCCGCAAGTCAAAGAGTTTATTGCTTCGCTCGATTCAATGCTGAATGGTATTGGAACTATAGTAAAGCATTACAAGCCCCACCTGAATGGGGAACGTTTTCTTTCTAATCATGAAGTTTCTAAGAAACTGAATGTCAGTTTGCGAACCCTGCAAGAGTGGCGAGATACAGGGCTAATCCCTTTTATCCAAATAAAAGGTAAAATCATCTATCGCCAAAGTGATATTGATAAGCTGCTCCAAAAGCACTACTTTGAAAGCTGGAAAGAATAACTATCTAAAAAAGTATGATTTCCACTATCTTAAAAGGAAAGCTCTTTTATTAAGGTGGAAATTATACCTTTGCATCCCAAACAGTTGAAATTATGAAGTTTGTAATAGAATCCGGTACGACTGCCGACATTGACGAATTAGAAAAGTTATATGATGATCTGAATGATTATCTATCAGCTACAACCAATTATCCCGGATGGATAAAAGGCATTTATCCTATTCGTGAAGATGCGGTTGCTGGCATAAAAAATAATACTCTTTTTGTTGTCAGGCATGATGGAAAGATAGCTGGCTCTATTATCTTAGACCATCATCCCGATGAAGCCTATAATAATGTAAGGTGGAAAATTGAAGCTGACTATAGCCGTATTTTTGTGATACGCACTTTTGTAGTGCATCCCTCATTCTTGAAAATGGGTATTGGTCGTGCTTTGATGAACTATTCGTTTGAATTAGCTCAACAATCAGGCATAAAATCCATTCGTTTGGATGTGTATGAAAATAATCTTCCGGCAATCTCCCTCTATGAGAAATGCGGCTTTGAATACATCCATACCGTAGATTTAGGCTTTGGCAACTACGGGCTGAACTGGTTCAAACTGTACGAGAAACTTGTTTAAACGCTATTCAAGTGAAAGACGTTTTCCTCATGCTAGCCCCAAAAACATTGTTTTTCAGAATTTAATTTGAATCATTTACTTTTCCAGTGAAGTATTTAGTCTGTGCAAGTCTTTAGATGAAAATACGCTCGAAATGTAATGAGAGGAAGATTTTCATCTAAACCGAAGGCTCGGACTTGAACTGGCTAAATACGGAACTTACCTTTGTCAATGTTCATATTAAGTTCTGGAAAACTTATGCTACTTAAAATTAAATCATTAAAATGCGCTATATTTGCTGTGATATTTATAGATCTTGAATATTTATTTCTAACAATATAATAATACGTTTATGAAATGTAAACTGCAAAAACTAGATATACCAGATGAGAATCCTTTCTTAAACTGTAAGTTGGGCAGAGAAAAATATGCAGATATATTGAAAGCAATTGTTTTGACTTACAATGAGGGTTGTGTATTAGCTATAAATGGAAAGTGGGGAACCGGGAAGACTACGTTTGTTGAGATGTGGGCAAAATATTTGAAACTAGATGATTTTCATACATTATATTTTAATGCATGGGAAAATGATTTTATTTCAGATCCGATTGTTGGTTTGTTAGGTGAACTAAAAAAGGTAAGTTCACAAAAGAAGAAAGAAGATGCACTTTTATCAGTCATAAGCACAGCAGGAAAAATAGTTCTGAAAGCAGCCCCTGCAATAGCTAAAGGAATACTAAAAAAATATGCAGGTGAAGATGTTGTTGATATTTGCTCCGATAGTATAGAAGAAGGAGCTTCTTTATTAAAGGAAGAAATTGAAAGCTATGAGAAGCAGAAATTATGTTTAGAGCAATTCCATGCCGAATTATCGAATTTTGTGTTAGATATTTGCAACGACAAACCTTTGGTTTTCATTGTTGATGAACTAGATAGGTGTAATCCTTATTATGCTGTAAAGGTATTAGAAAGGATAAAACATCTTTTCAATATACCTAATATTGTATTTGTTATATCCATAGATAAACAACAATTAAGTAATTCTATACGAGGATATTATGGTAGTGATTTAATAGATGCAGATGAATACTTAAAGAGATTTATTGATATTGAATATACCTTACCAGATCCTGATGTAGATAAATTCAGTAGCTATTTATATGAATTTTATGATTTTGATGCATTCTTTGGAACAGAAGAAAGGGGGCAATATTTTAAACGAGATAATGAACAGGATAACTTTCTCAAAATCGCTCAAGCTCTTTTTAAACATAAGAATTTAACTTTAAGGCAAATAGAGAAAATTTTCACAAATACTCGGTTGTCATTAAAAATGTTTTCGCATAATGAATATGTTTGTCCTGATGTACTTTTCTTGCTAACTTATTTTCATATATGCGAATCGGACTTATATGAGAAGATATGCCATAAGAATTATGATATTCAAGGTTTGGTAGATCAGCTAGAAAATAGTATTCCTCAATGCATATTTAAAGTAGATGAATCATATAATAAGTATTGCAATCGTTTTTTCTTATTTACTATTGCTCAGTTAATAGCATGTTATGCGGTCGAAGGATATGCTCACGTTTCATTGATAACAGACAAAGAACCAAATAAAAATCGTGAACTTTTATTTACTACAAAATTTATGGATAATAAGACTTTAGTTGAAGCTCTAGAATGGACAGAACATCAATATAGAGGAATTTTTGCTTTATCACATATTACAAATAAGATAAGCCTATTAGAAAATTTTAAAAACTGAGGTTGTATTTATTTTGTATAATGGCAGTCCATCCTTTTGTTTTGAAGTGTGAAAGGACAGACTGCCAGATAATAATTATATAGCCAATTCCGATAGACAGCTATTTACCTTTTGCATATCCTTGAAAATATTCTGATCTAGTACCCGTGCATAGTGTTTGGTGACGCTTGTATCTGCATGACCTAACATTTTAGCGACATTCTCCATGCTCACGCCATTCGCAAGGCAAATGCTTGTGGCATAGCTATGACGGGCGGTATGAGTACTAAGATTTTTATGAATTCCGCACACATCGGCAATTTCCTTCAAATAACTGTTCATGCGTTGATTACACAATACAGGTAAAAGTTTTCCGGTACATTCTGCCACATTTTTATACTTTTCAAGTATAGAAGCTGCCACAGGTAACACAGGAATATTACACATAATTTTTGTCTTTTGGCGGTTCTTCCTTATCCAAAGTTCCCCTTTGTTGTCTTTTACCAAGTGTTCAGGTGATAAATCTTTCACATCGCTGAACGCCAAACCTGTAAAAATGCAAAAGACAAAAACATCCCGTACCTGTTCTACTCGTTTAATTGTGAACTCTTTAGCGAGAATGATTTTAATCTCGTCCATTGTCAGAAATTCAGGATCGGTTTCTTCCAGTTTAAAGCGGTAGTAAGCAAACGGATCTTTCTTTATCCAGTCGTTTTCTAAAGCAATGCGGATGATCTTCTTCAAATTCTTCAATCGGGTGATAGCTGAATTCTGCGCACAACCTTTTTCAATCTTCAAAAAAGCATCAAACTTAGAAATAAAGTTGGCTTCTAAGTTATTTAGGGCAATATCCGATAACTGATATTCTTTCTTAATGAATTCTTCCAAATATCGGGTAGTGGTTTCATATCGTTGAACGGTCTTACTTACGAAGTCCTTACCGATTAGCTTACGGCTTTGTTCGTTATGCTCTCTGAATACCTGCAATAGTGTTTTGTTATCTTCGTCCACACCATAAAACAACTTCCTCACAAGATCAACGGTGATAACCTTGCCGGAAGTTTCCAGTTCTCTATAAATTTGGTGTATGTGCGAACGTGTGATTTCTAAGTAGTGGTTCAGTTCCACCGACATACGGTCTTTGCCTTTTGAATTCTCTTTTGCCTGATTCCATAGGTTTACGGGACAGCTTCTTTTGATAGAAATATCTACCATACAGCCGTTTACAGTGATTCTCATACACACGGGTGCTTCTCCGTTCTTTAATAATTTGCCTTTCTTGATGAAGAACAATACAGAAAATGATTTTCGAGCCATTTTTACATCGTTTTTAAAGTTACAAAACTATGTATTCTCTTCCAAAGTAATCCTACGCAAAATGCTATGAATCAGTGAGAAAGATGCAAATTCGTGGGACTTTTTCGAACTAAATTTTAGTCCCACGATTTATCCACCGATAATATGCTTGAAACGGCTATTTTCTGCTACCTATTAGAAAAAAGAAATCCCTGATAATGTCTGATTATCAGGGATTTGCTTGATTTTTCTTGTTGTTTCAGTGATCCGCCTGGGGCTCGAACCCAGGACCCCAACATTAAAAGTGTTGTGCTCTACCTGCTGAGCTAGCGAATCAAACCTTTATTGCTGTTAAGCGGGTGCAAAGATAGGTACTTTTATTTAATCTGCAAGGAATATAAGGAAAAAAGTTTGCATTATTTTTCTTTAGTACCCTCTATTGGCTGATCCTCAGTAGATTCCGTGCGATAAATATTTTCTTGATTAATGATGTATCGTTGATAATAGGAGAGCATCAGCGTGGTAAGCGGTAAGGCTATGATCATCCCCAGCATACCCATTAACGAGCCCCAGACAGAGAGGGAGAGTAAAATAATGGCAGGATTCAACCCGGTAATCTTTCCCATGATGCGAGGCACAAGGTAACCGTCTTGTATGATCTGTACCACTATGAATACAGCCGTTGCCGAAGCTATGATAATCCAGAAATTATCGCCGGTATCCGCAGCTTTCAGAATGGCGAGCATGATGGTAGGGACAAAACCGATGATTTGCAGGTAAGGCACCATATTCAGCACACCAATGAACAGCCCCAAGCCAATAGCCAGAGGGAAGTCGATAATCAGAAAGCCGATACTGAATAAGATACCTACGCACAAGGCTACTAATGCCTGTCCGCGGAAATATCTGTTCATGCCGTCTTTTACGTCGTTCAGTATGCCGGTCACTGTGTGCCGGTATTTCTTGGGCATGAGATGTGTCCAGCCTTGGGATATACTTTCGTAATCGAGCAAAATAAACACTATATATAATAGTATAAGGAAGACAGTGAAGAACCCGAATAAAAGGTTTATGGATTCCGAGACTAATGCCCACAACTTGGGAACGGTCACTTTAAGGGCATCCAATATGTTTTCCTGACTAAACATCTGCTCTAAGATACGCATGTCGACATTCTGCCGGATAAACTCGGAGAGGGTAGTGGGCACGTTGCTTGCGGTATGGGTAGTGCTGAAATATTCTATTAGTAAATCCTTCACCCGCAAGAATTCCTGAATCATGGGCGGCACAAGCAGATAGAACGCAGCCCCTCCTATAATGGTAAGAGTGAATAAAGCACAGAAGATAGAAGCAATTCTGTTCTTTAGCCGTAGCTTATATTGGAAAAAGGATACTAACGGATATATCAGGTAAGCAATCAGCCATGCCAGGAAGAACGGAAGCAATACTCCACTCAACCGCTTCAGAAGCATCAATATACCGATGATAATGGCACCGAGAATGACGGCACGGATAAAACTGTCGAATGTTATCTTCTTACGTTCCATAAGGCTTATGCTTTTTTATTTGTTGTCAACTGCCAGCCGCTTTCTGGTCTTCTTTCACTGCCCGCAGATAACATTCACGGCAGAGGGGTTCGTATTCGGCAGTTTCTCCCAGAAGTACTTGCTTGTCATTCTTAACGGTACGGTGAGAGAAAGATGCCAGTTGCCCGCACTTCACACAGATGGCATGAACTTTAGAAACTTCGTCGGCAATGGCACACAGGCCGGGCATCGGTCCGAATGGAAGTCCGCGGAAGTCCATATCCAGACCGGCTACAATAACGCGTACGCCATTGTTGGCAAGCTGATTGCAGACATCGATCAAACCGCTGTCGAAGAATTGTGCTTCATCGATTCCTACCACATCTATTTCCGAAGTGAACAGCAGGATGCTTGCCGAAGAATCTATCGGGGTAGATGCTATGGAGTGGCTGTCGTGTGATACCACCTCTTCTTCCGAATAGCGGGTGTCGATGGCGGGTTTGAATATCTCTACACGTTGTTTGGCAAACTTGGCACGTTTCAGGCGGCGAATCAGTTCTTCTGTCTTGCCAGAGAACATGGAACCGCAAATAACTTCGATTCTTCCTCTACGATTGGTTTCCTGTATATGGTCTTCCGAGAATAATACCATTGTTCTAAAATGTTTATTTTAGCCGCAAAAATAACACTTTTAATGGCTTTCCGATATTTTTTCATTATTTATTTCTACATTTGCGGCATTAACATTTGTGATGCGAAAGGAAATGCAGACATTATTGGACGACATAGAACTGGATATTCAGGAACTGAAATATTTAATGCAAGTTCTTGCAACAGACGCCAACCCTACATTGAAGGTAGTAGCTAAACGGAATATACAGCAGATGCGTGCACGACTGGATGCTTTGCAGAAACTGCTGGACGAAACTCCCGTAGAGGTAGTTGCCATTCCTGAAGCTCCTGTCGCTCCAGTGGTTATTCCCGAACCGGTCGCAGCTCCTGAACCGGTTAAACCGACTCCTGTAGAACCGGTCGTTGTTGAAATCACTAAGCCGGTAGAGATCGTATCTCCCAAGCTTGAGTCCAAGCTCAAACCCGAGTCTGAACCGTCCGCAATAATATCTTCTGCATCGCCTATTTTAGCAGAACGGATAAAACCGGCTACTGATCTGCGGCATGCTATCAGCCTGAATGACTCATTCCGTTTTGCCCGTGAGATTTTTGGTGGTGATACTGCCCGTATGAATGAAGTGATACGCCAGTTGGGTGCTGCTCCTTCATTGGAAAAGGCATTGGAACTCTTTTCTTCTACCGTTAATCCTGATGAAGAGAATGAAACGGTGGTTGATTTTATAGAACTTCTTAAGAAATACTTCAGTTAAAGCAGTTACGGATATGGGAAAACTTTATGTAGTGCCTACTCCGGTAGGAAATTTGGAAGATATGACATTTCGGGCTATTCGCATTCTGAAGGAGGCGGATTTGATTCTTGCCGAAGATACGCGCACTTCCGGAATCTTACTGAAGCATTTTGAAATAAAGAACGCAATGCAATCCCATCATAAGTTTAATGAACATAAAATGGTGGAAAGTGTTGTTAATAGAATAAAGGCAGGTGAAACTGTTGCGTTAATATCGGACGCAGGCACACCGGGAATCTCTGATCCGGGCTTTCTGGTAGTGCGTGAGTGTGTTCGCAACGGTATCGAAGTACAATGTTTGCCGGGGGCTACAGCTCTTGTGCCGGCTTTGGTTGCTTCGGGCTTGCCAAATGAAAAATTCTGTTTCGAAGGTTTTCTTCCGCAGAAGAAAGGACGTATGACACGTCTGAAGATATTGGCAGAGGAACGCCGGACCATGGTGTTTTATGAGTCTCCCCACCGCCTGGTGAAAGCGCTGACTCAGTTTGCAGAGCATTTCGGTGCGGAACGTCAGGCATCTGTATCCCGGGAGATCTCGAAGATGCACGAAGAAACGGTGCGTGGCAGTCTGACTGAATTGATTGAACATTTCACAGCCAATGACCCGCGTGGAGAAATAGTAATAGTAGTAGCAGGAATAGACGATTAAATAACTTCATTAACCAACGTAAAATAAAAGCGTATGAAAAAGTTAGCAGTTTTAATTGTATGTGCGGCCGTTATGGCATCGTGCGACGGCTTGTCAGGTGGAAGTAAAGACCAACTGAAAGCTGAAAATGATTCTCTTTTGATGGAACTTACTCAGCGTAATGCTGAACTGGATGAAATGATGGGTACTTTCAATGATATCTCTGAAGGCTTCCGCCAAATCAATGCCGCTGAGAGCCGCGTAGACTTGCAGCGTGGTGCGGTTTCAGAAGGTTCTTTATCAGCTAAGCAGCAAATAGCCACTGATATTGAATTTATCCAGAAACAAATGCAGGAAAACAAAGAGCAGATTGCAAAGTTGGAGGCCATGCTGAAAAGCAGCAAGACCAATTCTGCACAAATGAAGAAAGCGGTAGAATCTCTGACTCAGGAATTAGTTGCCAAGACTCAGCGCATTGAAGAGTTGCAGGCTGAACTTGCTTCCAAGAATATCCGTATTCAGGAATTGGATGCAGCCGTAACCGGTCTGTCAGCCGACAAAGAAGCTCTCTCTGCTGAAAACGAGGCTAAGGCTAAGACTGTAGCTGAGCAGGATAAGGCACTGAATACCGCTTGGTTTGTTTTCGGAACAAAGAAAGAACTGAAGGATCAGAATATTCTGACAAATACCGGTCTCTTCCAGAAAAAGCAAGTGCTTAAGGATAGTGATATCAATAAGGATTACTTTACTCAGGTTGATATTCGTACAACGAAAGAAATTAAGTTGTATTCCAAGAGTGCAGATGTCTTGACCACTCATCCGGCAGGTTCTTATGCTTTGGAGAAAGATGATAAAGATCAGCTCGTTCTGAAGATTACGAATCCGAAAGATTTTTGGAGCGTATCCAGATACCTGGTTATCCAAGTAAAATAACTTAATTAAATTATAAGAATGGCAGGGAAGGGTTATCTCTGCCATTTTCTTTTTATATGCAGTACAAGAATATTTTTTTCGACCTGGACGATACTCTCTGGGCCTTTTCTTTTAATGCCCGTGATACATTTGAGGAAATGTATCGCAAATATGAATATGATCGTTATTTTCGGTCTTTTGAACATTTCTATGAACTCTATGAGAAGCGTAATATCGAATTGTGGGCAGAATATGCAGATGGAAAAGTGACAAAGGAAGAATTGAACCGTCAACGTTTTCTCTATCCGCTGGAGGCAGTAGGAGAGGGGGATGCAGCTTTAGCGAAAGCTTTTTCTGATGACTTCTTTGCGGTTATTCCTACAAAAAGCAGATTGATGCCCCATGCGCAGGAAGTGCTGGAATATTTGGCACCTAAATATAATCTTTATATCCTCTCCAATGGATTTCAGGAACTGCAATGCCACAAAATGCGTTCTGCCGGAATTGACCATTACTTCAAGAAAGTAGTTCTATCAGATGATATTGGTGTCTTGAAGCCATGGCCCGAGATTTTCCATTTTGCCATGTCGGCTACCCAGTCTGAACTGCGTGAATCGTTGATGGTGGGTGATAGCTGGGAAAATGATATAACGGGTGCTCAGAGAGTAGGCATGCACCAGGTATTCTATAATGTAACGGGACGTACCGAGTTTCCATTTAAGCCTACTTATCAGATTACAGATTTGAAAGAGTTGCTCCAATTGTTGTGACATTGAGGGATTAGTTGTAATTTTGTCAGCGTAAACACATAATTTGCAGCTATGGATACTATTTTACCTTTCGCTTTGCTTTGTTTCACTTCTTTCTTTACGTTGACAAATCCTCTCGGGACTATGCCTGTCTTTCTGACCATGACCCATGGAATGACGGATAAGGAGCGACAGTCTGTAGTGTCTCGTGCTACATTAGTAGCTTTCATCACGATTATGGTCTTTACCTTTGCTGGTCAGTTCCTGTTCAAGTTCTTTGGGATCTCTACAAACGGTTTTCGTATAGCAGGTGGTGTCATCATCTTTAAAATTGGTTTTGATATGTTGCAAGCACGTTATACACAAATGAAATTGAAAGATGAAGAGATTAAAACTTATGCCGATGACATCTCCGTCACCCCTTTAGGGATTCCGATGCTTTGCGGTCCCGGTGCTATAGCAAACGCCATTGTCTTGATGCAGGATGCCCATACTATCCAAATGAAAGGTGTACTGATTGGTATGATCGCCTTTATCTACTTGATTACATTTTTTATCTTGCGTGCCTCTACGCGGCTGGTAAAAGTGTTAGGGGAAACGGGAAATAATGTGATGATGCGCCTGATGGGACTTATTCTGATGGTAATTGCTGTGGAGTGTTTTGTGAGTGGGGCAAAACCGATATTGGTGGATATTTTGAAAGAAGGCCTGATATAAAACTGCCCCCAAATGTCAGGTTAGACATTCGGAGGCAGTTCTTATTATTTAAGATGTTCAGTTATCGTATGATTATCACCATGGATAATTTACGTTCCAGATAAATGCTACGGTCTGATACCAACCCAGACTAACACTGCTTCCACCTTCATCATAACCTACCAGGGCTTCGATTATATAGAGGTTGCCATCGTTTTCGAATGCACAGTTGTTCTTACCCGGTGTGTAGGCAAAGTAATAGTTGCCGTCGTCTGCACTCGCTTCACCCATTTTCTGAACCGTAGATGGGAATCCGACAGGTGCCCCATTAGCGGCATTAACAATGAACTGGATGTGGTGTCCCTTTTCCAAAGTCACTCCTGTTGCACCGGCTTCTGTTTCAGAATAATAGTAAGGACTTACCAGTCGGTACAAACCATTCCCGCCTTCTGCCTTTTCTATATCCACTTTCACACCGTCACCTACCAAACCGTTATCGTCGATGGTTCCTGACCATGAAGTATAGAACTGAGCGCTACCGGCTGCTACCCAATTGTACAACTTGCTTAAATTAATTGTTGTGGTAGAATTTCCTGATACAGAGGTATTATCCTTTGCTATGGAAAGAGTAGCTTTATAAGAAACACCTACTTGAATGTCGCCTACTGCAATCGTATAAATGGCAGTATTGCTACCATCTGCAAATGTTACCTCAGCTGGTCCGCTCAATGCAGGATCGTTAAATTTTGCATCTACGGCAATGGTCGATGCACCTACATTGGTACTGCGTGTCAGAGAAACCTTGATTTCAGTCAACGTTTCAGTACCTGCTACGGTATAGGTTTGTTCGCTCTGGTCGAACGTATATTTCACTTCGCTGTCTATCGGGGCTTTGTCCCAATAACCATCGGTGCTACAGCCGACAAACATGACAGCCGCTACCGACAGCGCTATGGATAGAATTGATTTATTGAAATTCATATAATGCTATTTTTACAGTTTGTTACCTATATTCATTAGTTGTCTGTAACCGGAGACGGAATTGACGTTACCGGATTATTGTCTGATGCCGAGATCAATGAGTTACCTTGTTCTTCACTTTCGGGGATACGGTAGATCAAGGTGTTATCACCAGCCGGCACGTTAAATACATAAGCGGCAGGGAATCCGGCTCCACGACGGTCGATACCTTTGTTCAGTCGCAGAATATCAAAATAAGAAAGGCCCTCACCCCAAAGTTCAATACGGCGTTGCTGCCATACTGCATCCTGTACAGCTGTTGCACTGGAGGCGGTACAAACATAGGCAGGGTCACGATAGTCATTTACAAATTTTTGTAAAGTAGCTGCTCCGGTTGAAGGATTTCCACCCATAGCTTGTGCTTCTGCCAAAATCAAGTACATTTCTTCCACACGCATCAGAGGAATGTCGCTTGCGTTAGTGCTTTGAGCCATTACTCCCTTATAAGGACCGTATTTCATTTGAGTATAAGCAGGGCATCCATATTTCGTAGCTTGGGCTACTTGTGCTTCATTCAGATTGTCAGAATGCTTATTGGCATCAAGCCACCATCCTTTACGAACGTCTGTATCAGGAATCTCGTTATACAACTTCTTGTTGATCATACGCCATGATCCTACTGAAGCGTATCCATAATTCAGTGATCCCATATGTGAGGGGAAATTCACAATACCGGAAGTTACTACACGGTCTGTTTCGGCAATTATAATAGCCCACATCCAAGAGTGGTCACTACTCTCCGTAAAGCCAGGAGCACCTGCTTCTTCGCGGCTATAAGGAGCACCGCTACCACTGATGGCTTTTTGAGCGTCTTCAGCTGCCGCAGTCCAATTTTGCATGGTCAGATTGACACGTGCACGTAAACCATAAGCCACTTCCTTGCTGATGTAGCGCTTATCGGTACCGCGGGTTTTGTCCGTAGCCTCTAATAAAGATACAGCCTTATTCAGGTCACTCATGATCTGGTCGTAAACTTCCTGCACGGTAGACCGGGCGCAACCGTTAGCAGCAGCCTCATTGGCATTCTCGTTTGTAATCAGAGGAACACAAGGTTTGCTTTCATTCCCTTTATAAGTATGCTGATACATCTGGGCCAATACAAAATAGTCGAATGCGCGTATAGACAAAGCCTGTGCCAGGTAGTACTTCAGAGAGCTATCTTCCGTAGCCGGGTCGATGGTACTCACTACTCCATTAGCAGTATAGATCTGGTTGTACATTGTACGCCATAATATGTTTGTCGGGCGATAGTTAAAGAAAAGATCCTCAAAAGTCATGGAACGGGTAAACCAGTTATAGTTTATATCTAAACCAACCATATCCGTGCCACGGCTGTCCAAGTTCAGCATAATTGAACCATAACCGAAGTCGTCGTGTCCAAAAGAAGTGGGGATGGCATTGCCATATACACTGAACATCGCAGTGATACCCGTTACACTTGCCGATACCATTTCTGGGTCGTTTTTAACAACTTCTTCTTTCTGGTCGCTTGTAACAACAGCACCCAGCGGTTCGGTATCCAAATCATTACACCCCACAAGCAATACACTTGCAAGTGCCGATGCGAATATTTTAAATTTTATATCTTTCATTGTTATTCTGCTTTATAGTTAGTATAGTTTAGAACGTTAATTTCACTCCTGCCGAAATACTGCGTAATGCACCATACGTAGAGGTGGTAGATGATACATAACCTTGACGTGGATCTAATCCCTTACGTGCAGCGAACAATGCAACATTGTCAGCGGCACCATAAACTCTAAGTGATTCTATTCCCAAGTTGCGTACGATTCTTTTCGGCAATGTATAACCTAAAGTAATATTGTTAATAGACAAGTAGTTGGAAGAAACGATCCAGCGGTCGGAGCTTGAACCTGCATCATAGTTTTCGGTTGCACACAAACGAGGAACATCTGTATTCGGGTTCTCTGCCGTCCAGGCTTTGGCAATGTCCTTATGCCAGTTGTAACCGGCATTACTGTTGCTGCCACCATGCATCAAGTCTTGATAAGTATAATCCCACAGTTTACCACCCAGCTGATAAGAGAACTGGATAGAAAAATCAAAACCATAGAAATCCAAGCTGGTACCAAAACCACCATAGACGGTCGGAAGCAAATCACCGGTAGCTTCTTTGCAATTAGAAGCGACAGCATAGTCGGCTGTTGTATAGGCGTTTCCTTCATCATCTTTCGCCCAGAACAAAGATTGTCCGGTAGTGGGGTCAACACCTGCATATTTCACTAGATAAAGTTGGTACATAGATTCACCTTCGCGATAAATACGTGAACCACTGATTAATTCACCATTCAAATCAGGATGCAGCTTATTTACTTTATTTTTCAAGAAAGTAGCATTCCCAAAAATGTTCCACTTCAAATTATTGATATCAATCGGAGTATAATTCAATTCAATTTCTACACCCGAGTTAGTCATCGAACCAATGTTCATTGGAATGGAACTGTAACCGTTGGAGTTTGCTACCGGCTTATTATAAAGCATGTCGCTAGTCTTACGGTTGAAATATTCTATTGTACCTTCTAATTTATGGTTGAGCAGTGTGAAGTCAGTACCTATATTGAAGGAGTTACTCTTTTCCCAAGTGATGTCTGGATTACCTTTGTAATAAAGTGTACCATCCGAGAATATACCATTAGCACCGGTCATGGAGTATTGATCCAGATATGGATAGTAGTTTGCATAACCGTTTCTCAGTAATGCATCGTTACCTTGCTGACCAAACGAAGCCTTTAGCTTCAACATATCAATCCATTCTGTGTTTTCCAAGAATGCTTCTTTGCTGATAACCCATGCGACACTGGCCGACCAGAAGTTACCCCAACGCTTGTCAGGATGGAAGCGGGAAGAAGCATCGCGGCGGTAAGAAGCACTGGCAAAGTATTTTTCATCAAAGTCGTAATTGATTCGACTGATAATGCCTCTGGTAGAATATTCGTCACGAGCACCACCACCACGTTTGTTATCGATAGTGTTGTTTACCGTGAAATCATAATCCTTATAAAGATTCTGCCCGGTTGCATAACTATATTCATAGCGGTAGTCATAGCTCTCATAACCTAACAGAACATCGAAATTGTTCATGCCGAAGCTTTTCTTATAGGTAGCCAGGTATTGCTGGTTGAAGGCGGATGTACGTATGTGTTCTTGTTGTGCAGTACCACCGTAACTTGCAGACTGTCCATAATACTTGTTACCCAAAACATTATAGCGTGTATTATCGATATAGGCACCCAATGAACCAGTTAGTTTCAGTCCTTCAATTGGGGACAACTCGATGAACCATTTACCGTTAAGGATATCCATTAGGTATTCTTCCTTATTATAAAGCAAGTCACCTTTGGGGTTTGACATGGACATAAAGTTACGCGTGCTGTTTGTACTGCTACCATCACCGTAATCATAAATCTTGTTGCCCGAATTCTTGTCGTAAGCCAGTGAACCATCAGCGTTACGTACATACATCGGATAAACTGGAGCAATATTGTTTGCCAGCAAGAAAGCATTTCCTGAAGAAGCTGTAGCTGTTTGGTCGCCCGGATACTTGCTCTTAGAGTTAGTATATCCTAAGCTGGTGCCGAATTTTAACCACTTCTTTGCTTGGTAGTCTACATTCAAACGTGTAGAAATACGATTGAAACCTGAATTTTCAATAACACCGTTATCTTCCAGGTAACCGGCAGAGAAATAGTAGTTCAAACGATCTGTACCACCTGATACGCTCAAGTTATACTCTTGACGCATTTGACTGGAGATCGTTCCATCTGTCCAATCATCCGGGGTATAGTAATATTGTCCGTCACTATAGCCCAACTTCGCATTTGGATTGATTTTACCATCCATACCGATAAGACCCTCACCTTGAGGCAACGTATATATTTGGTAACCGATTGCCAGGAACAACTGTGCATTAGCATAAGTGTGCGCTGCTTCTGGAGTACGTCCTAATTTGTAATAAGCGGCATTGTAATGAGCTTTATAGAGAGTTTCCATGTACGTGGCAGGGCTTTCCATCACATCGTATTTACCTACTTGACGAGAATTGCTACCCCAACGTGCATCTACAGATACACGTGCGTTACCGTCCTTACCTTTTTTAGTGGTTACCAAAATAACGCCGTTAGCACCACGTGCACCATACAAAGCAGCTGCGGCAGCATCTTTCAGTACTGTCATTGTTTCAATATCCTGTGAATTGATAGAAGAAATATCACCATCAAAAGGAATACCATCTACTACGTATAACGGATTGCTGCTGGATGCCATAGAACCGATACCACGAATACGTACTGTGGCTGAAGTTCCTGGCTGACCGTTGCTGCTTGTGGTTTGTACACCGGCTACACTACCAGACAGTGCGTTGGTAATGTTGGATACCTGGCGCTTTTCTAATTTATCTGCCTTTACAACACTCGCAGAACCGGTAAATGCAGACTTCTTCGCAGTACCGTAAGCTACCACTATAACTTCGTCAAGCATCTCTGAATCCACCTTCATAAAGACCTTCATAGTAGGTTTAATAGCCACTTCTTGTGTCTGCATACCAATGTACGAAACCTGCAAAGTCTTCGCAGAACTACAATATACGTATAATGTTTTATATCAGATAAATATGAATATTTAGAGAACTATGATATTTCATAGAATAATAATGTATATAATTGATAATAAGACATATATGTTAATACCACTAGTCTATGTGCATTCTAATGTTCTACTATATATAATCCCATCATAATGGTTAATATGCTTATATTTAATAAGATAAAGATTTTAATTCTTACATTTGTTTTATTGGCTCATCTATTTTAGTGTTCCTAGAAATAGAATATGTAAGAATAGACTACTTTTACTAAAATGATTAAAACACAAATACAGAGGGTATGCTCATGTGAATATCCCCCTGCATTTGTGTTTCAATTATTTATCTTTATCTATATATTAGGAAGTATGTAAATGTAATTATAGTGAAGAGATATATCGAATAATCGAAATGATTCCATCATTATTATTTTTCAGCTTATTCTTTTTTTGGAAGTCGCTTATTTCTTTTTTTAATTCTGGAAATATCTTTGTAATTTCCTTTATTCTCCTGAAATGCTTGTTTTGACCATTAATCGCTATTGCATATACAGTATAAGGCTCAGCTTTATAATTTTCCGGCAACTTCAATTGATATATCTCCCCTCCGGTGTTAAGCGATGAAATGTTATCAACAGCTGTTGTAGAAGAACTACCATAACCTATATTCTGAGTTCCGGCACTCAGCCGGCAACGGTAAGAAGCATATAGAGGGTACTTCCCTGTCAGCAATACTTCTTCAAAGCCCTTTCCTGAAGGGATGAATTTCCTTGAACTAAAGTATATTGTATCAATTTGACTGATAGGATATAGTGCTTTCTTTTGCCCATCAGTATCAGAGTAGACCATTTCTTCTGTTGCCTTGTTATAATTTAGTTTCATCGAAGATTTACCTCCTCCTTTTTTGAGGATGACGGCTTCCATTTCATTTGGAAAAACAAAATGCTTAACAGTCTGAGCTTCTAATGAGAGGAAACAGATATTACTAAGCAGTAAAAAGACAATGTATTTTTTCATAGTAACATTTTTATTTAATTATCATTTTCTTGATGTATTCACCTAATGAGGTGTTGACACGCATAATATAAATGCCACTTGATAAGTCCGTTATAGGAATCTGGTTCGATAAGTCGGTAATAGTCTTAACGACTATTCCTTGCATATTGCAAATTTCTATTTGACTTATTCCTTCCGCATTCTTTATAATCAAATACCCGTCTGCATACACGACCACATCTTCTTTTTCCACCTCATGGATATCAGTTGTTATTATTTCAATGTCAAAAGAAGCTATATCCCCATTAATTTCAATATTACTTAATCGTAGTCCTCCATCTTCTCCATTGGATAGGAAGGGAGTTGGATAGGTGTGATTCGTAATCACAGGACCTTTAGTAGTAGGATAAGCAGCTTCATCAATATTTCCATTACTTTCCAATGTACCATAAGGACGATAGATATATACCTCATCGGGTGGTCCATTCCTATTTCCTTCTGTAACTTTGGTATTTATCAAATAAACCAATATTCCGGAGCGAGGGATATTTTTTTCATAAATGCCTTCTTTTTTCCTATATTCAACAACATAATATTCATCAGGCGACGTAGATGCTATCTTGTAACATACATTTTCAGGCCCTTTAGCAAGAGCTACGACATTAAAACGTCCTGATGCCGTGATTTGTGGCATATCTGTAACCCACATTTGCCCACTGTATTTCCATTTCATATAAGCTCCCATGTGGCACCATCCATTGTTCATTAGATCCCAGTTTCCCACTGGATCTAAATATTTGGCATCATCATTATAGTGATATAGGTCCGGAGCCCCTAAAGCATGAAACATCTCATGGCAAAGAGTATTGGTAGTTACTTGATTTTCCGGCTGAAAGACGTAGTCCATAACCCTCTTGTCGTGAATATAACATTCTCTAGTGTAGAGTGACCAACGATGTGCCCACAACAAATCACTCCACCCATCACTTCTTCCTTGTATGACAAAACAGATGTTATCCACATAGCCATCATTGTCACTGTCTATCTCTTCTGCTGTGAGAGTTTGCTCTATTTCACTTCTCAAAGCATCAATTGCATTTACCACTAAACTGTGTTCACGTGCAACGGTCTCCGTGCTGCTACTATAACCCTCCGGATTCGTAGTTGCATTATATGCCCGGTAAAAGCCACGATTTCTGTAATCAACATAACCAGTTGTAACCGTTCCCATATCGTCTGTAGCCGGAAAATGGTATGATTGAATATCTAATTGCCCATAAGAAACCTCATCATAATAGTGCTTTAGAGATCCTGCGCTATTAGTCATGCTATTTAATCGGGCATCATATACACTTCTTTTAGTTAAGAAAGTCTGTTGGTCTTTGAAAGAAATGTATATAACAATATTGTTTATTATCCCCTTATGGGTCGAACGGGTTTGCGACTGTTCCTTCAATGATATGGTGGAATATGTTTTGAAGTATTCCATCCTTTCAGCATATGCTTTCGTACTGATGCCTATATTGGGTAAAATGCCTGCCAAAAGTGGAATAGGCTGGTCCGCTCTATAAATACTAGGCACTATTTTCTTTCCATCTGATGATTGAATTCCATAATAATAGTAACCATCATCTCCTGCAATAATAGTATAACCATTTTCATCATGAAGCCTGTGGAAAAATTCATCTCCCGAAGCATAGAGTGATAATTCAGTGTCATCGGGTTGCAATACTAATGTTTTTAGATTTCTGACGGGAGCTGCATGACTTTCTAAAAGAAAGAAAAGCATACTGATAAACACTAAAAAAGGCTTTTTCATAACAAACAGGTATTAGATAAACAAAAGGCCGCTAAAAACAGAGCGGCCTTTCGAGATTATTTATTAATTATTTCTTCGTAAGCACAATTGTTCCGGGCAGGAATAAATCAAGTGCTCCCGCAACTGTTCCATCTTCGACTGCTGCTATATACATGCCTTCTTCAAATGTGATAACACCATGATCAAATGTAGCAGAATGCGCTTGGGTTGTACTATATTTGATTTTATCACCTTCAATAAAGGCGCAGTATGCAATAACATCATACTTAGAATATTTACCTATATTTTGCGCTGCAGCTATTGTCAGTTGATACTCGCCATCTACTTCTTGAACTTTCACTGGGAATGTACCATACCCTAAATCCATCATTAGAATATAAGTATCTTCTTCAGAAGCAGAAATAGCGACTTCAAACTCAATAGGTCCATCATAATTGCTGGTACAGGATAATACATACTGCCCGATTATAGCAGATAACGGATGATCATCATCAATAATAGAAACGGAAATACTGTTCTGCACACTCTTCAAGAGCTCCGGTGAAACAGAAGCAATTGAAATCGTGAAAGTCTTGGTACCACCAGCAAATTCATCATTATCAATAGGAGTAATAGTCACGTATTGCGTTCCGGGCTCCGAAAATGTTAAAGTCTTCGTATCAACAGTAAAGTCTTCCCCTTCTACAGCAGGAAGTGCAGAACCCTCTGATGAAACTGTAAGATTTACTGTTACGGAGAGTGCTCCCGGAAGAGCGGCAAGGGTAATAGGAATCTGAATTGATTCACCATCTTCATTAACTTTGGCTGTCGAGCTGGAAAATGCAACATGCGCCATATCCGAAGTAAATGAAGTAGGTTCATTATCATCACAGGAAGTCACAGCTAAAAGTAACCCCATCGCCAAACTGAAATATTTAAATATCTTCATTGTATTCTTTTATTTAAAATGTATGTACTAATCAATATTGGTTTTGTACCATATTGGGGTTTGCGTTTATTTCACTTTGCGGAATAGCCAATAACCAGAAAGGACTTGAGGCCGAAACTTCCTGAGTTGCAGCAGGGTTACCGGTACCATCTGCATAGTGTCCTTTACCATCTCTGACTAGCTCTTCACCTCTGCGCTTTAAAGTATAAAAGCGATCGCCTTCAAATGCAAGTTCCAAACGGCGTTCCAGTTGAATGGCTCTTTCCAGTACTTGTCCACTTTCGGTTCCATCTTCAAAACCCTTATAACGTTTTGCGCGTACCAGATTGAGGTCAATTAAAGCCTTACCCTGTTCATTTGAATTATAGTAAGCTTCTGCTCGCGTCAAATACATTTCTGCAACGCGTACTACCGGAAGGTCTACAACACCGGCTTGAGCTTCACCGTCACGTCCATTATATTTCCAGGGAACTAAATATGATTTATCTTCCAGCTGTACACTTTTAACTTCTGCCCTACGTGCATCGTTCGACTGATAAAGTTGTCCAAGGTTATAAGACACACAGTATTCAGACTTGTATGAAGTAACAGCACCTTGTCCCCATGCGGCTCCTGGTTGATAGTTATCACCAGCAGTTACTGCAAGACGGAATAGAACTTCCGGTCTTTCCATTGAAGTAGAAAATAATTTTACGAAGTCATCAGGTTCACACAAATCAGAACCATCTCCTGTGATTGCCTTTCCTGCACAAGCTATGGCATTTGCATTATCTCCCATAGTCAGATATACACGTGCCAGCAATGCATTGGCCGACTTTTTATTCACACGGCTATTGTTGTTGGCATTGTATGCATCCTCCATTAAAGAAATCCCCTTAGTCATATCACTTACTATATAAGAATATACCTCTTTAACCGTATTGCGGGATGGAGTTGTGATTTCCGAGTTTGTTTTATAAGGAATGCCCAAGGAGGTTTCATTAGCCTTCTTATAATCGGTGGCAAAAGAACGTACTAAATCAAAATGAATATAGCCTCTCAACACTAAACATTCTGCCAACAAATTCTTTGCAGCCGCTTCATTTTCAGTACCTGCAAAGTCATTCGGTTCCTGTTCTAATTTCTCGATGACAACATTAGTACTTAAAATTGCATTGTATGCTTGCGACCAAAAGCCTTCAAGTCCGTAAGTATTAGAAGAGAACTTAAAATCTGCAAATTCGTTGTAGGTTTTACGTCCTTCATAGTTCAATACCATATTGTCAGACATTGCATCCATAACAATCTTATTGAACAGCCCGCAGTAATATTCCGTTCTCATACTTTCATAGGCTCCTAAAGTAGCCATGTCATAGTCATTCAATTCCTCTAAAGCATTTTTATCAGACAATTCTTTATCTGAATTTACTTCAAGGAAACCGGAACAACCGGTAACTGATGTTAGTAAACAAGTCGCTAACATACAGGGGAAAAAGATTTTTCTTATTGCTTTCATAAATTCTATCCTTTTAATTTGTTTGACACTTCATGCTTAGAATCCTACTTCAATACCAAACATGATTGTACGTGCTGCCGGGAAATTGTAGTCGTTGATACTACCGGAGGCAACTTCAGAAGTTTTATAGTTAGGCGCATTACCTATTTCAGGGTCCGAACCTGTGAAATTGGTAAATGTCAACAAGTTCAGTCCTTGTGCATAAACTCTAGCATTACTAATACCTACGGATTTCAATAAGTTCTTAGGCAATGTATAAGAAAGAGTCACATTCCTTAAACGAATATAAGAGCCATCTTCCAAGAAACGAGTTGTACTATATACATTATTGTTTCTGTCTTGGCGGGGTATGTTTGTCACATCACCAGGATTCTTCCATTGCTTATAGAGCAAATCCGTATGCTGATTCTTTGTTGCATTTTTACCATCACTATTCATGAAGTAAGATACATTGTTATAGATATAACCACCAATTGCATAATAAAAATCTGCACTCAGTTCCAAACCTTTCCAGCTAACTCTGGTGCCAAAAGAACCGAAGTATTTAGGGTCCGGAGTCTTATCAGAAAGAACCACAGCATCATCTCCATTATACACATTTGTTATTTGACCATCTTTGGTATAGTAAAGAGCATCACCGGTTTGGGGGTTAACGCCGGCCCAACGAACCAATTTATAGGTATTAAGCCTTTCGCCTTCTGTGATAATTCCGTTGTAACCGGTCTCAATGTCTTGTCCTTCATAAAGTTTAGTAACCTCATTCTTATTATAGCTGAACATACCGTTTAAGCTAAACGTCCAGTCATTTGTACGAACGACATCACCATTTACTGCAATTTCCACACCGGAGTTCTTCATTTCTCCAACATTGTCGATACGACTTGAGAAACCTGTAGTTTGAGATAAGTTCGTAGCCAACAACATATCTGTTGTTTTACGATTATAATAGTCAAATGTGGCGTTCAGGCGAGAATCAAAGAATGACACATCAAAACCTACAGAAGCCTGGAGGTTCTTTTCCCAGGTTAAATCAGGATTAGCTAAACGCTTTGGATACGAAGTCGATAAATTGTTGTATGAACCATAACCATAAACGCCTTGTGCTGCATAGTTACCGATGGAGTTATTACCGGAAGTACCCACACTACCGCGTATTTTTAGTTTATTGATGAACTCCACATTTTCCATGAAGCGTTCTCTTTCCATGTTCCAGCCCAAACCCACAGCCCAAAAGGTACCATATTGATTATTGGTTCCGAAACGAGAAGAACCGTCACGACGTACAGCACCATCAATAATATATTTGCCATCATATGTATAACCGGCAGTTGCCATAAAAGACAATAGTCTGGATTGTGAAGTATATCCATCTACTGCATTAGGAGAAGCAGCGATATCCATTGCGTCTAATTTACCATTTGGGAAACCGTCACCACTAGCAGAAAAAGTCTTATATTCTGTTGCAGACGCTTCTTCTGCAAGCACTAACTTAACATTATGAACAGAATTAAATGTTTTATCATAAGAAAGCATATTTGTCCACACCCATTGATAGCTATGTGTATATGCATCATGACGATATCCTTTGCTGTCCAATACCGCAGACAAGCGAGACTCAGGTTTATTATACTGATAGTCAATAGCTTGATTATAATCAATACCCAATACAGTTGTATATTTAATCTCATCCCAAATATTCCATTCCAGATTTGCGGCTGCAACCGCCTTGATATTACTAGTGTTGGACGGGTTATTATAGATATTTTCAAAAACATTCAATTGATAATCCCAGGTAGCATCTATAGCATATGAACCATCGTCATTATAAGGTTTAGTATACGGATTGGCACTATATACATAATTGAATGGGTTTAATACATTACGGTCAGAACGTACGGTTCCTTCTTTTGAAACACCTACGGATGTATTAACTCCAAATTTCAGCCGATCATTAACCTTATGTTCAAGGTTGATACGTCCATTGCCACGAGTTAGATATGAGCCTGGAATAATAGCATCCTGATCGAAGAACTGTGCCGAAACATAAAATTTGGTAGCCTCAGTACCACCATTCATGCTCAGTTCATATGATTGAGTAAATCCAGTGCGGAATACCTCATCAATCCAGTTAGTATTAATGGGGTAATTAGCTATTTCTTCATCCGTCATGCCTTTCCCTTTTCCTACTCCCAACTGACGTTCATAAGTCAGTTTCTCTTGAGTATTCATAAGGTGTTCGTCGTTTCTAGTTCTGGTAGTGATACCGAACTGTGCTCTCAGATTAAATACAGCTTTTCCGGTCTTACCTTTCTTAGTAGTAATTAAAACGACGCCGTTAGCACCACGAGATCCATAAATGGCAGTTGCCGAAGCATCCTTCAAGATAGACATATATTCAATATCCTCTGAATTCAGAGCGGAAAAAGCACTTGCAGATACAGGAATGCCATCAATTACATACAGAGGATCTGTGCCGGCATTGATAGAACTAGTACCACGAATCTTGACGTTAGCTCCAGCACCAGGACGACCGCTAGTCGCTACTACTTGCACACCAGCTGCTTTACCTTGCAGTGCCTGGTCCATACTATTCACAGGAACTTTAGTCAGTTGGTCCGCTTTTACAATCTCAACAGATCCTGTCAGTGAACTCTTTTTAGCAGCACCATAGGCAACTACTACAACTTCATCAAGCATCTCAGCATCAGATTTCAGAATGACCTTTACCTTCGACTTAATAGCTACTTCTTGAGTCTGCATACCAATATACGAGATTTGCAATGTATTCGCAGAACTATGCGTTAGCTATATTGTTGATATATAGCGATATATTAATAATACAGGAACTTATTATTCAATAGTAGCAATTTGTAATATATTGATTAATAAATATCTAAAAAAAGTAATATGAATTTATATCTACCCAAATTATACTAAGCCAGTTACATAATCGTTTAGTTAATAGCGTTTTGACGTTTGCTTAATAGTGCAAATGAACTATAGAACGAGTACTATGCGTTTAATCCCATATTGAAATGTAAACAATAATCATTTTCTTAGTTCGGACTATGCAAATTCACAATAACAATACGGGAGTCTTATATATAGTTTGGATTTTTTTATTGTGATGCCAGTTTTTATAACTAAATATAATGTTAAAGTCTCTACCTTCGCAAGTATTTAATGATAGCATAGGCCAAAGCGATAAATAGAATATATTCCTGTCCATATAATCGACCTATATATATTCTATATGAATTCTTCTCTGTGCCCACAGTGTAATAACCTTAAAAAGAAAGGTGAAAAAGAAAAATAGAACAAAAGTACTTAAATCACATTGTAACAATCGATGATATCTGCATAAGGTTATAATGTATAAACTTAATAAATACGCCAAAAGATTCAATCGTAATTGAAGTTTTTGCTATATTTTCCAATGGATTAAATTATGATTGAATATAAAGAGCTACATATCACGTCCTTTACATATCAATAGAATAGAAGTTCATAAATTCTCATGCAATTCCCTATATAATTGCTGTATCATGGATTCAAATTCTCCAAATGACAAAAGCATTTCTTCTTCCGTAAGATAGTCTTTCATTTTAAGTAGGTTTATAATTGCTGTTTTCCGGCGCTCCACAAGGCTTCTCTCATTCAGATTAAAAGTAGATATCGTTTTCTCTCCTTTAATACTACTTTCAACAGGCTGCACGTTTCCGGTTAAGCTGAATTCAATATATCTTGCCGGCCGTTCTTCTACCGGATTTAGCAACTCCTCATAATCCGTTTTTATCTTGATTTGTTTATCCTTGTATTTGGCTCCATATCTTTCTGAATTACATGATACCAACATATTGTCGTAATTGAAAGTTTCTTCGGGATATAAATTACGAGTATGGTAATGATCTATATGACAGTCTTCTATCGTATTAATACGAATTTCGGTGTAAGCACAGAGATGTCCTTGTTCTTCCAATATGTATTTCCGTAACTGTTGGCGAATAGAACTTATATCGTCCCAAGTTTTAGGCTGTTTGTGAATAACGAATCGGGTTAGTAGCTCTGGGGGATTACCCTTTGTTAAATGTTTCATGTCTCTTCTTTTTACGTATAACTTCCATCCGAATAAGGACTAAATCCCGATCTGAATATCCTATTGTTTCTTCCAAAAAAGAAAGTCTCTTCCTAAACTCATCGCTTTGATACTCATCTTCTTCAAGCATTCGGTTCAATATTGCTAATTCACTCTCAACCTCAGGAACTCTTAAAAGATCTACCCCCTGTATTTCTGTCAACACCTTTTCTACGGTCCATCCATACGGTCCATCTAAACAAGTTTCCGCTTTAATATAGTCACTGGCATCACGAGTGAAAATACGGATTTCTTCTCTATGGACAGAGGATATAATTTGTGGTGAATGGGTAGCAAGAACAAACTGGCAATTCTTGATTCGGGCACAACGGCGAAGTACAGAAACAAACCGTGTCTGCCAGGATGGATGTAAAGAACCTTCTGGCTCATCAATTAGAATAACACGTCCCTCTGTATTGTCCATGAATAAAGGAAATGCTTTGGATAAAATCTGTTGTTCCCCGTCTGATAAACCCTCAATTCCGAATTCATTGCCATTGGAGTTAGTAAAAACAAGCTGTTTGTTTTCAGTAATCCCTTTAAACCGTACTTGCAAATTAAATCCGGTGAATATATCTTCTATTAAAGACTGAATTTCACGATATGCTTCAAAACTGGTTTTTCCTTGTACATAAACAAACTTATCAACATATCTGATAATCTCATTTTGGAGCTGGGTGATCGAGCTTTCATTCTCCGCTTTGTAAAAAAGCACATTTGAAAATGCTTTTTTATAAGAATTATTATTTAAATCATCAGGAAACACAAATGTTTCGGTCTTTCCAGCATCCTCTATTGTTATGTTGCCTTGAAGCATGTCCTTAGGGCCATTTATAGAAATGACATCTCTAAGCAGAGTTGTCTTTCCATTGCCGTTAACTCCCGTGATCACAACCAACTCTTGAATTTTACCTGCATGACAAAAATCAATATCAAAGTTTTGGAAAACTTTGTAGGCATCAATGTGGATATGTTTAAGCTTCATAAAATCAGTATTTGTTTATAGCTTTTGCGAAGATACATAAAAACACAAGAATTTCAATCGTTGAAACCTTTTTCTTTCTTTTAAAAATATGTCAAACTTGATATTACTTTTGATAGTTCATTGAGATAAAGAACTTTCTCCCCTGATATATAGACTAGTCAAACAAATAGAGACCGCCCACTTCCCAGTGAACGGTCTCAAAAAACACTTTATTAAAAAACACTTAGACTAAGCGTCTAAGAATAGCTTATAGAATGTAACGCTTGCCATTCTAAATTTCCAAAGTATAATATAAAAGGATTACTCACCCAAATTGGGATTATTAGTAATCTCTCTTTCCGGAATGTTGAATGTCAAACGCTTGTCATCATAGCTATAGGTGCTACCCGGCAGCATTGCATCTTCTGCGCAACGAGTAATTGACTTCTTATAACGCTTCATAGTTAACAAACCACGTCCTTCAGCCCACAGTTCAAGACGCCAGTTGAAGTATATCACATCTAATAATGCATCTTGATTCATTGCAGCTACTGTTGTTGCCGCATCAGCATCACGTTCATCCAGCAATGCCTTTAAAGAAGCTCTGGCAGCAGGCAAGTTGTTTTCGCGTGCATTAGCTTCTGCATTAATCAGGTACATTTCGGCAACACGCATATAAACTTCATCATCGTACCATTCACGATTACCCATAATACGTTTAGAATTATAGAACTTCCACCAATTAGTCAACTCATATTGTTCACCCTCTGCATTATGTTCAGTAAACCATTTTTTGCGAATGTCCGAAGCCGGGATTGAGTTATACAACTCCGTATCGATTAACTTCTCTCCACCTGCATAGGAATAGCTATAAGTAAACAAGTCCATGTGTCCCCAAAAAGTAGGAAGTGCCGGAGAGTTGCTTGTTGTCAAGTCAATGGCCCACATCCATCCTGGAATGCTGACAGATGCAAATCCTGAATTAATAATTTCAGTTTTATTCATCAAGGTATATTGTTTAGAGTCAATAACCTCTTGAGATAATTTGGCAGCATTCTTATAATCACCCATAGTCAGATAAACATATGCCAACATGCCTTTTGCTACCGATTGATCAATTTGATCTTTTGCACCTGAAGGGCGTTTAAACCCGTCTAACAAAGGAATCGCATCAGTTAGATCTTTCACAATCAGTGCATAGACATCTTCTACCGAAGACTTCTTCACAGCTTCTGATGTTAATTGCGTACGATAAATGGGAATAGCCAAAGTTGTTTTATCTTCTGTATAAGGTCTTGCATATAGGTTTACCAAGTTAAAATATGAATGAGCTCTCAAAGCTTTAGCCTGCGCATAATATATCTGACTCTCTTCACCTTCGGGAGTGACATCATCGCCACCTGCCGCATCCAGAATTTCATTCGTTGCTTTGATGAGCTTATAATAATATCTCCAGAACTGGTAAGAATAATTAGTAGCCGTAGTCGTGGTACAAGTTAGCGATCCCGCAGCTTCAAACCATCCATAACCCTGTTGCATAATAACCATATCCCCACTCATCAAGTCGGTTGCAATATCTACCGATTTCTGGCCAAAGTCATCGTGGCCACCTGTGCCGCCTGAATTCATGGCAAATGTGGTAGAATACGTGCCCAAAGCTTGTCCCATTAAGATATTAGGGTTCCACTTCGCTACTTCCTGCAAATCTCCAGAAGTAATGTAATCTGATGGATTCTTTTCCAGGAAAGAATCGCCACAACCGCTCAATAGGAGTGATAATCCTAAAGCCGCTACCGGAATATAATTTTTTATATTGAATTTCATAATTCTTGTTTTTAATGTTAGAATTGAATTTTGATACCTCCCATAATTGTACTTAACGGAGCATACTGGCTTCTACCGGATTCGCCGGAGTCATTTTTGTTATCATCGTTCACATTACCACTGTTTCCTGAAGATGCCATAGAAACATATCCCTTACGTGCCGACCAATACAATAAGTTGTCACCTGAAACAAAGAAGTTCAAATCAGAAAGATGCAGTTTGGCAACAATACTCTTTGGCAGCGAATAGCCTATTCTTACGTTAGCAAGGTTCAGGAATGAACGGCTTGTCAAGAAACGTGTAGAACTTGCATTTGCGTAGTTAGTGCCATCGGCACCACCACCATAGTCGTTAGATAAACTTGGAACATTAGTTATATCACCCGGTTTCTGCCAACGGCTTTCAATATCTTTATGCCAGTTATATGAACCCGACGTGCCGCTATGCATTATTGCCGCATAGTTATAGTCGTAACCATAGCCACCAATTCCATAAGAGAAAGTTGCATTGAAGGTAATTCCCTTGGCATATAAGTCGAATCCAAAGCCACCCTGTAATGTAGGGATACCGGATTTATCCACAAACTTCTTGGTAGCTTTATCCCAATCGCTGGTTTTTTCTACTTCAAGCTTATTAATTGTATTCTTAGACTTGTAAGTTTCCATATCAGTAATCAAATCCCTTTCGCCGTTAGCTTTTACATTATAATATTGGTTGTATAATGCGAAACCTGTTTCCGGATCGACGCCTGCATATTCGCGGATGTAGAAGTCATACAATGAATGACCTTTTGCCCAACCATAATATGTACTGATTTCGATAGGCTTTTCCATGCCGGTTGTTTCATCAATAGGCATTTTTGTCATTTCATTTTTATAGTAACCTCCATTCACGCGGAAATCAAATTTATAATCTTTCTTTTTCAACAAATGCGCTGTCAATGAAAATTCAACGCCTTTATTTACCAGTGCTCCATCGTTTACCGGATAAGATGCATATCCCAAAGAAGGAGCAACCTGCTTCATAAACAACATATCGGTTGTTTTCTTGTGGAAGTATTCTACTTCACCTTCCAAGATATCGGCAATATTAAATTCAATACCGGTATTAATAGTAGTACTTCTTTCCCAGGTCAAATTGGGATTACCTTTGAATTTAAAGCTGAATGTAAATTCATCATTTAAGTTATCAATCGTATAAAGGTCTTCATAAGGATAGTAACCGGCAACAACCGGGCTCGTTATAAAGTCCTGGTTACCCAACACACCCCAGCTCAACTTGTATTTCAAATTTTTCAGCCAAGAAATATCTTTCATGAAGTCTTCATTAGTAATAGCCCAGGCAGCACCTACCGAACCAAATATACCCCATTTATTTCCTTTGGCAAAACGTGAACTACCATCTGCGCGAACTGTCCCATGAAGGAAGTATTTATTGTCGTAGTCGTAACGGAGCTGACCGAAATAACTTTCAATGGAATATCCATATGTATATGATTCCAGATAATCCATGATTACTCCATTACTCCATTCTGTATTATCCGGTCTGACTATTTTAGATTTACCTCCATAAGCAACAGATTTCTTACTGGATGTTGACTCGTGAGCTACGAAAGCATCAAAATTGTGTTTGTCAAAACTCTGCCCCCAGGAAAGTATCTGGTTAGCTGTGAAATTCAGGTAGTTAGTCTGATATTTTACAATCTGTCCCTTGCCTGCACTGTCACCGTAATAAGGATTGGTAAGTTCATTCTCTGCCGAACCTAAATATTGCAAACCAACATTTGCGGTCACTTTAAAGAATTTCAGGAATTTAGCTTCAAAAGAACCATTTCCGTTGAATTGATGTGAAACAATCTCATCCTTATCTAATAACAATGCACCTGCCGGATTGATACCGGAGCCGAAAGGACGCTGATATCCGGCATTCATACCATAATCATATTTGTTTCCACCAATATTTGTATCTTTCACGATATTTCCATCTGCATCACGTTCGAATACAGGGAATAGAGAAGGCATACCATTAATAAACTGGAAACCGTTATTCATACTGCTGTCCGATTGTCCAGGTTTATTAGTTTCCATATATGCATATGCCATAGATGTTGTAGCCTTCAACCATGGAGTAATCTGGTTGCTCATGTTGTTACGAACATTAAAGCGCTGATAATCTGAAGAAATGTAATAACCTTCATCTTTCAAATAACTAAAAGCAGTGTAATGGGTTAGTTTTTCATTGCCACCGGATATTTTTACGCTGGCATCCAACTTCTGACCTGTACGGAAAATATAATCGTCCCACTTTTCAGGAGTGTATTTACGTGTAATTCCACTATTAAAACGTCCTGTAGCTGGGTCAATCAACTGTGCACCATCCGCATTCCACATATTATAGATGGGAGCAATACCATATTGTGCCTGGAAAAGATTTTTAGATGCCCATGCGGCAGATTGTGTGGCATCCATACCGCCTCTGTTGCCTGCATAGTTTTTCAAACCTTCCCAAGTAAGCTCTGTAAATCGTTCAGGACTGTCGATTACATCATATTGTGGGATTAAGCGCATATTGGCTCCATATTTAATTTCTGCCTCAACATGCGTTTTGCCCTTTTCGCCTTTTTTAGTTGTAATCAAGACTACACCATTTGCTGCGCGTGAACCATAAAGCGCTGTAGCGGTAGCATCTTTCAAAACTGTCATAGAAGCGATATCACTGGGATCAATACCACTCAAATCAGCTTCAAACGGAATGCCATCTACTACGTACAATGGAGAACGGCTTGAGTATGCAGAGCCTAAACCACGAATACGAATACTTGCATTTGAACCGGGTTGGCCAGAGGTAGACATTACCTGAACACCAGCAACTTCACCACTCAAAGCTTTAGATAGTTCCGTTGGGTTTTTTAGTGATATCTTTTCCCCTTTAATCTCAGTAGCAGAACCTGTGAAAGATTTCTTCGTAGCAGTACCGTATGCAACTACTACAACTTCATCCAAAAGCTCTGTGTCTGATTTCATCATTACCTTCACATGAGGTTTAATCATTACCTCCTGTGTTTGCATACCAATGTACGAAATTTGCAATGTTTTCGCAGAACTATGCGTGTTTTATTTGGTTGATATATAGTATATTATGTATTTATTGGAACTTGTATTTTTTTACGATAAAAAACATATATCTTTGATTTATAACTAACTAAATAATAGTAAAATGTGCTATGCATACTTATATTATACTATATTATAAGGTTAAATATGCAATTATCAATATGTTATTGTTTTACTTGAGGGTGCATGTGAACTATAAAGCAAGTACTATGAGTTTAAACCTATAAGAAAATGTAAAGAACAATTAATATTTCAATTTAAACTTTATAAAGTCTCTACATTGATAAGGGGATCTTATATGTAGCCTACATTTTTCATTGTTCAATAGCTCATACCTCTAAGCATAGCATCAATGCTTTTCCTATCACAAGTGTTTTGATGATAGTATGGGTAAAACGATAAATGGAATTAAAATATTTGTATACAAAATAGTCTTTGATACTATAATTTTCACTCCTGATTATCAAAAAGTTACAAAAAGTTTATTCTCTGCTTACAAGAAGTTAAGAGTTTGTTGACAAGAAGTTGACTCCTTGTCAACAAACTCTTAACTTCTTGTAAGCGGGATATATGAGCTTTTTTTATTTGTTTACATTGTGCTTAAAGAAGCCGGTACTAATGAAGTTTTAAGAGCGGTTTATTAGAATGCACATAACTATATTCCAGTTAAAAAAATCAAGTAAGATTCGGGGAAGAATAGGAAAATTCTAAGGGAGAGGAAAAGGGGATTATCCAGCTTCATAAAATGAATGAAAACGATAAGAAACATTTTTCTCTGAATATAATCTTATCACCTATTAAATCCATACTTTTCAATTCAACAAATATAAAAAGAGGGAAATGAGAATATGGAAAATAAGAAAAATAGAACAAAAATATAGAAAGTATTTTAGTTTATAAATTCTCTAAGTATAAGGTGTAACCTATTTATTCAATATCCTTAAGGTTTCATGATAAGTGGTTACACCTTACTTTAGCAGGATTTATTTCCCTTTTTTGCGATGAGCCAACGAGTGGTTTTTCTCCAAATCACTTATTATTGTCATATCCATTACATTGGTATATATTTGCGTGGTTTTCACACTCTTATGCCCTAATAACTTCTGTACGGTTGTAATATTTACGCCATTATAAATCAGTAGCGTTGCATTAGTATGTCGCGCAGTATGGAATGACACTCTTTTAGGTAGCCCAGCTAATCGGGCAATTATAATCAGTTCTTTGTTCACATTCGAATTGTCCCTCAAATGAAAGAAGTCTTGTAGATTTGCCTGGTATTTGTTCAAAATTTGAATCCCTTTTCCACAGAATAATAAATAGATTGGAAGCCGGACTTCCGTGCCTGTCTTGATGGATTTATATATCAACCAGGTCTCCTGATGCATCTCTACAATGTTCTCAGGCTTCATATTGACAAAGTCGGAATACCTCATACCAGCATAACAACAGAACAAAAAAGCATCCAGTGTTTTCTGGTATTTTGTATGTCTTCCTGTCAGTTGCAAGGTTTCCAGTTTCTCTAATTCTTCCGGCGATAAATGGGTATGCCTGTTTTCTACAGTCTTTATTTTATATTTTCTAAAAGCATACTTCTGTATATCCATATATTCCTTATTAATAGCTACATTGATATGGCGCTTTAAATGTTTCATATGCTTGGCTATCGTGTTGACATGATATCCTTTAGATTGAAGGTAGTACTCGAAAGAGGATATAAATTCAAAAGTCATTTCAGAGAAGGTCACCCCCTTCTTGAAGTCTTGTAGCAGTGCAACGGTAGACAGATGGTTTCGTTTCGTACTCTCTTTCAAACCAGAAGTCATTATTTCCTGCCTGAAGAAGGGGATAAACAACGATTTATCCTCTTGCTCTTGCTTCTCTGTCAGTACATCCTTCAATACATCCAGAGTTATAGGCTTCCCCTGCTGCCAAAGCTCAAGCTCACGCTTTTCTATCATTGCCATAAATTCGTAAATCAATCGATTTAAGGCATCTGCATTGGGATGGTTTTTTACTAGTAGTTTTTTCGCATCCCACTGATCGGGTCTCAAGTAAACTTTGGTCGAGAAATACTTCTTCTTCCTGTTTAGATAGGCCTCTACTTGCACCAGAGCCATTCCCCTTTTATTAAGGCTCTTTTTGCGGTTGTACACTAAACTGTAAATAATCTTGTTCATCTTTAGTCGTTTTAGTTAATACTATGAACAAATAAGACGATATAATGTGCTACATAAGAATTAAATAAGACTTAATATCTGTAAAAGTTCAATCTACAAAGCGATTTTTGTTTTGTATTTCCTTTATAAAAAAGGTAAATCTACGTAAAATGACTTTCAATTTAATCTTAGCATATCACCTTTTTAACTCTTTTTGTTTAAAAGTAGCCATCAGCATTAAGGAATGCGACTCCAAAGAGTACTTCAGAGTGATAGCATTTACATAGTCATTTAGGTTTTTTTAGTACGAAAAATCTGCTGTTAAGCATAAAATAAGCTTTTTGGTTAACAAATTGATAGATTTACAAGGTTTTTTCAACAAAATAGTTGTTCGTTTCAGTTTTATTAATATATTTGCATTTTGTTAGAGTAAAGAAACAATTAATGTAAAGTTAAACTTTAAGAGAGAATTTATGAAAAGAAAATTAATGCTGTTATTGGCCTGTCTTTTTGTTGGAATAGGCCTAGTAACTGCCCAAACTCAGACAATCACGGGTGTTGTGATTTCTGAAGAAGATGGGCAGCCAGTTATTGGAGCCTCTGTATTGGTAAAAGGTACTCAATTAGGTACTATTACTGGTGTAGATGGTGATTTTACTTTACCGAACGTACCAAGTTCTGCGAATACATTGCAAATCTCGTATATTGGTATGCAGACTCAAGAAGTAGCTATTAAGTCGAAGGTAAAGGTCATTCTGAAATCTGATGCTGAGATGCTTGATGAAGTTGTAGTAGTTGCCTATGGTGCTGCTAAAAAGAGTTCACTGACAGGATCTGTTGAGATTGTAAAAGCGGACCAACTGACTAAAGTTCCTGTGAATAGTATGGACCAGGCACTGCAAGGTAAAGCAGCTGGTGTGCAAGTAGTAGCGACTAGCGGTCGTCCTGGTGCTGGAGCTAACGTCAAGATTCGTGGTACTAGTTCTATCAATGCCGGCACAGATCCTCTGTATGTAATTGATGGCATTCCTGTATCTGCAAGTGCTTTTTCCGCTCTGAATTCAGAGGATATTGAATATATGTCTATCTTGAAGGATGCTTCGGCAACTGCCATTTATGGATCTCGTGGTGCTAACGGCGTCGTTTTAATTACTACTAAGAAAGGTAAGACCGGAAAAGCTGTATTTAATCTGAGAGCACAGTTCGGTATCACTACCAGAACTAGAAACGACGAACACCTTATGAATACTCAAGAGAAACTGACTTATGAACGTCAGTTGGGAGTAGGAAAAGGGAAAGGCATGACGGATGAAGAAATAGCTAATTACCCCATTAATACTAACTGGATTGATGAGGTATTCCGCACTGGATTTACTCAATCATATGAACTGAGCATGAATGGTGGTACTGAGGCTACCAAATTTTATGTTTCGGCACAGTTCTTCGATCAGGATGCTATTATTCCAGGCTCATATCTAACTCGTGGCAATGGACGTATCAACCTTGAACATAAGGTTAATGATCGGCTGAAATTTGGAGTTAATACATCCGTAGGTGTTTCAAAAGAAGGAACCGTACGTTCTGACCGTAATGTATTAAACCCATTCAATTATGTATATAGTGCCAATCCGTATACTAAACCTTATAATGACGATGGTTCATATGCTATAGATGCTACCTGGGATTATCAATTGAATGTTTTTGAAAATATCTATAATAACCCGTCCAACACTAGTAATATCAAGGCGGTTGCAGCCGCAAATCTGGAATGGAATATTTGGGATGAGATTAAATATACAACTGTATTGGGTATTGATTATAATCAAGCTATTGACTATCAGTATAATAAACCTGAGTCTCGCTTGTCTGCGGTATTGGACAGCAAAGGATATCGTCATGATGCATATACACATAGCTATCAATGGGTGTGGACAAATATGCTTTCTTATGATAAAACATTTAATTCTGTTCATAATGTTAAGTTAGTGCTTGCAGAAGAAGCGTCTGCAACAGAATATAAGACTTTTTCTGCTAGTGGTGACGGTTTCCCAAATGGTAAATTAGACGCAATGGATATCGCTGCTTCTCCTAATGCAGTAGATGGATATACTTCACAATCCAGACTATTGTCTTTTATGGCAACTGCCGGTTATACATATGATGGCAAATATATTATTGATGGTGCTGTACGTCGTGACGGTTCTTCTCGTTTCGGAACCAATAATCAATATGGTACCTTTTGGGCTGTGGGTTTGGGCTGGAACATGGAAAGAGAACGCTTCATGGAAAATGTGGAGTTCATCAATAAACTAAAAATACGCGGTAGTGTGGGTACTTCCGGTAATAACTCCATCGGTAACTATGCAGCACAAGGCGTTTATGGTTATGGTTCATACAACAATTTATCGACTTCGTATCCAAAGCGTTTAGCTAATCCTGATTTAACCTGGGAAAAGAACCTCCAGGCTTCTGTAGGTTTTGATGTGTCATTCTTTGATTCTCGCCTGAACGCCACATTTGACTATTATAATCGTAAAACAACAGATATGTTGTTGGCTACGAACTTATCTCAAACTACAGGTTTCTCAAGTCGTATCGACAATGTTGGAGAAATGAAGAACTCCGGTGTGGAAATTGCAGTAAATGGTGATGTCGTTCGTACAAATGACTGGACGTTTAGCTTAAACGGTATGTTCAGCTATAATAAGAATGAGGTTACTAAACTTTATGAAGGACAAGACATTGAGACCGGTTACAACGGAATTATCACAGAAGGCGAAAGGCTTAATACCTATAAATTGGTTCGTTGGGCCGGCGTTAACCCCCAAACCGGTGATGCTCTTTACTATACCAAAGATGGTCAAATAACAAATGTGTATAATGGAGATGATGCTGTGGTTCTTTCTGATAAGACTCCGGACCCTAAATACTTCGGTTCTTTTGGCACCAGAGTTAGCTGGAAAGGTTTGGAACTGAGTGCAGATTTTTATTATGCAATTGGTGGTTATATCTATAACAATGTATCTTACTTCATGAATAGTGATGGTAAAAATGCAACAAAGAATCAGCATACGGATTTGCTCTATAAGCAATGGAAGAATCCTGGTGATGTGACAAACATACCCCGCCAAGACAGAAACAATAATGTATATAGTACAACTCGTTTCTTGGAAGATGGCTCTTATATTCGTTTAAGGAATGTGACTCTTTCTTATACATTGCCTAAGAACTTATTGAAATCCGTAGGTATTAGTAATGCTAGAGTTTATGCACAAGGACTGAACTTGTTGACATTTACCAATTTCACAGGTTCGGACCCTGAAATAGGTAATGCGCCTAACTATAAAACTTCTGAAGTTGCCTCCGGTAGTATCAACGACTACAATTTCCCGGCAGCACGTACAATCATGTTTGGTATTGAAGTAGGATTCTAAGCATGAAGTGTCAAACAAATTAAAAGGATAGAATTTATGAAAGCAATAAGAAAAATCTTTTTCCCCTGTATGTTAGCGACTTGTTTACTAACATCAGTTACCGGTTGTTCCGGTTTCCTTGAAGTAAATTCAGATAAAGAATTGTCTGATAAAAATGCTTTAGAGGAATTGAATGACTATGACATGGCTACTTTAGGAGCCTATGAAAGTATGAGAACGGAATATTACTGCGGGCTGTTCAATAAGATTGTTATGGATGCAATGTCTGACAATATGGTATTGAACTATGAAGGACGTAAAACCTACAACGAATTTGCAGATTTTAAGTTCTCTTCTAATACTTACGGACTTGAAGGCTTTTGGTCGCAAGCATACAATGCAATTTTAAGTACTAATGTTGTCATCGAGAAATTAGAACAGGAACCGAATGACTTTGCAGGTACTGAAAATGAAGCGGCTGCAAAGAATTTGTTGGCAGAATGTTTAGTGTTGAGAGGCTATATTCATTTTGATTTAGTACGTTCTTTTGCCACCGATTATAAGAAGGCTAATGAAACCTCCTTGGGCATTCCTTATAAAACAAACTCGGAAATCACAACTCCATCCCGCAATACGGTTAAAGAGGTATATTCTTATATAGTAAGTGATATGACTAAGGGGATTTCTTTAATGGAGGATGCATACAATGCCAACAACAATAGCCGTGTGAATAAAAAGTCGGCCAATGCATTGCTGGCACGTGTATATCTGACTATGGGAGATAATGCAAATGCCATAGCTTGTGCAGGAAAGGCAATCACAGGAGATGGTTCTGATTTGTGTGAACCTGATGACTTCGTAAAATTATTTTCTACTTCAATGGAAAGACCGGAAGTTCTATTCCGTCTTGCAGTAACTGCTGGTGATAACTATCAACCAGGAGCCGCATGGGGACAAGGTGCTGTTACTTCATACAAGTCTGAATACTGTGTGTCTTATAACCTTGGACAACTTTATCAGTCGAACGATGCACGTAGGGCAGAAGTTAAAAGTGTACAGCTGGAAGATAAATCATATTTAGTTCCCTGGAAATATAATGGACGTGACGGTGAAGCTCAAGCCGGTGTTGTAGACCTTCCGGTAGTACGCGTTGCAGAAATGTATTTGACGCGAGCAGAAGCTTACTATAATTCAAATGAACAGGGTAAGGCTTTAATTGACCTCAATCTGGTACGCGCAAAACGTTATAAGGGTTTTGAAGATGGAACCGAAAGTGGACAAGTACTGGAAAGAGCCATTCAACTGGAACGCCGTTTGGAACTTGCATTTGAAGGCGATCGCTTTTATACTTTAAAGCGCAGAGGTGAAGAGCTAGTCAGAGATGGTAAAGGACACTATGCAGATGGTACCGGTAACCCTGCTGCAACTCAGGAAGTTTCGGCCTCAAGTCCTTTCTGGTTATTGGCTATTCCGCAAAGTGAAATAAACGCAAACCCCAATATGGTACAAAACCAATATTGATTAGTACATACATTTTAAATAAAAGAATACAATGAAGATATTTAAATATTTCAGTTTGGCGATGGGGTTACTTTTAGCTGTGACTTCCTGTGATGATAATGAACCTACTTCATTTACTTCGGATATGGCGCATGTTGCATTTTCCAGCTCGACAGCCAAAGTTAATGAAGATGGTGAATCAATTCAGATTCCTATTACCCTTGCCGCTCTTCCGGGAGCACTCTCCGTAACAGTAAATCTTACAGTTTCATCAGAGGGTTCTGCACTTCCTGCTGTAGAAGGGGAAGACTTTACTGTTGATACGAAGACTTTAACATTTTCGGAGCCCGGAACGCAATACGTGACTATTACTCCTATTGATAATGATGAATTTGCTGGTGGTACCAAGACTTTCACGATTTCAATTGCTTCTGTTTCACCGGAGCTCTTGAAGAGTGTGCAGAACAGTATTTCCGTTTCTATTATTGATGATGATCATCCGTTATCTGCTATAATCGGGCAGTATGTATTATCCTGTACCAGCAATTATGATGGACCTATTGAGTTTGAAGTCGCTATTTCTGCTTCTGAAGAAGATACTTATATTCTAATGATGGATTTAGGGTATGGTACATTCCCAGTGAAAGTTCAAGAAGTAGATGGCGAGTATCAACTGACAATAGCTGCAGCGCAAAATATAGGTAAATATTCTAAGTATGATGTTATTGCATACTGCGCCTTTATTGAAGGTGATAAAATCAAATATAGTACAACCCAAGCGCATTCTGCTACATTTGATCATGGTGTTATCACATTTGAAGAAGGCATGTATATAGCAGCAGTCGAAGATGGAACAGTTGCGGGAGCACTTGATTTATTCCTGCCCGGAACAATTGTGCTTACGAAGAAATAATTAATAAATAATCTCGAAAGGCCGCTCTGTTTTTAGCGGCCTTTTGTTTATCTAATACCTGTTTGTTATGAAAAAGCCTTTTTTAGTGTTTATCAGTATGCTTTTCTTTCTTTTAGAAAGTCATGCAGCTCCCGTCAGAAATCTAAAAACATTAGTATTGCAACCCGATGACACTGAATTATCACTCTATGCTTCGGGAGATGAATTTTTCCACAGGCTTCATGATGAAAATGGTTATACTATTATTGCAGGAGATGATGGTTACTATTATTATGGAATTCAATCATCAGATGGAAAGAAAATAGTGCCTAGTATTTATAGAGCGGACCAGCCTATTCCACTTTTGGCAGGCATTTTACCCAATATAGGCATCAGTACGAAAGCATATGCTGAAAGGATGGAATACTTCAAAACATATTCCACCATATCATTGAAGGAACAGTCGCAAACCCGTTCGACCCATAAGGGGATAATAAACAATATTGTTATATACATTTCTTTCAAAGACCAACAGACTTTCTTAACTAAAAGAAGTGTATATGATGCCCGATTAAATAGCATGACTAATAGCGCAGGATCTCTAAAGCACTATTATGATGAGGTTTCTTATGGGCAATTAGATATTCAATCATACCATTTTCCGGCTACAGACGATATGGGAACGGTTACAACTGGTTATGTTGATTACAGAAATCGTGGCTTTTACCGGGCATATAATGCAACTACGAATCCGGAGGGTTATAGTAGCAGCACGGAGACCGTTGCACGTGAACACAGTTTAGTGGTAAATGCAATTGATGCTTTGAGAAGTGAAATAGAGCAAACTCTCACAGCAGAAGAGATAGACAGTGACAATGATGGCTATGTGGATAACATCTGTTTTGTCATACAAGGAAGAAGTGATGGGTGGAGTGATTTGTTGTGGGCACATCGTTGGTCACTCTACACTAGAGAATGTTATATTCACGACAAGAGGGTTATGGACTACGTCTTTCAGCCGGAAAATCAAGTAACTACCAATACTCTTTGCCATGAGATGTTTCATGCTTTAGGGGCTCCGGACCTATATCACTATAATGATGATGCCAAATATTTAGATCCAGTGGGAAACTGGGATCTAATGAACAATGGATGGTGCCACATGGGAGCTTATATGAAATGGAAATACAGTGGGCAAATGTGGGTTACAGATATGCCACAAATCACGGCATCAGGACGTTTTAATGTCGTAGCTCTTGCTAAAGGGCCTGAAAATGTATGTTACAAGATAGCATCTACGTCGCCTGATGAATATTATGTTGTTGAATATAGGAAAAAAGAAGGCATTTATGAAAAAAATATCCCTCGCTCCGGAATATTGGTTTATTTGATAAATACCAAAGTTACAGAAGGAAATAGGAATGGACCACCCGATGAGGTATATATCTATCGTCCTTATGGTACATTGGAAAGTAATGGAAATATTGATGAAGCTGCTTATCCTACTACTAAAGGTCCTGTGATTACGAATCACACCTATCCAACTCCCTTCCTATCCAATGGAGAAGATGGAGGACTACGATTAAGTAATATTGAAATTAATGGGGATATAGCTTCTTTTGACATTGAAATAATAACAACTGATATCCATGAGGTGGAAAAAGAAGATGTGGTCGTGTATGCAGACGGGTATTTGATTATAAAGAATGCGGAAGGAATAAGTCAAATAGAAATTTGCAATATGCAAGGAATAGTCGTTAAGACTATTACCGACTTATCGAACCAGATTCCTATAACGGACTTATCAAGTGGCATTTATATTATGCGTGTCAACACCTCATTAGGTGAATACATCAAGAAAATGATAATTAAATAAAAATGTTACTATGAAAAAATACATTGTCTTTTTACTGCTTAGTAATATCTGTTTCCTCTCATTAGAAGCTCAGACTGTTAAGCATTTTGTTTTTCCAAATGAAATGGAAGCCGTCATCCTCAAAAAAGGAGGAGGTAAATCTTCGATGAAACTAAATTATAACAAGGCAACAGAAGAAATGGTCTACTCTGATACTGATGGGCAAAAGAAAGCACTATATCCTATCAGTCAAATTGATACAATATACTTTAGTTCAAGGAAATTCATCCCTTCAGGAAAGGGCTTTGAAGAAGTATTGCTGACAGGGAAGTACCCTCTATATGCTTCTTACCGTTGCCGGCTGAGTGCCGGAACTCAGAATATAGGTTATGGTAGTTCTTCTACAACAGCTGTTGATAACATTTCATCGCTTAACACCGGAGGGGAGATATATCAATTGAAGTTGCCGGAAAATTATAAAGCTGAGCCTTATACTGTATATGCAATAGCGATTAATGGTCAAAACAAGCATTTCAGGAGAATAAAGGAAATTACAAAGATATTTCCAGAATTAAAAAAAGAAATAAGCGACTTCCAAAAAAAGAATAAGCTGAAAAATAATAATGATGGAATCATTTCGATTATTCGATATATCTCTTCACTATAATTACATTTACATACTTCCTAATATATAGATAAAGATAAATAATTGAAACACAAATGCAGGGGGATATTCACATGAGCATACCCTCTGTATTTGTGTTTTAATCATTTTAGTAAAAGTAGTCTATTCTTACATATTCTATTTCTAGGAACACTAAAATAGATGAGCCAATAAAACAAATGTAAGAATTAAAATCTTTATCTTATTAAATATAAGCATATTAACCATTATGATGGGATTATATATAGTAGAACATTAGAATGCACATAGACTAGTGGTATTAACATATATGTCTTATTATCAATTATATACATTATTATTCTATGAAATATCATAGTTCTCTAAATATTCATATTTATCTGATATAAAACATTATACGTATATTGTAGTTCTGCGAAGACTTTGCGGGTTTCGTATATTGGTATGCAGACACAAGAAGTGGGCATTAAACCGAATGTAAAGATCATAATGAAGCCCGATACCGAGATGCTTGAAGAGGTAATGGTGGTAGCTTTCGGTACGGCGAAGAAGTCGGCCTTTACTGGTTCGGCAACGGTCGTTAGTGCTGAAAAGCTTGAGCAGTCACAGGTGACGAGTGTCACAGATGCTTTGGCAGGTGCTGTGCCGGGTGTGACGCTGACCTCTAATAACGGTGCTCCGGGTGCATCTGCATCCATCAAAATTCGCGGTTTCAGTTCGTTGAATGCCGGAAACGACCCTTTGATCATTGTTGACGGTGCTCCTTACAGCGGTGACCTTAGCAATATCAATCCTAATGACGTTGAATCAATGACCGTATTGAAGGACGCTGCCTCGAATGCACTTTACGGTGCGCGTGGTGCCAACGGTGTGATTATCATCACCACTAAAAGAGCCAACATGAGTGGTGAAGCCAAAGTGACTTTCGATGCCAAATGGGGTGCCAATACTCGCGCACTGAAGAAGTATGATGTGATTACTGACCCTGCGATGTATTACGAAATGCATTATGGCGCAATGAAGAACTATTATATGAACCAAATGAACATGAGCGACCAAGCTGCATGGATTGAGGCAAACAATAATTTGTTTGGCTCCAACGGCGGTTTGGGTTACAATGTCTTTACTGTTCCCGAAGGGCAATATCTGATTGGACAAAACGGCAAGCTTAACCCCTATGCTACATTGGGTAGGGTAGTGAACTACAAAGGACGTGACTATCTGCTCACTCCCGATGATTGGGATAAGGTTGGTTCGCGTACCGGCTTGCGTCAGGAGTACAACTTCTCGATAAGCGCAGCCAACGAAAAATCTTCTTTCTATGTCTCTTTGGGCTATTTAGGAAATGAAGGTATCACTGAAGGCTCTGACCTGAAGCGTCTGACTGGTCGTTTGAAAGCTGATTATCAGGCTAAGAAATGGTTGAAGGTGGGTGCGAATATGTCGTACGCACGTTTTGACAGCAATTCATTAGGTAACAATGGATCAAGTTCTTCTACTGCTAACGTCTGGGCATTCACTACTCAGATGGCTCCCATCTATCCCGCTTACGTGCGCAATGCTGACGGAAGCATTATGGTTGATGGCAATGGCATCGAAATGATGGACTACGGTAGCGGTATCAATGCCGGTATGCAACGTCCCTTTATTGCTGACGCCAACCCTATTCAGGATAATAAGCTTAACACCAGAAATGCCGAAGGAAACGCCCTTAGCGGTAACGCTTTTGTGGACATCACTCCGCTGCCGGGACTGAAGGTGACACTGAACGGTACTTTCAACTTGGATGAGACACGTTGGACTTATGTCTACAACCCTTATTATGGGCAGTTTGACTCCACAGGTGGTACAGTGAGCAAGTCTCATCAGCGTGATTATGATTATAACCTGCAACAGCTTGTTTCTTATGCCACCTCGTTTGGTGACAACAACTTCGACATTTTGTTAGGACACGAATATTACGATTATCGCCTAAACTATCTGGGCGCCAGCAAGTCTAAAATGTTCTCTCAGGATAACCATGAATTAGATGGTGCTGTAATTGACGGACAGGCAGCTACTTCTTACAAGAGACGTCGCAATAATGAAGGTTACTTCGGCCGTTTACAGTACAATTTTGACGAGCGCATTTTCGGTTCCGCTTCTTTGCGTCGCGATGCTTCCTCACGTTTCCACCCGGACTATCGTTGGGGTACATTCTGGTCAGTAGGCGGTGCATGGCTCATCAATAAGGAAAGCTGGTTTTACGCTCCATGGGTGCAGGAACTGAAAATAAAGGCGTCTGTTGGTTCGCAGGGTAATGATAATATCGGAGATTTCCGTTATACCGATGTATTCGATATCATCAATTCCGACAATAAGGTTGGTACTGCATTTTACAGTAAAGGTACTAAGGATATTACTTGGGAGACCAACACTAACTTCAATATCGGTGCGGAATTTCAGCTGTGGAACCGCGTGACCGGTAGTATTGAGTACTATAGACGTAAGACTTCGGACATGCTGTTCTCATTCTCTGTAGCTCCCTCTTTGGGCTATTCTTCCTACTTCGACAATGTGGGTAACATGGTGAACAGCGGTGTGGAAATGGACTTCAACGTGAACATCTTCAACACTCGCAACTTCACATGGGACGTTAATCTCAATATCTCCACGCTGAAGAACCGCCTGACAATGCTCGACCCCGACAAACAGATTTCTACCGAATACGCTGCCGACGGCAAGGGATATAAAGGTTATTCCAGCGGTAATTTCTTCATTGCTGAAGACCTGCCCATGTTTACATGGCGCATGAAAGAATATGCCGGAGTGAACGAGGACGGTGAATCCCTGTGGTATCGTAACACTAAAGATGAAGAGGGAAACGTCACTGGACGTGAAACTACCAAAACTTATGCCGATGCTGACTATTATATCACTGAAGAGACCTCCATTCCTAAGGTATACGGTGGTTTCGGCACCAAACTGAAAGTATATGGTGTGGACTTTGGTATTAACTTCACATATCAGATTGGCGGCAAGCAGTATGACGGTACGTATGCCTATTTCATGTCCTCACCTTCTGGTTCGGCCGGTTCCAATTACCACAAGGACTTACTGAATGCTTGGACTCCTGAGAACACCGGCAGCAATATTCCGCGCTTCCAGCTCAATGACCAGTATTCGGCATCAGCGTCCACACGCTTCCTGACCAATGCCAGCTTCCTGAACATTCAGAACATCAACGTGGGTTACACGCTGCCTTCCAGATGGACAAAGAAGATGGCCATCAGTTCATTGCGCCTATACATGTCGGCTGAGAACGTGTTCTACTGGTCTAAGCGTAAAGGTTTCGACCCGCGTCAGTCGTACAACGAGACCACCAACGCCACTTATTACTCGCCGATGCGTACCATCTCCGGCGGTGTGACATTTGAGTTCTAAACCTAAAACATAGATTATAATAATATGAAGAAGAATATATTCAAACTATTTTCGGCCATGGCGATATCGGCTACGGTATTGACAGGCTGTATAGAAGAGATTTTCCCTGAAAACTCTACCGCAACCTCCGAGCAAATCGGTGCTTCGGCTTCAGCGCTTGAGGCTGCAATCAATGGTCTGCCGTCGCAGATGGTGCAAGGCTATCTGGTGTACGGAAGGCAAGTTCGCGAAAGCGACCTCGCTTACCCTTCGCTGATGCTGGTTCAGTCCGAACTTCTGGGTGATATTGTTGCCACAGAATACGGTTATGACTGGTGGTGGCGCTACAGCGCAAACTACGGCATGGCTGATAACACTTATGAGTCGTTCCTGCCTTACTTTGCCCTGTATAAGTTTATCAAGTCGGCCAATGATGTGATAGCAGTAGTTGATGTTACCGACCCCACCATTTCCGATGAAATGCGTGGATACGGAAGTATGGCTCATGCCTTCCGTGCTTTGGACTATTATACACTGATGGTGCTTTTCGAACCGGTGGAAAACATCTACACCGATTGCAGCAAGATATTGGGACTTACAGTGCCCATCGTGACCGAGGCGACCACCAACGACATGGCTAAAAACAATCCACGTGCAACACGTGAGGAGATGATGGCTTTCATACTTTCTGATCTTGACAAGGCCGAAATCGGTTTAGCAGATTACACGCCTACTAGCAAAACTTTCCCCGACTTGTCAGTGGTGTATGGCTTGAAGGCCAAGGTGTATATGTGGAATGGAGAGTATGCCAAGGCAGCCGAGTATGCCCGCAAGGCTATCGATGCGTCGGGTGCAACGCCCATGACTGCCGCACAGTGGAACAACTCCATCACAGGCTTCAACACCGCCACTTCTTCATGGATGTGGTATCTCCATCCCACAGCCTCCAATATGGGTAATCTTGCTAACTTTATAGGTCACATCTCCAATGAGGCTGGCTGGGGTTATGCGGACTTGTCGAAACTTCAGATAGCGCGTTCGCTCTATGACGAGATAGCCGACAACGACTTCCGTAAGTACTCTTTCCTCGATCCGGACAGAAGTTTCTATAATTATCAGTCGGTGCAAGGCAAGGAGTGGCTGGATGAACAACCCGACTATATGTCGCTGAAGTTCCGTTGCGTCAATGGTGACTACAAGATTTACTCCGTTGGTGCAGCCGGTGATATCCCCGTAATGCGTGTGGAAGAAATGTATTTCATAGAGGCCGAAGCCGTAGCTGCCAGTCAGAATGTGGCGGCAGGCGTGCAGCTGCTGAACGATTTTATGAAACGATACCGTCAGCCTGACTATAACTGTGTGCTGACCGACCTACGTGCTGTTCAGCTTGAAGTGCTGAAGCAAATGCGCATCGAGTTCTGGGGTGAAGGCATCGCATTCCCCACGGCCAAGCGTCTGAAACCGGGTGTAATCCAGAACTATGAGGGAACCAACTACATAGAGGATATTTTCAAGATAAACTGTGAAGGCGTGAAACCCAACTGGGCATTGGTGATTCCAAAAGATGAAGTGGATTCAAATATAGCTCTCCAGGGCAAGAACAATCCTGATCCTTCAGGTTCCATCCCCACACGTCCTACTCCGATAGGCACGTATGCACCGGGTAATAATTAACCAACAAGTTAACTTTTAATAGAATTTGTATATGAACAAGATAAAGAACATATTGAGTGCCATGCTTTTGCTGGCACTTCCACTGGCTTTCACTGCCTGTGGTGACGATGTGGAATATTCACCTGCTGACAAACCTGTAAACGCCCAAGTGTATTTCCCGACCACAAATGGTGCGACTGTTGATTTGAGCAAAGACAAGACATCGTTCGACGTGACTCTTATGCGTGCCAAGACTGATGAGGCGATTACCGTGCCTATTACAGCTACGGGGGGTGGCAGCTTTTTCACTATTCCAGCTTCTGTCAGCTTTCCCCAAGGCGTTGACAAGGCTGTGTTGTCCATCAGCTATAACCCCGAGTCGCTGGAGTATGATGCATATTCTGAAATCAAACTGACTATTGGAGATGAAAGTGCGACCACTCCTTACGGTATGGCTCAGTATGTGTTCAAGGCGGGTATTCCGGCTCCTTGGACTTCTCTGGGGAAGGCTACTTTCAGCGATGCTTTCTTGTTTGCCAATAAATATAGTGTGGAGCTGCAACGCAACGATCTCAATCCGAGTTTATATCGTCTGGTTGATCCGTATTCTGAAGGGTTAACTAAGGAAGGCTTTACTTCTAATGGCGACCAGAGCCCCTACGTGGAATTCACCCTATTGAAGCCGGGAGACAAGATAGGCAATGTGACCATTACAATGGAAGATCTGGTTTATTTCCCATATTACTGTACCGGTTTCTTTAATACATCAAATGACTATAATACAAATGTTGACGCCCACCATCCTTCCGACTTCTCCAGCCTTAACAGCGAAGCTGCTTGGACGTTCAACAGGGTTCTCCAGTATCAGGCTGATGGCACACCTGCAGGAGTGCAGCTTGCCCCATATTACTATATGGATGGACATGGCGGATGGAACAACACGCAGGCCGACGGTGTTGTGACCATCATTTTCCCTGGAGCTGTGCTTTCCGACTTCTCCGTAACCATGGAGTATAAGGGTAGCCTTACCGACCCCAGTGGATATAATTATGCCCTGGCTGCTGTGGAACTTGGAGCTGATGTGACAGAAGCTCGTTTGGCTCTTGTTCCTGCTAGCGCTGACCTGGATGAAGTGGTTGATGGCATCATTGAGGAAACGATTGAGTATGTTTCTCTCAAAGAAAACGGTGAGGTTAAATTACAGGCTTCCGGCAATGGCGTATATTACTTGGTGGCTGTGTCGTATGGTGCCAACCCGGATGGTGAGACTGAGGCTCAGGAAGCGTCTTATATTGAGTTCAAGCACGTGGCTTCTTCAGAACCTGCGACTCCGATTGAAGCCTATGCGGGCGATTGGACTCTTGATGGCGTAATTGGTAACAGAAGGTACACCTTGCCTGTTACTATTACCAAGGTTGACGAGAAAACCTTGACTGTGCAGGGTGCGCTTCCTTTGGAAGGTTATGATGACACTTTCACTTTATCGTATGATGATGGACGGGGATATGTCATTCTGAAACCGCAGGCAGTGGCTCCTCTCAATGATGATCCGATGCGGGTAGTTCCTTTAAACTTGGACGCCGGTAGTTTTACTAGCACGGAAACTATGACAGGACGTATGTCGGACAATAGCATCGTTTTTGAAAATACGTTTGGTAATCAAGGCAATTGGACGTCATTTGCTTATCTGGCCAGTACTGAAGAAGGCGCTAGTTTGATATCTTATTATTCTTCGGTATTCGCACCGCTTGCCAGCCAAGCACAGGCGCTTAGCTTTAAATCGCTTGCTACCGTTGCTGTCAGGGATATGAAGTTGGTGAAAGTTGCTCCCGAAAAGACTGCCAAATCAGTGAATCTTAATATATTCATCAAAAACTTGAATGGTAATAGCTGGGAAAGACGTTCGCTTGATACGGGAATGCCCGTCTTGAGGAAGTAAGGACTTTCCGAGATATACTAAAGGGAGTTTGCAATTAATCCGTGTGAATATTTGCATACTCCCTTTTTGTTATTCGGGTAATGACCGCATGAAACCTGTATTCTAAGTTTAATTATTCTAATAAATAGTTTCTATGAGAAAATTACTACTCCTGTCTTTAGTCCTTTTATGCAGCTTAACAGCATGGACGGCCCAACGTTCTCCGGAAGAAGCTTTTTCCGTGGCGCGAACCTTTTTCATGCAGTCATCCGCTGCCGTGACTCGCACTGCCGGTGATATTCAATTGGTGGCGGTTTCTAATGATTTGCTCGAGTCCGCATCTACCCGTGGTGTGGGAGGAACGGCCTTTTATGTCTATAACTATGCGCAGTCTGCCTATGTCATAGTATCCGGTGATGATCGTATGAAGCCGATACTGGGGTATTCGGATAGTGGCGGTTTTGTTACTGAAAACTTACCGGTGAATATACTTGGGTGGCTGGAACTGTACAATTCCGTCTATGCTGAACTGGCTAATGGCGGAAAAGCGGTTGCCGAATCTAAACAGCTAACTACCACCAGCTTTCCGCCGTCTGTAGCTCCTTTGTTGGGAAGCATCTGTTGGGATCAGGATGCACCTTATTATAATGCCTGCCCGCTTTATCGGGGAGAGCGCTGCGTAACGGGATGTGTAGCTACGGCAATGGCTATGATTTTAAAATATTACGAATACCCGGTAAAAGGAAAAGGTACTCATTCTTATAAAACTCCTAATGGAATTGAATGTTCTTTTGATTACGGAAATACTACCTTTGACTGGAATAATATGCTTCCGCAATATTCTGGAACCTATACTGCCGAACAGGCTGATGCTGTTGCTCAATTAATGTTGGCCTGCGGTGTAGCGGTCGATATGCAGTATTCACCTTCCAGTTCCGGAGCTTACTCATACCAGGTAGGTCAGGCCTTAATTGACTACTTTGGATATGATGGTAATTTAGGCTTGGCATATCGTCAATATTTTACTTCTGCCGAATGGATGAACCTGATTAAATCGGAGATTAATGAGAAACGTCCTATTTACTATTTCGGATCATCGGATGATGGAGGGCATGCATTTGTTTTTGACGGTTATGATGCACAGGATATGGTTCATGTTAATTGGGGATGGAGTGGCATTAATAATGGATACTTTGAAGTCTCTTCTTTGAATCCCAGTTCTCCCGGTATTGGTGGTGGAAGCAATCTTGGAGGTGGTTTTACACAAGGCCAGGCAATGTACCTGGGACTGCAACCGCCTAGCGCATCCTCAAGATATACTTCACACTTTTCTCTTGCAAAGTTACAAACGAATAAAAAAGAATTTTCCAAGGGTGAAAGCTTTACTCTTACGGCTACTGAAATATATAATATGAATCTGCTCTTCAAAGGCGGTTCGTTAGGGTTAATTGTAGAAAAGGATGGAAAGCAGTCTGTGTTGTGGAGCAGAGAATTGGAGAGTATAGAGACTTACTATGGATACGGAAGAATATCTATTTCAAATGTTACGATCCCCAACGATTTTGCCAATGGAACTTATGCAATGTATTTAGCGACCCAAGATATACGTGAGTCGACTTGGAGTCGCGTACGTGGTGATTATGGTTCAGAGACGCAGTTTACGCTTGTCGTGACCGATGATCGATGTACCTTGACTCCATTTACGGGAAATCTGATGATTGGGGAAGAATTAGATGGAAGGCTCGAAATCTTACATAATCTCTATAGTGGGCGTAGAGCCGATTTTAGGGTGTTGCTTTCCAATAGCAGCCCTACCGATGAATTTTATGGTGATGCAGGCGTACTGTTTGCTACGGCGGATGGCAACTATACGATTGTGGGCCTGGTGGGGGCTACCCAATTAGAACTGAAACCGGGAACGGATAATAGAGATATATCGATTTCCACGGATTTGGTTTATAAACGGGGAGATGTCTCTACTGAAATTCCGGTTGGAGATTATTACATTTGCCCGTATGTGCAATGGGGAGGATCTGTGTATAACATTAGTGGAGAATGGATAGCCGTTACTGTCGGCAGAGCGTTGGGAAGCCCGACTTTGGTTATAGACAATGTACGTTTGGAGAATAGCCAACTTCAGGTGGGAGAAAAACTTAAGCTATTGGCCGATTTGTCATTAGGTGGAACGGGTAATGTATATGACGGAACTTTGAGGGCAGCGATTTTTGCAGTCGGTCAAGGTACTACGTCCAACTTGCATTATGCTAATGTGTTTGTAGAAGAAGGCCGGCCTTATGATTTTGAGTTGGAGATTGACCCTCAAATTGGGGAGGGCAGTTATACGATTAACTTATATAAGCAAAACCTTCTGGGAGGATATGATAACACTCCGGTAAGCAGGCTCAATTTCTCTGTAGGACCGGTCACTGGCATTGAAGATGAAATAGCCGATAAAGACGGGATTATCATTGTCCGGCAACCGGTAGAAGATATTCTTAGTATCCATACTTCTCATGCGGCCCGAATGATCTCTATCTATAATCTATCCGGACAGCAGATGATGATGCAAAAAGAGTTCGAAGATAAAAAAGAGTATTCAATTTCGGTAAAGGGGCTGGCAACTGGTTATTATATTGTAATCTTACAATCTGTTGACGGAAAGACTTATCGAAGTAAGTTTATCAAGAAATAAAGTTTTTTATATATGTTGATCCTTTTCAGACATTTATTCATTTTTGAGCGGTTATGAATCTTTTCACCACAGAGGACACAGAGAACGCAGAGTTTTTAGACTTCTAATTCAGAGATAATTATAACCTCTGTGCTCTCTGTGTCCTCTGTGGTGAAATAATTCCTTTCTGTACCGTTATGAATCTGTTTCAACTTCTGATTCGCATGATTAGTTTGCACGTCTAAGCGTAACCAATTTCAAGTGATGCCTGAATTAATTGTTTTCGCTCCATCAATTAAGTTTTTTTATTGCAAGAAATAAGTAAGATGTTTATAGGCAACTTATCGGTTGGTTATAGCCGTCCAATAAGTCGGCTATAGACAGCTTATTGGATGGCTATAAACATCCTACTTATTTCTTGCATGAAAGAAAATTAATTATTGCACTGTAGGAAGTTAATTGATGCACAGCTTGAAGTTAGTTATTCCTAATCAGAACAACCGCATCAAAAGTTTGATCATTTCTTTTCCCTAATGAACCTATTTCAACTACTGAATCGCATTATTTGCAAAATAGTAGCAGGAAATATTTGTAAAGTGATAGATTTCTGTAACTTTGCGATTTCTTGTTTATTATTGTTTAATTATCCTAATAAATAATGCCTATGAAGAGATTACTACTCCTGTCTTTAGTTCTTTTATGCAGCTTATCAGCATGGACAGCACAACGCTCTCCGGAAGAGGCTCTTTCTATTGCACGAACTTTCTTTATGCAGTCATCCGGGGCTGTAACCCGTAATAGCGGTGAAGTTCAATTGGCGGCAGTTTCTACTGACTTGCTAAAATCTGCATCTACCCGCAGTGTAGGAGGAACAGCTTTTTATATCTATAACTATGCACAGTCTGCTTATGTTATAGTATCCGGTGATGACCGTATGAAGCCTGTACTGGGCTATTCGGATAATGGAAGTTTCATAACTGAGAACTTACCGGTGAACATACTTGGGTGGCTGGAACTTTATAATGCCGCTTATGCTCAACTGGGTAATGCCGAAAAAACGGTTACTGAACCTAAACTGCTTACTAAAACAAATTTTCCGGCATCTGTATCTCCTTTGCTGGAAAATATATGTTGGGATCAAAGTGAGCCTTACAATAATACCTGTCCTCTTTATAAAGGAGAACGTTGTGTGACGGGATGTGTAGCCACGGCAATGGCTATGATTTTGAAATATCATGAATATCCTGTAAAAGGAAAAGGTACCCATTCTTATAAAACTTCCAGTGGAATTGAGTGCTCTTTTGATTATGGAAATACTACTTTTGACTGGGATAACATGTTGCCGCAATATGTTAACTCTAGCTATACGGCTGAACAAGCAAATGCAATTGCTGAATTGATGTATGCTTGCGGTGTTGCGGTTGATATGGAATATTCTCCTTCCGGTTCTGGAGCTTTTTCTTTTAAGGTGGGACAAGCTTTGATTGACTATTTCGGTTATGATGGAAATATAGGATATATATACCGCCAGTATTTTACTTCTGAAGAATGGATGAATATGATAAAGACTGAACTCAGTGAGGGACGTCCTGTACTCTATAATGGTGTATCCAAAGATGTAGGGCATGAATTTGTTTTTGATGGCTACGATCCTCAGGATATGGTTCATGTGAATTGGGGCTGGGGTGGTTCCAATAATGGTTATTTTGAAGTCGTTTCCCTAGATCCCTCATCTCCGGGTATTGGCGGAGGTACAAATCTTGGCGGCGGTTTTATCTATCAACAGGGAATGCTTATCGGGCTTCAACCTCCTGTCACATCGTCAAAATATACTTCTCATTTTTATCTTTCAAAACTTGAAGTTGATAAAAAAGAGGTCGTTAAAGGAGAAAGTTTTGATTTCACAGTGACTGAACTTTATAATATGAGTACGAAATTCCAAAATGGTCAACTGGGTTTAATTGCTGAAAAAGACGGTAGACAGTTGGTATTATGGAATACATTTTTAGGAGATGTAAATACTAATTATGGAACTAAAGGGCAGGTATTTTCGAATATCAGAATTCCCAATGACCTGGCAGATGGAAGCTATGCACTATATTTAGCGACTAAAGATGTACGTGAAACAAGTTGGAGTCGTGTACGAGGCGGATATGGTTTTGAATCCCAGTTCACACTTACTGTTACTGGTAATAAATGCATGTTTACCCCATTTACCGGCAACTTGATGCTACAAGAAGATCTAGATGGGAGTGTAGAAATCTTGCATAATCTATATAGTGGGCGTAAAGGTGATTTCAGGATGTTATTTTCCAATAAAAACGCAATAAGTGAATTTTATGGTTTGGCAGGTGTAATGTTTATTACTACAGATGAAAAACCGCAAATCATAAGCCTGACTGGATATACTCAGTTGGAACTAAATCCGGGTACAAATAATAGAGAAGTCATCATTTCAGGAGATTTGGTTTCTAACCTAACAGAAATATCTACGGATATTCCTGAGGGAGATTATTATATTTGTCCGGGTGTACAATGGGGAGAATATGTATATGGCATTGGAGAATTGCTTCCTGTCACTGTTAATAAAGCCTATGGAAATCCAACTTTAGTGCTAGCTAATGCATGTTTAGAGAAGAATCAGCTTCAGGTAGGGGAAAGGCTTAAGCTGATGGCGGATTTGTCATTAAGTGGAACTGGTAATGTATATGATAAGACTTTGATGGCAGCTATTTTCACTGTTGGTCAGAGTTCAACATCTAATTTGCACTATGCAGATGTTTTTATAGAAAAAGACAAGTCTTTGGACTTTCAAATGGAAATTGATCCGCAAATTGGTGAAGGCAACTATAGTATCAATTTATATAAACCTGAACTACTGGGGGGGTATGATGGAAATAAACCACTATGCAGGCTCAGCTTTTCTGTAGGACCGGCCACCGGTATTGAGGATGAAGTAGCCGATAAGGACGGGTTAGTTATCTATCAGCAGCCGGTAGAAGATATTCTTAATATCCGTACTTCTCATGCAGCCCGAATGATCTCTGTCTATAACCTGTCCGGACAGCAAATGATACAGCAAAAAGAATCAGGGGATAGGAAAGAGTATTCTATTCCGGTAGGAGGGTTGGATGCAGGCTGTTATATTGTAGTATTGCAATCAGCTGATGGTAAGATATACCGGAGCAAATTTATGAAACGTTAGACTATATATATTTATAATGGTGAAACGAGGCTGTTCTATTAACTTAGGATGGCCTTGTCTTTTTAAAAAAAGTATTTAAAATCATTTGACGAACCATATATTTCAGTAATTTTGTCTTTTCTAATGAACAACAAGATAGTGATTTGTGTCATTCGTTGAGGTGCTACTAAACCAACTAACCCCTAACTATATGAGGTGTACGCTACTCTTTCTATTTATTCTTCTTGCAAATCGGCTTCTTGCTGATAATGTAACAGCAGAGCAAGCTCATGCTTTAGCTACCGATTTCTTTAAAACGAATGTTCAAACCCGTAGTACTGCCGCGTCACCACAGTTACAATTAGTTTGGGATGGAGAAGATGCGAATACCCGTAGTGTAGGGAATCTTCCGGCTTTCTATGTCTTTAATAGTACCGACCGGAAAGGTTTTGTTATTATTGCCGGAGATGATGTGGTTATGCCTGTACTAGGCTATTCTTTCACAAACAGCTTTGTGAAAGATGGGATGCCTTCGAATCTGAAAAGTTGGATGAATGGACTGAAAGAACAGATCAATGAGGCAAGAGAGACGGGACTGAATACTTCTGATGTTGTATCTGAAGCGTGGAGAGGGGTGTCGGATATGACAACCGGAGATGTGGTAAAGCAATATAAAACAGCGGAGTGGGATCAAGAGAGTCCTTATAATACGCTTTGTCCTAAAATTGAAGGCACACAGACTGTTACAGGGTGTGTGGCAACTGCTATATCCATATTGATGCGATATCATCAATGGCCGAATGCAGGAACGGGTACTCTTCCTGCTTATAGTTATGATGCGCTAGTTAGTGGAGCCAAAATTCACCAAAATGTATCGGGGAGAACTTTGGGACATACTTATGCTTGGAACGATATGCCACTTCAATATGATCGGAATTCATCCGAGATTTCTAAAAATGAAGTTGCTACTTTGATGTACGACTGCGGTGTTATGGCTCAATCACAGTTTAATATCGCTTCTGCCGGTGGAACCGGTGCCGCTACATTGACAGCTATTCATGGATTGGCAGAGTATATGAATTACAATAAAAGCATGTTGTGTCTTCGTCGTGAATGGTATTCGGATGCAGAGTGGATACAAATGCTGGAAAATGAAATAATGACAGTAGGCCCTGTGCTTTACGGTGGAGCTACTCTTAGTAATGAAGGACATCAATTCATATTGGATGGATATACAACGAAGGATTATTTTAGAGTAAATTGGGGGTGGAGTGGCCATAGCAATGGTTATTTCCTGATTTCAGCTTTGAATCCGAATAATCAGGGAGCAGGTGGCAGTACTGGCGGTGGCTTTGTCGCGAATCAAGACGCTTTGTTCGGGCTAAAGCCGGCGGAAGGAAATTCAAGCTATCAAACATTATTGGCCATGCTTGCTGGGAAATCTCAAGATGGAACTTATTATTCCGGCTTGGAAACCTCTGAAACTCAATTTAATGTAAACTCTTCCTTTATTGTGAAGTGCGGCTTCCTCTGGAATTTGGGATTAGACTCGTTCTCGGGAAAAGTAGCTTTGGCTATGGTTGATAAGAATCTGAATATAAGAGAATTTATATCAAGAATTTCGGATATTCCAAGTATGCAGACATATTATACAGTGTCCTTTGCTCCTTCCTGTAGAATCTCATCGACTCCACAACCCGGTGATCGTATTGTTGCAGTCTACAAAGGAACAAATGATGGCGAATGGAAAGTGGTTCATGGTGGTCCTGATACCACGAATGAGATTATTGTTAAGGCTGATCCTACTTCAATTATAGAGACGAGGCAAGAAATACGATTTACTGCTTTCTGTGATAAGCAACAGGAAACCGTGGTTGTTCATTTGCCGGAGAATTCCCACAGGGTGAATCTATATGATGTAAATGGGCGTCTGTTGAAACAAATATTGTCTGAAGGAAAAGAAACTATAACTTTTTCTTGCCGGGAATATCCTACGGGAGTGTATCTTTTGCAGGCTGTAACGGACAAGGGAATCCATCAATGTAAATTTTTAAAATGAAAAAGAGGATTAATATTGTAATCGCAACCTTACTTGTACTATTGGCGGGTTGTCGTTCTGCGAAAAAAGAAACAATGGTCACATCTGATATGCAAAAGATAGAAATGAATTCTGGAGCAATTACTCCACAGCTGACAGGTGGTAATCCGGCCTCCACCTCTCCGGTGGTTTATATTTATAAAACCAAGGCTGATTATTCACACCAGGTACCGGTGATGATGGATGAGGCTCGTACCCGCATTTTGTCCTATCCTGCGCCCGGGGATTTGAAAATGGGGGATGGGTTACGTCTGCCTACTCTTTTGAATAAGGGATACTTGCTGGATAATAAGGGAATAGGTCCTAATGTGGCTTTTCTTACCTATACGTATGAAGAGTATAGCCAGTTGCCCACAGCACCTTCCATGGCCGATCTGATGTCACATATTCTTGATAAGTATCCTTTACTGGAAATTCGTGCATGCGGTCGCCGTGCTGATTATAAAGATATTGTTATAGAATTAAATGAGAAAATAGCAGAAGGATTTCTGCAAAAATAATTATATTTGTCGCCCAATATATAATAAATAGGTATAGTAAATGAAAGAATTTGTAATCTCCGAAGTACAGGCAGAAACGGCGGTATTGGTTGGTCTCATCACAAAAACACAGGATGAGCGTAAGACAAACGAATATCTCGATGAACTGGAATTCTTGGCTGAGACAGCCGGGGCGGAAGTAGTGAAACGATTTACCCAGAAGCTGGATCAGGCACATTCTGTGACCTACGTCGGCAAAGGTAAACTGGAAGAAATTAAAGAATATATCCGGAACGAAGAGGAAGCCGAACGGGAAATCGGTATGGTGATTTTCGACGATGAACTCTCCGCGAAACAGATACGTAACATTGAAGCTGAGTTGAAGATCAAGATATTGGATCGCACCTCGCTTATTCTTGATATTTTTGCCATGCGTGCACAGACAGCCAATGCAAAGACGCAGGTGGAACTGGCACAGTATAAATACATGCTTCCCCGTCTGCAACGTTTGTGGACCCACTTGGAACGCCAGGGTGGCGGTTCCGGTGCCGGTGGCGGTAAAGGTTCAGTGGGACTTCGTGGTCCGGGTGAAACGCAGTTGGAAATGGACCGTCGTATCATCCTGAACCGTATGTCATTACTGAAAGAACGTCTGGCAGAGATCGATAAGCAGAAGTCAACCCAGCGAAAGAACCGTGGACGTATGATACGTGCGGCATTAGTGGGATATACCAATGTGGGCAAATCCACATTGATGAACCTGCTTGCCAAGAGCGAAGTATTTGCAGAAAATAAACTGTTTGCAACATTGGATACTACAGTGCGCAAGGTGATTATTGACAATCTGCCGTTCCTGCTTTCAGATACGGTTGGTTTCATCCGTAAGTTGCCTACTGACCTGGTGGACTCTTTCAAGTCGACACTGGACGAAGTGCGCGAGGCGGATCTGCTGTTGCACATTGTGGATATTTCACATCCGGATTTTGAAGAACAGATAGAAGTAGTCAATAAAACATTGGCGGATATCGGTGCATCCGGTAAGCCAATCATACTTGTATTCAATAAAATAGACGCTTACACCTATGTGGAGAAAGCGGCTGACGACCTTACCCCCAGAACAAAGGAAAACTTAACACTCGAGGAACTGATGAAGACTTGGATGGCAAAGATGGAGGATAATTGCCTCTTTATCTCTGCCCGTGAGAAGATCAATTTGGAGGAACTGAAGAGTGTGGTTTATGCACGCGTGAAAGAACTGCATGTACAGAAATACCCTTATAACGATTTTCTTTATCAGACCTACGAAGAAGAGTAATCAATGATGAATGAAGAATGATGAATGAAGAATCAGGCTGCACACTATTGTGCTGCATGGTAATTCTTCATTCTTCATTCATCATTCTTAATTTAATTGTTATGAATTACAGACATTTAACCGAAGACGAAGTACTCCGGTTGAAAAGCCAGTCGTGTCTGGCGGATGATTGGGGGAAAGTAATGGTAGCAGAAGACTTTGTTACCGAGTTTGTACATCACACCCGGTTCTCGGGAGATGTGCGTTTAGGCGTGTTTCAATCAGAGTTCACATTGCCGGGTGGAATTAAAAAACATTCCGGTTTGCGTCATGTAACGCTCCACAATGTCACGGTGGGGAATAACTGTTGCATTGAGAACATCCAGAACTACATTGCTAATTATGAGATCGGGCATGACACATTCATTGAGAATGTAGACATCATCCTGGTGGACGGATTGAGTAAATTCGGTAATGGGGTAGAAGTATCCGTACTGAATGAAACCGGTGGGCGTGAAGTACTTATCAATGATAAACTTTCCGCGCATCAGGCTTATATCCTGGCGCTTTACCGCCACCGTCCGGAGTTGATTTGCCGGATGAAGTCTATAACAGACTTCTATTCCAATAAGCATGCCTCCTCGGTAGGTACTATCGGCAATCATGTGATGATACTCAATACAGGATCTATCAAGAATGTACGTATCGGAGATTATTGTCACATCTGCGGAACTTGTCGTCTTTATAATGGTAGCATTAATAGTAATGCGGAAGCACCGGTACATCTCGGCCATGGAGTTATTTGTGATGATTTTATCATCTCCTCCGGTTCACATATAGACGATGGAGCTATGCTGAGCCGTTGCTTTATAGGTCAGGCCTGTCGTTTGGGACATAATTATTCAGCGTCCGAATCGCTTTTCTTCAGTAATTGCCAGGGAGAGAATGGCGAGGCATGCGCTATCTTTGCCGGACCGTTCACGGTGACGCATCATAAGTCCACTTTACTGATTGCCGGTATGTTTTCATTCATGAATGCCGGTTCGGGTTCCAACCAGAGTAATCACATGTATAAGTTAGGCCCTATCCATCAGGGAACATTGGAACGTGGTGCTAAAACTACTTCCGATTCCTATATTCTTTGGCCCGCCCGTGTAGGCGCTTTTTCATTGGTAATGGGCCGCCATGTGAATCATTCCGATACTTCTAACTTGCCTTTCTCCTATCTGATAGAGCAGAACAATACTACTTATCTTGTACCGGGTGTCAACCTGCGAAGTGTAGGAACCATCCGTGATGCACAGAAGTGGCCGAAGCGTGATGGACGTACGGATTCCAACAAACTGGATTTCATCAATTACAACTTACTCAGTCCCTATACCGTGCAGAAGATGTTCAAGGGACGGGAAACTTTGCAGAACCTGCGCCATGCTTCGGGCGAACTTTCCGATATCTATTCTTTCCATAGTGCGAAGATCCGTAACTCGGCATTGGTGAAAGGTATCAAGTTCTATGAGATCGCCATCCATAAATTCCTTGGAAACTCTGTCATCAAACGTCTGGAAGGTATTGAATTCAAAAGTAATGAAGAAATACGTACCCGCCTGAAGCCCGACACCACAGTGGGTAGCGGTGAGTGGGTGGACATTTCCGGCCTGATAGCTCCGAAGAGCGAGATAGATGCCCTGATCAATGATATCGAGTGTGGCAAAGTAGACCGTCTGAAGTACATCAATGCTGAATTTGAGAAGATGCATCAGAACTACTACACTTATGAGTGGACCTGGGCTTATGAAAAGTTGGAGGAATACTACGGAATCAAACCGGACAATATAACGGCTACAGACATCATCCGCATTGTAGAGAAGTGGAAAGAAGCGGTAGTCGGGTTGGACCGTATGGTGTATGATGATGCCAAGAAAGAATTCTCACTTGCCTCCATGACGGGCTTCGGTGCCGACGGTTCGCGCGCAGAGAAAGAAATGGACTTTGAGCAGGTACGCGGCGACTTTGAAAGTAATCCGTTTGTCACCGCTGTGCTGAAACATATTGAAGATAAGACAGCGTTGGGTGACGAATTGATAGGCCGTATGCAGAGAGTGTCATCATTTTCACTCTAATTAAAGAAATATTTCAATAATAGTTCTTACCTTTGCTACACGATTCATTAATTTAATTTACGAGTAATTATGGCAACAACACCTCCGTTCAAGTATCAACCTATGTTTGAGCATGGGGAAGATAAGACTGAGTATTATCTGCTTACAAAAGATTATGTATCTGTAAGCGAGTTTGAAGGAAAGCCCATTCTGAAGATTGAAAAAGAAGGTCTTACGGCAATGGCTAACACAGCTTTCCGCGATGTGTCATTTATGTTGCGCCGTTCGCACAATGAGCAAGTTGCTAAGATTTTGCGCGACCCCGAAGCAAGTGATAATGATAAATATGTAGCACTGACCTTCCTGCGCAATGCAGAAGTTGCTTCAAAAGGCGTGCTTCCTTTCTGTCAGGATACCGGTACGGCTATCGTTCATGGTGAAAAGGGACAGCAGGTATGGACTGGTTATTGTGATGAAGAAGCTCTTTCGCTGGGTGTCTACAAAACATATACTGAAGAAAACCTGCGTTACTCTCAGAATGCTCCGTTGAATATGTACGACGAGGTAAACACGAAGTGTAACCTGCCTGCACAAATAGATATCGAAGCTACCGAGGGTATGGAATATAAGTTCCTTTGCGTGACCAAAGGCGGTGGTTCGGCCAATAAGACCTACCTGTATCAGGAAACAAAAGCAATCCTGAATCCCGGCACTCTGGTTCCTTTCCTCGTTGAGAAAATGAAGACGCTGGGTACAGCTGCTTGTCCTCCTTACCACATCGCTTTCGTTATTGGCGGTACTTCTGCTGAGAAGAACCTGCTGACGGTGAAGCTGGCTTCTACTCATTATTATGATGAGTTGCCCACTACGGGTAACGAATACGGACGTGCCTTCCGTGATGTAGAACTTGAGAAAGAAGTGTTGGAAGAAGCTCATAGGATTGGCCTCGGTGCACAGTTCGGCGGTAAATATCTGGCTCATGATATCCGTATCATCCGCCTGCCTCGTCATGGTGCATCTTGTCCGGTAGGTCTGGGCGTTTCTTGCTCTGCCGACCGTAACATCAAGTGTAAGATCAACAAAGAAGGTATCTGGATTGAAAAACTGGACAGTAATCCGGGCGAACTCATCCCGGAAGAAATGCGTCATGCAGGCGAAGGTGCCGTGGTTAAGATAAACCTGAACCAGCCGATGGCAGATATCCTGAAGGAACTGACTAAATATCCGGTGGCTACACGTCTGTCATTGAATGGTACGATTATCGTAGGCCGTGACATTGCACATGCTAAGCTGAAAGAACGTCTGGACCGTGGTGAAGATTTGCCACAGTATATCAAGGATCATCCGATTTACTATGCCGGCCCTGCCAAGACTCCGGTTGGTATGGCTTGTGGCTCTATGGGCCCCACTACTGCGGGACGTATGGACTCGTATGTAGAGTTGTTCCAAAGTCATGGTGGCAGCATGGTTATGCTTGCTAAGGGTAACCGTAGCCAGCAGGTGACGGATGCTTGCAAGAAGTACGGTGGTTTCTATCTCGGTTCTATCGGTGGTCCTGCCGCTATCCTGGCACAGAACAACATCAAGAGTATCGAATGTGTAGAATACCCCGAACTCGGTATGGAAGCTATCTGGAAGATTGAAGTGGAAGACTTCCCTGCATTCATTCTGGTAGATGACAAAGGCAACGATTTCTTTAAACAACTGAAACCTTGGAATTGTAGTAAATAAGAGGAATCTTTCTATAGATTAAGTGAAAGCTGTCCCGAAGAAGTTGATTAACTCCTTGGGATAGCTTTCTTGGTTTTCATACGACCTCCTTCCCATCTTTCTTATTTGTTCCTAAGTATTCTATTGTGGAATCTATATATCAGAAAAATAATAAGATATCCTTGTATGCCGATACTAATTCCTATCTTTACGCCTTTAAAATCAGATTAATCTTATTGACAGTTATGGAAACTACTCCTCACATTTCTCTGAAGGCGAGCTCCCGTGTCGTCTGGCTGGATGTTGTGCGACTGATAGCCATGTTTACCGTGGTTTGTTGCCACTGCACAGACCCTTTCAACTTTTATCCGGGAACGGCTCCGAATATTGAAGATATCAAATTCTGGGGTGCCGTCTATGGAGCGGTACTACGTCCGTGCGTGCCTCTTTTTGTGATGATAACGGGAGCTTTATTGCTCCCTGTGCGTGGCGATGCATCCGTATTCTATAAGAAACGTATTCCACGTGTGTTTTTTCCGTTTCTTATCTGGTCGGTGATTTATAATCTTTTCCCTTGGATTACAGGATTGCTGGGAGTGGAACCGCGGGTGATTCTTGACTTCTTCCCGTACTCGGGCGAAGAAGTGATGCGCCAGTCTTTAGCTGTCAGCATGGGATATATTGCAGAACTTCCTTTTAATTTTTCTATCCTCGATGTACACATGTGGTACATTTATTTGCTGATAGGCCTCTATCTGTACTTGCCGATATTCTCCGCTTGGGTAGAGAAAGCTTCGGAGAAAGCCAAACTCTGGTTCTTGGCTGTATGGGGAGTGACATTGCTTATACCTTATTATAATGAGTTTGTAGCGCAATACTTATGGGGAACTTGTTCGTGGAACTCATTCGGCATGCTTTATTATTTTGCCGGTTTTAATGGATACCTGCTTCTGGGACATTATCTGCGCAACCATGACTGGACTGTACGGCAATCCGCACTGATAGGCGTTCCTATGTTTGTGGTGGGCTATACGGTTACTTTCTTCGGTTTCCGCCACATGACGGCATTGCCGGACTTTACGGATGAAATGCTGGAATTGTTCTTCACCTACTGTTCGCTGAACGTGGTGATGATGACTATTCCTGTATTTATGTGGGCAAAGAGAGTGAACATTCGTTCGGAGCGGGTGATAAAAGCATTGTCCAACCTGACGCTTTGCGGTTTTGGAATCTATATGATACACTACTTCTTCACAGGGCCCGCAGTGGTACTGATGCGGGCGGCAGGTGTTCCGTTGTGTTTGCAGATACCTGTCGCCGCAGTGTTGGCATTTGGCGTTTCCTGGCTTCTGGTGGCAATGGCGTACCGTTGCTTCGGAAAGAAGACGAAATGGGTATTGGGATAGGATAAAAAATAGGGGCAGTGTATGCTGCCCCGAAGCTATTATTTATTGTGTTTCTTTTTCCACTGCTCGTACTTCTTCAGCACTTTCAGCCCGTCACTATTATACCAACTGTATCCGTTGCGGCGCTCATATCCGATTTCGGAAATATCGAACTTCTTCACCCCATCACGATCGCTAACGAACGGACGATTGTCTTCTAAAGTATAGAAGCGTGCCCACAGGGGAGGGCAATCCGTACACGGAACCATACGGAAGTCCTTCTTGCCTTCATCATTCGTGAAGAACTCTTTTTTCATCCCTTCAATCTTTGATGCTTTGAACCATTCGATTGCGTTCTCTATACATGCGATGACCTCTTTTGAAGGATTAGGCAGAGACATTAGCAGGATGACGATGTTGTCCGATTCGGCGCCACTCAGTGAGGGAAGTTCGTAGGCACGTGCTTTGGCTGGGGCAAGGGTATGTTCATCATGCTGCGCACACCACACGGTAGGCTTGCCGTTCAGGATAACCTGCGTTTTGAGGATACATTCCACACCCTTATCGAAGGCGGTGCGGGCACGGTCGCAAATGCTGTCGGGAACATATATGTAGGGAGCTTTCTTCTCGTATACCTGACGCAGCAACTCCATAACGTTTACCATTGCATTGTCGTTGTAAGTGATATGAGTATAATAACCCTTGGGACGGGGCCAGAACTGCGGCCAGCCACCGTTGGGATATTGGGCTTTGAGAATATACCGGATACCATCCAGAGCGGCATTTTTGTACTTTTCGGTATTAGTGGCCAGATACAGGCGGGAGAGGTATTCGATTTCCGTACTGGTTGCATCGTTGTCTATCGTACTTTCGTTTACATCATCCTTGGAGGCGAGTACGTCTTCACGTTCTTGCTCTGTCAGTTCGGCAGGCATATAGATGTTTTTGGGCCAACCGCCGGTGGTTTGTTGATAAAGCAATACATTGTCGCCAATGCGGATGGCCTCAGTTGTTTTAAAGAATTCATCGTCCAATTTAGGAGCCATTTTCACCCAGGTTTTATAGGGCTTCTTCTCTTTGTAGTTTACGTTCTCTTGTGCAAATACATTTGTCAGGCATAACAAGGCCAGACAACACAGGCAAATCTTTTTCATGGTCGTTGTTTTTTATAGTTCTATGATGGCAAAAGTAGAGGAAAAAAACTCGCCTGATGGGGAATATTTGTTTTATTCCAGGTATTTTGTTACTTTTCCACTGATTTGCAACAAAGAAATTTCGCATAATTTAGTGTTGTACTCTGCTGAAAGAATTCTTTCTTCTGCATCTAAAAGGCTCTTCTGTGCTTCACGCATTTCGATACCTGAAAGGTTTCCCAGCATATAACGCTCCATGGCAATTTCATGGTTTTCTTTAGCAGCTACAAGGTTCTGGCGTTCCAGGTTCAGCATTTGCAGATTGTTTTGGTAAGCTTGCCATAAGTTGCTCAGGTCTGCACGTAAGGCTTGTTCCAGTTGTTCGCGTTCCAGGCGGGCATTCTGAATGGCAATACGTGCATTGTTGCGTTCCCGGCGACGGTTTCCATCGAATAGGTTGAAGCCGATAGTCAGGCCGAAGTTGGCACCAAGATTACCGCGTTGGATGTTAGTGGCGATATCGTATTTGTTGAAGGTATAGCCATAACCACCGTTCATCTTCAGATAAGGATAGTCGCGGGAACAAACCTTTTTGTAATCCAGCTGGGCAAGCGTGTTGTTTTGATAGGCTTTCAACAGAGAAGCGTTGGTTTGCAGAGTCATGTTCCAAAGCTCTTCAAAGTTTAGTCCACCGTCTACGTTGATCAGACTGTCCTGAACGATGATGGGCTGGTCTACATCTTCGTTCGCCATCAGTTCGTTCAGTTGGATACGGGAGGTATGCAGCAACTCTTGCTGTTTCATATACTGGGCACTGTCTGCATTGAAGTCTACCTTTGCCTGTTGGTAATCCAGACGGGAGAAGTTACCGATGTGATAACGCTCTTCCACGATACGCAAACGCTCTTTGGACAAAGATACGGCATAGCGGAAATTATTCAGACGGATCTTATGTTGCAGATAGTTGTAATATTCGGCAGCGATGTTGGCTATCAGGTCTTCTACGGCGATACGGGTATTGGTTTCACCTTGTCTTTCCAACTCTTTCAGACGTTGGTAGTTGGCGGTGATGTTGAAGCCGTCGAAGATAGTCCAGTTCAGATTAAGCCCCACGTTCATGGTCTGATCGAATACACCATTCTCTTTGACATGTTCTCCGGTAGCCCGCACTTTACTGTCTGTATTGTCTACGGTTCCTTTATAACTTGCAGAGAGGTCAAGTGTCGGCAGATAACCGGCGTTTCCCAGCGTGGCGTTGTTTTTGCTGACTTGTTCCTCGTTGCGGGTAATGCGCAGCGAGTAGTTATTTTGAAGCCCGTATTCCAAGCAGGACTTTAATGTATAAGATTGCGGCATCTGCGCTTGCAATGCAAGCGAGGTGCTACAAATGGCTATGAGGGATAAAATCGTACGTTTCATGATTTCTTTAACTTACTTCTGTTAGTGGATACATAACTATATATGGCAGGTACGATATACATAGTGAGGAATGTGGATACCAACATACCGCCCACTACGGCTGTACCCATGGCAATGCGCTGGTTACAACCTTCACCCGAAGCGAATGCCAACGGTATTAGTCCGAGAATGGTAGAAGCACTCGTCATTAGGATGGGGCGCAGACGTTGCAGGGATGCATCCTTGATGGCTTCCATTTTATCTTCTCCGGCTTCCTGTTTCTGGTTGGCAAACTCTACAATAAGGATACCGTTCTTTGCCACCAGACCAATCAGCATGATGATGCCAATCTGACTGAATATATTCATCGTAATATCGTTGAAGTACATGAATACCAAGGCTCCGGCAATAGCCAAAGGCACGGTAAGCATGATAATCAACGGATCTTTGAAACTCTCGAACTGCGCTGCCAGAATCAGGTAGATCAGCAGAATTGCCAATACAAAGGCAAACATCAGACTGGAAGAACTTTCCCTGTACTCTTTGGAGTCTCCCGTCAGTGCGGTACGGAATGTCTCATCCAATGTTTCTTTGGCAATCTTATCCATCTCGTCCAATCCTTGTCCGATGGTTTTCCCATCAGCAAGTCCGGCAGAAATAGTGGCGGAAACGAAACGGTTGTAACGGTACAATTGCGGAGGGGCGATACCGCCGGTCAGTTCAATCAGGTTGTCCAACTGCACCATTTCACCTTTATCACTACGAATATAGATGCCTTTCAGGTCGGAAGGCTTGTTGCGTTGCTGGCGGTTGATTTCACCCAATATTTCGTATTGCTTTCCGTTCATATAGAAATAACCCATACGCTGACCGCTCAATCCGTATTGAAGCGTTTGCGCGATATTGCGTGTGCTTACTCCCATGATACTTGCCTTGTCGCGATTGATATTGATGCGGGCTTCCGGCTTGCTGAATTTCAGGTTCACGTCGGCCATCTGGAAAACCGGATTTTCATAAACCTTCGCCATAAATATCGGCAACACCTCTTGTAATTTCTCAATGTTGGTAGCCTGCAATACATATTGAACCGGCATACCACCGCGTCGTCCACCGAAAGAGGACGATTGCTGTACGAACGAACGCGCCTTGGTCTTTTTCTGTACAGCCTGCGAAATCTTTTCGGCTACTTCCATCTGTGTGTAGTCACGCTCTTTCATGTCTTTCAATGTGATACGCACGTTACCGCTACCACTTGACACGCGTGCCGTTACCGATTCTGCATCCGGCAGAATGGAATCTACCAACTGGTTGATGTCTTCCGTATAATCCCGTATGTATTCGTAAGTCACACCCTCCGCACCACGCACGTTGATACTGATTTGCGAGCGATCTTCCAATGGTGCCATTTCGGCAGGGATGGCATTCCACAGATATACGATAATGATTAATGTTCCTAATACAAGTGGCATGGCCAGCCAGCGTTTACGGAGAAAAATTTCCAATGACCGGCTGTAGATGCGGTTCATTCCTTCAAAGAATGGTTCGGTTTTTATATAGAACCAGTTTTTCTTTTCTTGTTTCACTAACAACTTGGTGGCAAGCATCGGAGTGAAGGTCAATGCGGCAAAGGAGGAAATGATCACCGAACCGGATACCACGATGCTGAATTCGCGGAAAAGCCGTCCCGTCATTCCGTCCATAAATACGATAGGGAAGAACACGGCTACCAGCGTGATGGTGGTAGAGATTACAGCAAAGAAAATTTCCTTGGCGCCCTCGATGCCGGCCTCTTTCGGCGGCAT